>JAFYQR010000068.1 GCA_017559825.1 Thermoguttaceae bacterium | reverse complement strand
GCGCCGCGTTAAAACGTTCGCAAATCGCTTGGACGGAGGCTTGATCGATGGGAAATCTTGGGAAAATCTGCGTCTTGTTGGCGGCGTTGAGCGTCGGAGCGGCCGGCGGCGGCTACGCGTTTTACAAAAAAGCGTATGTGAAACCGCGCGCCGAAATCGCGCAACAACGAACGAATTTTGAAGCGTTTATTCAGGCGTGCAAGCAGCGCGGCGAAAACTGGGATAAAACGGCGGCGCAACTCGCGCCGATTTACGCGCTTTCGATGCCGTCGAATCCGCAAAATTCGCGTATCGAATATCAAATTTGGCTCGAACAAATGCTCGAGTTCTGCAATTTGACCGAGGCGCAAGCGCAGGCCGGGCGATACGTTCGGAACCAAGCGACCGGCTCGGCGACGCAAACGTATTCCGTCAAAGCGAACGCGTCGACCGCCGCGCTGACGCAATTTTTGTACGAGTTTTATTGGACGCCGTTCCTGCATCGAATCGCCGCGCTCGACATGCGACCTATCGAGAACTCCGACGATTTGGCGGTGAGCATGACGATCGAAACGTCGGCGATTACCTATAAGGAAAAACGCGATATCGCGACCGCGACGAACGAAAGCGAAAAAGCGGTCGCGCAAGCGTTGGCGCGACACGCCGATTATCCGGCGCCGGACAAACTTCCGATCGACGCGACGCCGACGCGAGTTCTCGCGTCCGGGCCGTTGGCCGCTTACGCGCCGTTCGCCGAAACCTCGCTCTTCCGCGCCGTTCGTTCCGGGATCGACTCGGCCGACTACGCTCGTTTGACCGCGACGCCGGAAGTTACCGACGAAAAAGGAACCGCGACTCGGTTTTCTCGTTGGCGCGTCGAGACCGAGGATCGCGTGCTTACCTTGAAGGTCGGCGACCGCATGCAAATCGGTTCCTTCGACGCCGACGTCGTTGAAATCGACGCGGAGTTCGTTTTGTTGCGACAAGATGAAGAGCGGCTTTGGGTCGTTCCTCTCGGCGAAAAGTTGAGCGACGCGGTCGCCGTTCCCGCGAATCTTTACTAACGGCGGCGATTATTGAAGACGGCGCGGCGTTTCGAACGTCGCGTCGTTTTTTTTCCGGCGCTTCCCGCGTCGGCGAGCGTTTCGAGCGGTTCGGGACGCTTCCTTCCATTTGAAAAAAACGTTAAAATAGAAGAAATAGCGAAAGCTGGGGACGGTGAATATGGCGAACGCGGACGCGGCTCTTTACGATTTCGACGTGATCGTCGTCGGCGCCGGGCACGCCGGAACGGAAGCGGCCCTCGCGGCGGCGCGAATGGGCGCGAAGACGGCGCTCTTGACGGGGAACCTAGACACGGTCGCGCAGATGAGTTGCAATCCGGCGATCGGCGGGGTCGGCAAGGGGCACATCGTTCGGGAAATCGACGCGCTCGGCGGAGCGATGGGGCGGGCGATCGACGCGACCGGCTTGCAGTTCCGGATGTTGAACGTTCGCAAGGGCCCGGCGATGCGCGGCCCGCGAGCGCAGGCGGACAAGCGGCTTTACCAAGACGAGGTCAAGCGAATCGTCGAGGAAACGCCGAACCTCGCGCTCCGTCAAGAGCGGGTCGTCGCGCTGGAAGTCGAGCCGACGGCGACCGGCCCGGACGAAAACGGCGCCGACGCGTTCCAAATCGTCGGCGTTCGCGTCGACGGCGACTCGATTTACCGCGCCAAGGCGGTCGTGTTGGCTTGCGGAACGTTTATGCGCGGCGTTTTGCACTTCGGGACGCAACTGACGCCCGGCGGTCGAATGGGCGAGGCGCCGGCGAACGCGATCAGCGACTCTATCGAAAAGGTCGGGATTCAGCTGTTGCGCTTCAAAACCGGCACTCCGGCGCGTCTGAACGGGCGGACGATCGATTATTCGCGTCTCGAAATTCAACCGGGCGACGAAAACCCGCGTCCGTTCTCCTTCATGACGGGAAAACTCGACGTCGAGCAGCTCGCGTGTTGGACGACTTGGACGAACCCGAAACTGCACCAATTTCTGCGCGATAATATGTCGCTCGCGCCGATGTACAGCGGCCAAATCAGCTCGACCGGCCCGCGTTACTGCCCGTCGATCGAGACGAAAATCGACCGTTTCGGCGACAAAGAGCGGCACCAACTCTTCCTCGAGCCGGAGAGTCGGACGACGAACGAAATTTACATTAACGGTTTGTCGACGAGTTTCCCGCGCGCGATTCAAGACGAGATGATTCGAATGATCGAAGGTCTTGAAAACGCGCAGATTATGCGTTACGCTTACGCCATCGAGTACGATTACGCGCCGCCGAGTCAGTTGCGTCAAACGCTCGAAACGAAGCGGGTGCGCGGGCTCTTTTTCGCCGGGCAAATCAACGGGACGACCGGGTACGAGGAGGCGGGCGCGCAGGGCCTGATCGCCGGAGCGAACGCGGCGGCGTCCCTTTCGTCCGACTTGGCGCCGCTCGTTCCGACTCGCGAAGAAGCGTACACCGGCGTTATGCTCGACGACTTGACGACGCGCGGCGTCGACGAGCCGTATCGGATGTTCACGTCGCGGGCGGAATACCGTCTTTTGCTCCGCGCCGACAACGCCGACCGCCGCTTGACGCCGCTCGGGCGCAAGTTGGGGCTGATCGACGACGAGCGTTGGGCGCGGTTCGAAGCGAAAGAGCGGGCGATTCGCGAGACGTTCGAAAAGCTCGAAACGACGTTCGACTCGAACGGGTCGATTTTGAAGTTTCTGCGCCGTCCGGAAACGGAGTGGAGCGAGGTCGTCGCGCGGATTCCGGAGTTGGCGGCGGTTTCGGAGGAGGTCGCGGAAGAGGTTTGCGTCGACGCGAAGTACGCCGGTTACGTCGAGCGTCAAGAGCGGGAAATCGCCGCGCGCCGACGTTGGGACGCCCGCAAAATCCCGACGACGTTCCGCTTCCGGGGCCTTTCGAACCTCCGCGCCGAAGCGCAAGAGAAGCTCGAAAAAATCCGCCCGACCGATCTCGGCCAAGCGAGCCGCGTTCCGGGGATTACGCCCGCCGACGTCGCCGTCTTGACCGTTTATCTCGAACGGGACGCCGCCGCGCAAGCGGAAACCGGCGAAAAGTCGGCGGAATAACGGGGGATTGGCTAAAAACAAAACGTCGATTTTGGGCGGCGTTTCCGGATTGGAGCGCGTTCGCCAAGTTTGGGGCGGACGCGGTTTTCGGCGTCGCCGAGCGTTCTCGCGTCGGTTCGGCGCTCGAATTGAACGTCGAAACGGTTAAAGACGACCGTTTCGGCGTTTTTTGTCTTTTTGGTGAAAATCGCGCGAAATTTCTCCGAACCGTCGACTTTTTTCTTGACAAGCGTTCTCGTTTATCGACAATAAAGGTTAAGCGGCGTCGCGTTCGACGTCGCGGCGTTTAACGGGAGAAATACCAATGCTTTGCGAAAATGGCGAACATATCGCTTGGGACGCGAACCCGGCGGCGGGGACGCGCAAAACGCTGGAAATTGCCGGCGTCGAGTTTCCGTTTCGATACTGCCCGCCCGGAACGTTTACGATGGGGAGCCCGGCGAGCGAAACGGGATTTTGGGCGTTTCGGGAGACGCCGCATAGTGTAACGCTGACGCGCGGCTTTTGGACGCTCGAAACGCCGGTAACGCAAGGGATGTACAAGGCGGTCGACGGTTCGAATCCGAGCGCTTTTAAGTTTGGCAAGCGGTTTCCGGTCGAGAACGTCAGTTGGTTTCACTGTCAAGCGTTTTTGGAGGCGTTGGAACGGCTAAACGTCGCGCCGACGGGGTTTGCGTTTCGGCTGCTAACCGAAGCGGAATGGGAATACGCGTGTCGGGCCGGAACGTCGACGGCGTATTATTGGGGCGACGCTTGGGACGACGACCGCGCTAATTGCGGCGACTGTCAGAATCGCGACGCGGCGCCGTCCGCGGTCGGGCGTTACGACGCGAACCCTTGGGGGCTTTTCGATATGAGCGGGAACGTCGCCGAGTGGGTCGCGGATTGGTACGGCGAATACGACGCGGCGCCGCAAACGGATCCGACGGGGCCGGAGTCGGGAAAATATCGGGTAACGCGCGGCGGCGGCTGGATGGGGCGGGTCGAGGATTGCCGGTCGGCCGCCCGAAGCGCTTGCGACGCGGAGGCGAGAAGTATGACGCTCGGGTTTCGTATCGTCTTAGCGCGCAAGGTTTAGCGTGGGAAGTCGGCGCGGAAACGTCGACGCGGAACTTGCAATAGGAGAAACGACAATGACTTGCGATGAGAACGAAAAGGTCGCTTGGGACGCGAACCCGGCGGCGGGGACGCGTAAAACGCTTGAAATCAACGGCGTCGAGTTTCCGTTTCGGTATTGCCCGCCCGGAACGTTTTTGATGGGGGCCCCGGAATACGACGAAGCGGGCGTTCGCGAAGTAACGCTGACGCGCGGCTTTTGGACGCTCGAAACGCCGGTAACGCAACGTTTATACGAAGCGATAACCGGCGAGAATCCGAGCGAATTTTCGACGTCGGGGCAGTTCGCGGACGACGTCGCCGGGCTCGATACGTCCGATTTTCCGGTCGAAAACGTTTCTTGGTTCGACTGTCAAGATTATTGCGAAGCGTTGAACGCGCTAAACGTCGCGCCGACGGGGTTTGCGTTTCGACTTCCCTGGGAAGCGGAATGGGAATACGCGTGTCGCGCCGGAACGACGACGCCGTTTTTCTGGGGGTCGACGCTGAACGGCGACCGCGCTAACTGCAACGGAAACGAGCCTTACGGCGACGTCGAACCGGGGGCGTACTTGGAGCGACCGTCGGCGGTCGGCTCTTACGGCGCGAACCCTTGGGGGCTGGTCGATATGTCCGGCAACGTTTGGGAATGGGCGTCGGACTGGTGGGAAAAATACGACGCGACGCCGCAAACGGATCCGACGGGGCCGAGCGAGCCGACGCCGGGTTGGGGACGAGTCGTGCGCGGCGGTTCTTGGGACGACGAAGCCGACCTCTGCTTGTCGGGGAGTCGACTCGGCGAATTTCCGGAGGACGTCAACTATATTTACGGGTTCCGTATCGTCTTAGCGCGCAAAGGTTGACGGCGCAAGGTTTCGCGTCGCTTGCGACGGCGGAAAATCGGCGCGTTGACGAAAAAAAGCGCGACGTTTCTTGCGGGAAGCGTCGCGCTTAGCGTTTCTTGCGGGGCGGTTCGCGTTAAAATAGGGCGGAACTTGGAAGCGGCGAGGTTTGCTCGGCGTTTTGCGTCGCGCTCGCCGTTCGTTAAGATTGACGGAGGCTTACTCGGCGGCTTTGGGCGCTTCGGCGTCGGTCGACGGCGCGTCGGCTCGCGTTTTCGCCGGGTCGAGCGGATCGCGGTAGACGCGAACGTCGTCGAACGTAACGACGGCGTTTTCGTCGGCGCCGTGCGAGAGGAGAAGGAGCGTCAGTTGCGCGGCGTCTTGCGGAACCGTAACGCGACCGAGGATTTCGACGCG
>JAFYQR010000067.1 GCA_017559825.1 Thermoguttaceae bacterium | reverse complement strand
GACGCCCGCTTTTTTGAGCGACGACGAAGACGACGCCGCGTTCGATTTCGCCGACGCGCCCGCGTTCGGCGTCGCCTAACGCCCGACGTTGCTTCGCGTCGCGACAAACGCCGCCGACGCGCCGAGATCGCGCCGTCTTACGACGCCGGATAAAGAATCGAACCGACGCGCACGATCGTCGCGCCCTCCTCGATCGCCGCTTCAAAGTCGCCGCTCATCCCCATCGAAAGCTCGGTAAAGTCCGAAAAATCGGGGAATTGCGTTCGGCAACGATCGCGCAGTTCGCGGAGCGTCGCGAATTGTCGGCGCGTTTCGGATTCGCTCGCGGTTAAACCGGCCATCCCCATCAGCCCGCGAATTTTCACCCGACGGAACGCCGCCGCTCGCGGCAAAACGTCGAGCAGTTCGTCCGGTTCGAACCCTTGTTTCTCGGCGTCGTCCGACAGGCGAACTTCGAGAAGCGCCGAAATCGTTTCCGGAAAAATCGGCTCGTCGGCGAGTCGTTTTCCCGTCGCCGCGCGCCCGCTTTCCTCGCTCAGCATTCGGTCGAGCGCCTCCAAAAGTTTCAACGAATCGACCGAATGAAGGAGCGAAACGAAGGGCAAAATTCGACGCGCCTTATTCCGTTGGAGCGGGCCGATGAAGTGCCAACGCAACCGTCCGACGCTCGAAACGCCGACGCCGTCGCCTTGCGCCGTCTCCACAACGTCTTTATCCGCAACGTTTTGCAACAACGCGCCAACGTCGCCGCGCTCCGACGAACGCAAGGCTTCCGGAACAAAATCGAGCGGCGCTTCGGCGGCGTTCCAATACGACGACGCGGCCCAAAAGTTCGCCTTCTCTAAGAATTTTTGCGGTCGGTTTTCGCCCAAGTCGAACGCTCCGGCCCGCAACAGCCCCGAAACGATCCCGTCGTCCGGCGCCGAATACTTCGACACCGCGACGAGCGTTACGTCGGAACCGCGCCGCCCGGAACGCTCCGCCGCCGCTTCGATTCGCTCGCGAACCCGCTCGACGTTCTCTTTAATTTCCGCTTCGACCGCCTCCCGCGAACTCATTCGCCGCCCCTTTCGCTCTCCCCAATCGCTTGGCGTTTCCGTTTTTCGTCGTTAAAACCGTTAAAGTCGACGCGTTTTCCAACCCAACGAGGCAAAACGCAACCGGCGTCGCCGCTTAGAACCCGCGTTTTTCAACGCGATCAAGCGACGACGGCTCGCCGTTTCGGACGCGAACGACCGACGCGCCGCGTCCGAAAACGTTCTAAAACCGACGTTTAACGCTTCGTCAAACTTTGTCGGCGGTCGGAACGACGAATTCGCCGCGGTATTCGCGGGTTTCCATCGCCTTCGCTTCCGCGTCGTCGACAAACGATTCGGTTTTCGGGTCGATCTTCAACATACGGCCCATCGAAATCGGCGTTTTCGCGAGGTCGACGCCGTTCTTTTCGAGGTGCGCCAAGGTGCGACCGAGCGTTTCGACGTTGTCGTCGTTCCCCGGAACCGCTTCCAAAACCTTCTTCGCTTCGTCGGCGGAAACTTTGTTTTCTTCGCCGAGGTAGTACGAGATGTTCCCGAGGTGCGAGAGCGCCGCGGAGAGGTGCCCGCAACGCGCGTCGGCGTTCAGGCTCGCGTAATCGTCGTTCTTGACGGCGTCGAGGAAGTTGCGGAAGTGGTTCAGGTCGCGCCCGCCTTTGAACTCCTTGATTTGCTTGCCTTCGAGGTCGTAAGCGACGCAGTAACCGTAGTTAACTTGAACGATATAACCTTCCGAACCGTAGGCGACGACGCCGATCGAAGCGCCGCGATACGGTTCCGTTTCGAGGCCGCGCGTTTCGAAAACGAGCGTTTTGCCGTCGGCGTAGTTGTAAATCGACACTTCGGTGTTCGCGGTGTCGCCGGCGTCGACGTAATTATCGTCTTTGCGTTCCGCTTGGTAACCGAGGCGGCCGCCGTACGAGATAACGCTCGTCGGGAAATCTTCGACGCCGAGCAAGGTGCGGGCGATGTCGGTTTGGTGCGGGCCTTGGTTCCCGAGGTCGCCGTTCCCGTAGAGGCGTTGCCAGTGCCAGTCGTAGTGGAAATTCGGACGGGTCGGCGGGTCGACGATCGGCGCCGGGCCGCTCCAGAGATTGTAGTCGACCGTTTCCGGAACCTTGTACTTGCCGAGCGCGCCGATCGACTTGCGACGTTTGTAGCAGAGGCCGCGGGTCAGTTTGATTTCGCCGACGCCGCCGTCTTTAGCGAACTTGAAGGCGCCTTGGATCGCTTCGTTCGAACGGCATTGCGACCCGACTTGGCACATAACTCCGTATTTTTTCGCGGCGGCGATCAGCGCTTTCCCTTCGTGAATGTTGTGCGAAATCGGTTTTTCGATGTAAACGTGCTTCCCGGCTTGCATCGCCCAGACGCCGCAGAGCGCGTGCCAGTGGTTCGCCGAAGCGCAGGTAACGACGTCGACAGCCGGGTCGGCGAACGCTTCGCGCATATCGGCGACGACCTTCGGCTTGCGCCCGGTCTTTTTCTCAATGTCTTTAGCGCGATTTTCGGCGCGCGGGAGATCGGGATCGCAGAGGTAAAGAATTTCGGAACGACCGTCCGCGAGGAGTTCGCCGATATGGCTGCCGGCGCGACCGCCGCAACCGACGATCGCCACGCCGAATTTTTCGTTCGCGGAAGCCTTTTTCGCGTCTTGCGCTCGGACCGAAGC
Organism: Thermoguttaceae bacterium; assembly: GCA_017559825.1. Taxonomy (GTDB): domain Bacteria; phylum Planctomycetota; class Planctomycetia; order Pirellulales; family Thermoguttaceae; genus RUG369. The sequence continues at coordinate 8,479 of JAFYQR010000067.1, read as the reverse complement.
CGGAAGCCAAAGGCCGCTCGTCGCCGCGGACGCGGCCGCCGCCGTCAGAAGAGCGTCGCCCATAAAACGTCGTCGAGAAATCGATTTCATCGCAAATACTCCGAAAATAACGTCTGAAAAATCGGGAAAATCGTCAAAACGCGTTCGAACGCCGACGCCAACGCGCCCTATATTAATAATATCAACGTCGAACTCGCCGTTTCGCCCGCTCGTTTCCAACCGCCAAACGGCCGAGGAGCGGACGTCGCCGCGTCAAAATTGACTTCGGCGGTAAGAACGGGCTTATTTTAACAGACCGCGACGCGAAAAGCAAGAAAAACGTCGAAAAAACGCCGATTTTTTTCGAAAATTTTCGCGACGCTCGCCGACCGACTTTATAAGGAGTCCGACGGCCCTTGTCGATAAAAGACTTGCAGGCGTCTATGGGAAAAACTACGGGAAAAACTATGGGACGATTTCGGGCGCCGGTCTTGGAATAATTCCTACAAGCCGCCCCCGCTTTCGCTCGCTCTCGCTTAATCGCCGAAATCCACGGCGACAAAAAAACGCCGCCCCGACGGAGCGACGTTCTAGCGCCAATAATCAAAAAATCAAAACGTCGTCGCGACTCGTCCTAAAACGCGCCGCGACGTTCGCTTTGATTCTTTTATTTTTCGGAGCTTTTATCCTTTTGCGTGTTAAACAAGATAAAAGCGTACATATCGACCGCTTCGTCGACGATTTTCGACGTCGGTTTCCCGGCGCCGTGCCCGGCTTTCGACTCGACGCGAATCAAGAGCGGAGCGTCGGTCGCGTCGGCGTTCGCTTGGAGCGTCGCGGCGAATTTCATCGAGTGCGCCGGAACGACGCGGTCGTCGTGGTCGGAGGTCATCACCATCGTCGCCGGGTATCTCGCGTCGTTACGAACGTTGTGCAACGGCGAATATTTAAGGAGATAGCGGAACATCTCTTCGCTTTCTTCGCTCGTGCCGTAATCGTTCGCCCAAGCCCAGCCGATCGTGAACTTGTGGTAGCGGAGCATATCGAGGACGCCGACTTGCGGAACCGCCGCCGCGAAGAGGTCCGGACGTTGCGTCAGCGTCGCGCCGACGAGAAGACCGCCGTTCGAGCCGCCGTTGATCGCCAGCGTTTCCGGCGACGCGAACTTTTCGGCGATCAAGAACTCCGCCGCCGAAATGAAGTCGTCGAAAACGTTTTGCTTTTGCGTTTTCGTTCCGGCTTTGTACCAATTTTCGCCGTACTCGCCGCCGCCGCGCAAGACGGCGACCGCGAAGACGCCGCCGCGGTCGAGGTAAGGCATGCGCGTCGGTTTGAACGACGGCGTCATATTGATGTTGAACCCGCCGTAACCGTAAAGAATCGTCGAGTTGGCGCCGTCCTTCACGAGCCCCTTCTTATACGTGACGAAAATCGGCGCGCGCGTCCCGTCTTTGCTCGTATACCAGAGGCGCTCGACGACGTAATCGTTCGGATCGAAGCCCGCGTCCGGCGCCCAGAAGAGCGTCGACTCGCCGGTTTTCGCGTCCGCTTTGTAAATCGTCGTCGGCGACGCGAACGACGTGAACGAATAGAAGAACTCGTCGTCCCCTTTGTCGCCCGAAATCCCGACGACGCCGAGCCCCGGAACGGCGAGTTTGCCGACGTTTTTACCGTTATAATCGACAAAAACACACTCGTGCGCCGCGTCGACCAGGTACTTCGCGAGGAGTTTGTCGCCAACCGGAACGATCGATTCGAGCAGGTTTTCCGACTCCGGCAAAACGTCGCGCCAATGTTCCGGCGCCGGATTTTTCGGGTCGACGGCGACCAAACGGCGGTTCGGCGCCTTATGGTCGGTCAGCGCGTAAAAAACGTCGTCCTTAACCGTAACGACGCTCGTTTCGGAGTCGAACGCCGGATAAAGCGTTTGAAATTCCGTTTTTTCGTCGCGCAAATCGTCGAAGAAGACTTTCGCGCCGTAGGTCGAGTCGTTTTGATAGACGAAGAGCCAGTTTTCGTCCTCTTCGACCGACGCGACGCAGTTGCGGAGCGGCGCGGAACGGTCTTCAAAGACGAGGACGTCCTTCTCTTGCGGGTCGCCGACGCGGTGATAGTAAATCTTGTGATATTCGTTCTTAGCGCTCAACTCTTGCCCGGCCGGCGGCGCGTCGTAACGGCTGTAGTAGAAGCCGTCGCCCTTCCAAGCGATGTTGGTGAACTTCGCCCAGCGGACGCGATCGTCGAGCTTTTTGCCGCTTTCGATTTCTTGAACGTAAATCTCCCGCCAGTCGGAACCGCTGACCGAAACGGAGTACGCCATATAGCGCCCGTCCTTCGAAATCGCCAGCGACGAGAGCGCGACGGTGCCGTCGTCGGAGAGCGCGTTCGGGTCGATCAGGAGCTTTTCCTCACCGTCGAGCGACGTTTTAAAGTGTTGCGTCGACTGGTTTTGCAGCCCCGAGTTCTTCGAGTAGAAGTAACGTCCGCCGCGTTTCCAAGGCGTCCCTTGCTTGGCGTAGTCGTAACGCTCGGTCATCTCGCGGCGCAGTTCGTCGCGGAACTTAATTTGGTCGAGGTAGGCGTTCGTCGTTTTGTTTTCGGCGGCGATCCACTCTTCCAACTCCGGCGTTTTCTCGATTTCCATCCAGCGATACGGGTCGGCGACTTTCGTTCCGAAATATTCGTCGACTTGGTCGCAGACGCGCGCTTTCGGATATTCGAATTTCGTTCCATTTTCTTGCGCTTGAACGCCGGTCGCCGCGACGCCCGCCGCCAACCCGACGCAAAGCGAAGCCGCCCAAGGCGCGACGCTCCCGCGTTTTCCCTGTTTCATCGTTAAAATTCCTCCGTTTTACCTAAATCTATCGTCGAATCGAGCGATTTCAACGCGTTTCCGCCGCCTTTTTTCGCTCGAACGAGCCGTTTTGATTTTTTGACCGGCGCGACGTTTTTCAAACTTTTCAAACGTCGTTTTATTTACGCGCTCCGCCGAACGTCGATTTTCGCTCGAAAAAAGGAAAGTCAAACGGCGCGAAGCCGACGCGTTTTCCCGCCGCCCGACGGTCGCGTCAAAAGACGGCGTCGGCGCGTTTTCGTCGGTCGGGTCTAATTATTATACCAAATTTTCCGACGACGACACGCCGGGGGGCCGAATTTTAAGAAAAAATCGACGATATTTGTCGAATATCTTTCGTTTGGCTTCTTGCGTTTGAAAACAAAATACGGTATATTAGTAAAGTCGCGTAAAAATCAACGCTCGACGTTTTGGCTAAACGGCCGAACCAAACGAGCGACGATTCGCGACTCGGCGTTCTTTCGCGCTTGCGAAAGTCGGCGCCGCTTTTCGACCTTTTGCCGCCCGTCATACTTTTTTCCTAGGATTCCAAGTTCGCAATGAAAATTTCTACAAAAGGCCGATACGGTTTGCGCATCTTACTTGATTTAGCGGCGCATCAAAGCGAGGGCCGCCCCCGTTTGATCCGCGAAATCGCTAAATCGCAACAAATTTCCGAAAAATACGTCAGCCGCTTGATTCTCGCTCTCCGCGACGCCGGCGTCGTCGAGTCGCTCCGAGGCGCGAAAGGAGGATACGCGCTCGCCAAACCGCTCGCCGAGGTTACGCTTCTCGAAGCGATCGAAACGATGGAGGGCCCGCTCGAGGTCGTCGAGTGTCTCGCCGCCGACTCCGACTGCCAACGCGCTGCGACCTGCGGTCCGCGTCTTTTTTGGTCGGAATTTAACGACGAAATCCGTTCGCTTCTGCAACGACGCACCGTTCAAGACCTCTTCGACGCCAGCCGCGAACACGAAGAGCATTGCGAAGAAAACGCGTCGCCGTTAAACGTTCTGAAAAACGCGGCGAAATAACGCGCCGACCGCAAAATTTCGCAGCCCCCGCTTCGCCCGTTCGCGTCGTCGCCTCGCCTTTCCCTTACGTTTCAGACAAAGAGCGCGGTATCGCCGATTCCTCGCGCTTTTCGTTCCCTTGTTCCCCGTTTCCTCCGACGTTCGCTCAAATCGATTTTCGTTTCGAGCCCAGCCCGAAAGCCCCCGCCGATGCATATTCCGGATAATTATCTGAGCGTTTCGACCTGCGTCGTTTTGACAGCCGCGACCGTTCCCGTTTGGCGCCGTTCGATTAAAAAAGTCGTTCGCGATTTCCCGCAAGAGCGTTTCTCCGCGCTCGGCGTCGCCGCCGCTTGCTCCTTTTTGGCGATGATGTTCAACATCCCGCTTCCGGGCGGCACGACCGGGCACGCGGTCGGCGGAACCGTTCTCGCGATTCTGCTCGGCCCCGAGGCGGCCTGCGTCGCGCTGACGATCGCGCTGGCGATTCAAGCGCTCCTTTTCGGCGACGGCGGAATTATCGCGTTCGGGGCCAACTGCTTCAACCTCGCGTTCGTTTGTCCCTTCGTCGGCTATTACGTTTATCGAGCGATGAAACGATTTTCGAAAAACGCGCTCGTCGCCGTCGCCGTTTCGTCTTACGTCGGATTGAACGTCGCGGCGCTGACGACCGCGGTTCAGTTCGGCGTCCAGCCTTCGCTCTTTACCGACGCGAACGGCCAGGCGCTCTACTGTCCGTACGGTCTTTCGGTCGCGATTCCGGCGATGATGGTCGGGCACCTGACCGTTTTCGGGTTGGCTGAAGCGATTTTTTCGGTCGCCGTTTTCGCGTTCATTCGCAAATCGGCCCCGCGTTTCTCCCCCGAGTTCGCCGATTTAACGTCGGAAACCGCCGACGCCGACACCGCGAACGCCCAAGCGCCGCAAACGTCCGACTCCCGTTTCCTTCCCGTATACTTGATGTTGGCGCTTTTGATCGTTCTTTCGCCGCTCGGCCTTCTCGCCGAAGGAACCGCTTGGGGCGAATGGGGCGCCGACGAGATCGCCGCGACGCAAGCCGCCGACGACGGCCCGGAACTCGGTTACACGCCGTCCGGTTTGGCCGACGGTTTCGCTTGGAACGCGCCGGTTCCCGATTATTCCCTCGCGGAAACGGCGCCGGGGCTCCCCGATTGGGCCGCTTACGTCCTTTCGGCGATTATCGGGACGGCGCTTTCGGTCGTTTTGGCGAAACTTTCCTATCTCTTCGTCGCCGCGAAGCGTTCCGCTTAACCGACTTGCGCCAATTTGGCCGATAAAATGAACTCGACCGAATCGACAGAAAATCCGCAACTTCCAGCTTGGCTCGACTCCGACGAGCGATACGAACCGCCGCGCGACCGCGACGCGTTCGTTCGTCGGAGCGCGGCGACGATATCGGCGGTTTTGTCGCAAGTTCGGCGAGCGCCGGTCGCCGGAAGCGCGTTCGGTTTGTCGACGCCGGTCGAGACGTTTTGCGTTTTCGCGCTCGTTTTGCTCGTCGCGGCGGCGCAAAATTTCGCGTTCGTCGAGATTCTCGGCGCGGCGACGCTCGTTCGCGTCGCGTTTCTTTCCCCTCGACGCTTGGCCGACGTCTTGACGGCGCCCTTCCAAGCGTTCCTTTTCTCCTTATTAATAACGGCGCCCGCAACGTTTTTCGGTCAGCCGCGCGCTTTCGTCGTCGTTCCTTGCAAAACGCTCGTCGCGACAACGTTAATCGCGCTTCTCGCCCGGTCGACCCCTTGGAACCAGCTTTCGGCGAGCTTCAAAACGTTCGGCGCGCCCGACCTTTTCGTCTTCACCTTCGACCTCGCGTTGAAATACGTCGCGTTATTAGCCGAAATCGCGCTCCAAACGCTCGACGCGGTTCGGCTCCGCTCGGTCGGTCGCAACCGGCGCAAGGGCGCGACGCTCGGCGGCGTCGTTGGCGTCGCCTTTTTGAAAGCGCAAGACGCGGTCGAAGAGCAATTTGACGCGATGACTTGCCGCGGTTTTTCCGGCGAATACCGTCGTTTTCCGGTCGGCGTTTTCCGCCCGGTCGACGCGCTCGGCGTCGTCGCGCTCGTTGTTTTCGCCGCGATTTTCTTTTACTTGGAGTCGTTCGTCCGATGATTGAATTGAAAAACGTTTCGTTCGCCTACCCGGACGGCGTCCGCGCTTTGCAAGAGCTCGATTTGACGGTCGAACGCGGCGCCTCGGTCGCGCTTCTCGGCCCGAACGGGTGCGGCAAGACGACGCTTTTGCGTCTTCTAAACGGTCTAATTTTCCCAAGTTCCGGCGAGTACCGTTTCGACGGCGAGCTTATCGACCGCCCGACGCTAAAAGACGCGACGTTTTCGAAGCGGTTCCATCGACGCGTCGGGTACGTTTTTCAAAACGTCGACGCGCAGCTCTTTTGCGGCTCGGTCGAGGACGAAATCGCGTTCGGGCCGCGTCAAATGGGGCTCGACGAAGCGGAAATTTCGCGCCGAGTCGACGACTGCCTCGCGCTACTGCGAATCGAGCCGTTGCGTCGCCGGGCGCCTTACGCGCTTTCCGGAGGCGAAAAACGCCGCGTCGCCTTCGCTTGCGTCTTGGCGCTGAACCCGGACGCGCTGACGATGGACGAGCCGCTGGCCGGACTCGACGTCGAAACGCAGCGCCGCCTCCTCGACTTCCTCGCCGGGTTGCGCCGCGCGAAAAAAACGTTGATTTTCGCGACGCACAACGAAAACTTCGCCGCGGAAATCGCCGAAATCCGCGTTCGAATGGAAGCGGGCCGAATCGTCGCCGTCGAACGTTGAGCGTTCGAGCGCGGCAAAATCAGCTTAATCGTTAAACTCAGCTTCTTTTTGCGTCTAACGCAAACGTCGCGTCGCTTGCCGAGCCGATTTTTCTTCGCCGCGCCGCCCAACCGACTTCCCGCGCGTCGAATCGTCCTTTCTTGGCTTCGAAACGCAAAACGCCGCGAACTCGGAAACACTCCCAGTTCGCGGCGTTTTCGTTTATCGAACGACCGTTTTAATCTCCGCGACCGTTAAAATCGTTAAATTTAACGTCGCTTGGCGACGCGGCCCGCTCGAAACGCGACGTTAAAACCGCTAAAATCGTCAATTCCGTTTCAAATCGTCGAAGCGAACGAGCGAAACTCGCGACGCGTTCAGCCCCCAAGGCGAGCGTCCGCAACAGTATCCGACGAGGAACGTCTCCGGATCGACGAAATGAAGCGCCGGATAGCAGAAACCGCGCGTCTCGCCCTCGGCGGAGCGGTCGAGCGTTTTCTTCGTCAAAACCGTTTTTCCGTCCGGCGATAAAATCCCGACGGTCAACGGGTTGCGAGCGTTCGGCGACTCGTTCCAAACGGCGATCAAGTTGTCGCCGCCCGGCTCGCGCTTGATAACGGCCGGCGACGTCGGCGACACGAGCGGCGACGGTTCGGAGTCGCTCCAAGTAACGCCGCGGTCGCTCGAATACGAGAAATATTGCCGTCCGCTCGCGTTGCGCAGCGTCATCAAGAGCCGCCCGTCCGCCAGCTCGACGACGCCGGGCTCTTGGTACATAATATTTTTCGAGTTCGGAACGAAATCGCTCTTCTTCCAACGACGGCCGCCGTCGTCGGAAATCAAACAGAAAACGGTCGCTTTGCTCTCGTAATTGTAAACGTCGCCGCCCCGGTAAGCGTGTCGAGCGATCGGCAGGAGAAGCCGCCCGTCCGCCAGTTGAACGGCGCGGTCGTTGTTCAGAACGTTGTACGACTCTTCGCGAATCGTTTCGACGCGCTCGCTCCACGTTTTGCCTTCGTCGTAAGAGAAGCGAACGTAAGGACGGCAGTCTCCGGCGTGTTCCTTCACCAAGTAGAAAAGCGCGATCGAGCGGTCGCGGAGCCGCAGAAGCGAAACCGACATGACGTTCAGTTTCCCTTCGTTTTCGAGAACGAGCGCGTCCTCTTCGGACCAAGTCGCGCCGCCGTCTTTCGAAACGCGGCTCGCAAGGTACGCGGAGGCGTGGTCGTCCCCCGATTTTCCGTAATAATGCGTGTAAACGTAAAGGATTTCCCCGTTTTCCAAGCGAACGAAGGCGCCTTCGCTGTTGCGCGGGTTCCCTTCGCCTGACGGGAGTTCGAGCGCGACCGTTTTCGCGATCGGCGGCGCGATTTGCGGCTCGGTCGGCGCGTCGTTCCCCATCAAAAAGAGGTTCGCCATCAACCCGAGATACCCGACGCCAAATAAAACAAAGCAGTATTTCATCGTTTCGTTCCTTCGCGTTCGCTTCGCGGCTCGCCGAGCCGCTTTTTTCGTTAAAGTTTGCGCCGACGCGCGATTCCGCCGCTTTCGACGCGCCGCTTGCTCCGAAAATTTCGCTTCGTCAAGAAACGCCGCCGAGCGTCGCGGAAAAACGCGGCGCTCAAAGCGATTTCCGTCTCGACGGGCCGAGGGCGCGGCCGATCACCAACGCAAACTCGGGTTCGTCGGAGCGACGTTCGGCGCGGTCGGAGTCGACGCGTCGCTCGGCGCTTGGGCGACGAACGCTCTCGGCGCGTCGAAATTCGGAGCCGTCGGCGCGACCGCGCTCAAAGACGACGCGAAATTCGAAGCCGTCGGCGCGACCGCGCTCGAAGACGACGCGAAATTCGAAGCCGTCGGCGCGACCGCGCTCG
>JAFYQR010000066.1 GCA_017559825.1 Thermoguttaceae bacterium | reverse complement strand
CGTTCGAACCGGAACCGACGTCGCGGTCGACGCGGCGGACGTCGTTTTGCTCGGCGAACGGTTGGCGGACGCTCCGGCGGCGATTCGGCTAAGTCGGGCGACTTTGCGGATTATTCGGCAAAATTTGTTTTGGGCGTTCGCGTACAACGCCGTCGGGATTCCGTTGGCGGCGGGGCTCGGGGCGCCGTTCGGTTGGACGCTGAGTCCGGCGTTTTGCGCGGCGGCGATGAGTCTGTCGAGCTTTTGCGTCGTCTCGAACGCCTTGCGGTTGAACCGGTTCAATCCGAGCGACGCGAGAAACGACCGCCCGGCGCGACGGTTCGGCGAGGCGGCGGAAAAGTCGGCGCAAACGGAAAAAACGTTGAGCGAAATTTTGAGCGCGGCGGCGTCGGAAATCGGCGTTTGTCGCGAAAATTGCGAAAAGGAGACGAAAATGAAAAAGACGATGAAAATCGAAGGGATGATGTGCGGACATTGCGAAGCGCGGGTCAAAAAAACGCTCGAAGCGGCGCCCGGCGTCGCGGCGGCTCTTGTCGATCATAAGGCGGGAACGGCGGTCGTCGAGTTCGTCGACGGCGCGGACGTCGACGCGACGCTTGCCGAGTTGACGGCGGCGGTCGAGGCGGACGGATACCCGGTGAAAGGCGTCGAATGAGCGGCGCGGCTTCGGTTTAACCGTTAAAATCGGTAAAATTTGCGTCGTTTCGTTTGCGCCGGTTCGAGAGAGCGGGCGGCGGAAATTGACGGCGAGCAAAAAAAGACGCGGCGTTCGAATCGGTCGTTGGAACCGGTTCGGACGCCGCGTTCGGCGTTTCGAGACGGCGAAACTTACTCGCGCTTCGCCGTCGATTCGAAATCGATTATTGCGGGAACGTTTCGCCGCCGGCGTAAGTAACGTAAGCCTTGAATGCGTTCGCGTCGATTCCCGAAGCGTTGGGGAGAGCGTTGAACAGTTGAGGGCGACCGTCGAGAAGAACGAGCGGAAGGGCGCCTTCGGCGGCGCGCGTTTCGGCGAGAAGCTCGTCGGACGTCAAATCGGCGGTCGGATCCATCCAGCAAACCGGTTCGCTCCGCTCGACGAAAAGAATCGTGTGCGATACGCCGTCGGTAACGGCGGTAAGATTGAGCCCGGTTTGCGCGCCCGATTCCTTCGCCGGTTGAAGGACGGCCTTTTCGTCGGCGACGCAAGAGTAAACGCAACCGCTTTCAGGCGCGTCGGGACGACGATAGATCGCGGGTGTTTGCGCGTGGAATTGGCGATTATGCTCCGAATCCCAAGGCTCGTCGAGACGGATTTTATCGTAAAGCTCTTTTTGACCGAGGTAAGGCAAGAGGAAAACGCGCCAGCTGTGGAGCGGTTTGCCGTTCGCGTCGACCGAATAACGAGCCGGGAGAAGCGGAGGGGAGAATTTTCCGGGGGGGAGGTTCGCGTCGATGAAGTTGTGCGTCGCCAAGCCGAGTTGTTGCAAATTGCGGAGGCGTTGCGAATCGTTCGCGGCGTCCGGTTCGGTCGACTTGGGCGCTTCGTCGGCTTCGTCGGTTTGGCTCGCGTTCGCCGAAATCGCGTCTTTCGCCGCTTTTTGAAGCGCGTCGCCGGCTTTTTCAAAACCTTCGACCGCTCGCGGAAGCGCGGCGAGGAAGAGCGCGCCGGTCAGCGGGTTCGCGAGCGGAAGAGCCGGGCCCGCTTGCAGTTCGAGCGTCAAGGCGGCGCCGTCGCGTTTCGGGAGCGAACTCGTCAGGAAGCCGCGAACCAACTCGCGAACGACCGGAACGACGTTGTATTTTTCGAACTCGGCGGCGTTCTTCTCCGCCGCTTTCGCGATCAGCGCCTTTTCGAGGTCGGCGACGCCGGTTTCGGCGAGTTTTTCGAGCCCGAGGCGAACTTTGTCCGCCGCGTCCGCCGACGCGAAACGGAACGAAGCGCTCGCTTTCAACGCGTTGACGTCGATTTCAAATTGTCCGGAGAGAAAATAGGAGTCGAACGTTTCGACGGCGCGGCGGGTCTCGACCGGAGCCTTCGCGAGGAGGTCGGCGAACGCTTGCTCGCCGTCGACGTCGGCGAGCGCGACGAGCGGGGCGACGTTGGTTTCGCCGACGTAAACTTGCAGCGTCGCGGTCGAGGCGGCGAGGTATTCCGCGAGGCGCGGATTCGGTTTCGCTTGGAAACGCTTGAAGTAGTCGGCGTTGAATTTCGGCGTTCCGAACGCGACGCCGGAGCCGATTTCGAACGCGCCGTTGCGAGCGAACGGAGCGACGAGCTCTAAAACGCCGGCGCGTTTCGACTTCGCCAACGGCGCGTAGACGAAGAACTCGCGTTCGGTCGAGCGCGGAACGACGAAGTAAATTTCGCGCAGGCCCGTTTCTTCGCGGATTTGCGCCAATTTCTCGGAACCGAGCTCTTTGACGGCGTTGAAGGTTTTGTTAAATTCGCGGCGCGCCGTTTTGATCGCGGCGGCGTCGAATTCTTGGCGTTCGAGCGTTTCGACGAAGATTTTCGTCGCGGTTTTGTCGAGCGCGTCGAGATCGATTTGCGTTAGGTCGAGCCGAGCGACGAGGAACGCGTCGGCGTCGACGAACGCCTTGATTCGCGAGTAAGCGTCGGTTTTCGGCGCGGTTTGCGTCGTCGTTTTCGTTTGAGCTGGGGCTTGCGTCGCCGTCGAGCGACGGGACGGGAATTGGGCGTCGACGACCGGCGTCGCGGCGGCGAAAAACGCGGCGCCGAGAAGAACGGTCGAAAGGGCGTTAACGAGGGTGCGTCGCATAAGGAGCGCCTTTCCAATATCGGGAACGGGTTTCGTTGTTTGCATAAACGTTAAAATCGACAAAACGGCGTTATTTGGCGGGCGTTTCGGCTTCCGTTTCGTCGGCGGGCGTTTCGGTCGCTTCCGCTTCG
>JAFYQR010000065.1 GCA_017559825.1 Thermoguttaceae bacterium | reverse complement strand
TCCGACGGCGCCGCGTTTCACTCGGCGAAACCGGCGGAATACAACGAGTTGTTCCGCCTTCGCAACAATTCGCCGCTCCCGCCGCTCGAACCGATCGCGTTTCCGGACGGCGCGTTGTTCGTTCGCTCGCGCTTCTGTTGCCGAACGCACTGCGTCGACTTCCAAGCGCAAGAAAAATAAACGCCGGTTATATCCCGTTTAATTCCGCGCAGTTTGATGTTGCGACCAACGCTCTAACCAATTCGCTGGCGATCGTAATTAAAACGCCTGTACTACGGTATACGGAGGATGTTATTATTGACGGCGTGTATTTTGTGCGTAAAGGCGACGCTGCAACACAAGTAATGACAGGCGGTAGCGTTTCTTATGTGAACGGCTCTTACATTTTCAAGCCGACATTTACGCCGATTGAGGTTGTTTTTGGAGACTGAAAAATGAAATTTTTCCGTTTTTGCCTACGCTTTTGTCTACGCGTCGCGCTTGGAGTTTGCGCGACGCTGGGAGTTTTGGGAGTTCTATACGCCGTACTATTTTACGCGGTGTGGACTAACGATGAGTTCGCCAAATTTGTGGGGCGTATCGGGGACGCGTTGGGCTTTTAGCTTATTCGGCGTTTGACAAGAAAAATTTTCCCGGCTAAAATTTGTCGCAAAGGAGGGCTTCACAATGTCTAAGAAGCGTAAAATTTTGCTGTTGGGCGGTTTGCTTGCCGCCGCGTGTTGCGCTATCCCGTCGCACGGAAGCGAGCGGGACGAATTGCCGAAAATCGCGCAAACGATGGAGGAACAACACGCCGCGTCGCCGCGCGTCATTTGCGGAAACGGCGGTTCCGGGTATTCGGCGGGAACCGGCACGACCATCGGCAAGACGCGCGACGAATACGTCGTCGCGTCGAACGCGCACGTTGTCGAGGGTTCGAACTCGATTACTTGTCAATATTTCGGCGCAGGCAAACCGGTCAACGTCGAGGCGCGTTTTGATCGTATGCTGTACAAGGACGGCGAGGACTTCGCAATCGTCGGCATTCCTCGCGCGGCGCTCGAATCGTATGACCCGCCGATTGTTCCGATTGCGCCTATGACGCGCGCCGCAATCGTCGCAGGCGAACCGATTGAGTCGGTCGGGTGCCCGAAAGCGCGCGAGCCGATGGCGTGGAAGGGCCGCGTTTTGGGCGATTTCGGGAAAATTCGAACGTTCAAGCCCGCGCCGGAACAAGGCCAATCCGGAAGCGGAATCGCGCAATGGAACGGCGATTACCTCGAATTGCGCTCGATTCTGTGTTACCAAATGGACGGCGACAACGCTCCGCAAGAAGAGCTTGACTTTGACCGTAACTTGGGCGGCGCACTTGACTTCCGCAACTTCTACGAAGGGCTGGGGCTCCGCGCCGGTTCGCGCCCGACGTTTCGCCGCGTCGCCGCGACTGTCGATAACACGAACGTCGTTCCCGTCGTCGCGTCCGTTCCGGTTGTCGGTCGCGTTGGCGGGTACTCGATTCGCCCGGCTGTCGCACGTCTGACCGTCGACGAGGTTCGCGAAATGGGCGTTCCGGTACCCGACATTCCTAGACCGGAGCCGAAAACGGAACAGCCCAAACCGAAACTTCAAGCGCCGCCGCTCGTAGCGCCGACAGTTCACCGCGCTATTTTGTATTTCACGTTTGTCGGTTGCAAATATTGCGCCCCGCTGGAACCTGTTGTCGCCGAATTGAAACAAGCCGGGCACGATATTCGCCGCGTCGATATTACAACCCCTAGCGGCGAGGCGTTGTGTCAAAACTACGGGGTCGCGCGCAAAGCGCCGCAATTCGTCGCCGTTGAATTTGACGGGCCGGGCGCGAACGCGCGACGTTTGCGCGTCGTCGGCAAAATTTCCGGCTATGTTGCCCCGGATTTGTTGCGACGTGAAGCCGTCGACTTTTTCAACGCGCCACCGCGCGTCGTTGGCGCGGCGGCGACGCGCCAACCTGCAATTAGGTCGGTAGCGTATCACGTCGACGATCTCCCGTCGGTTCCCGTTGATTCCGAAGACGTCTTGCCCGCGCCGGAAGCCGACGCAATTTTAACCGAACTCGCGGGCGAACGCGTCGAAGCCGCCGAAGAGTTGCCTCGCAACGTCGACGAACTCCTCAAACAACAAGCGTCGGGTGTTGTCGCCGGGTGGTATAACAAACGCGCTCCCGCCGCGCCCGCGCCGAGCGGCCCGAAGTGCGACCCGAACGACCCGGCGTGTAACGGCAACGGCCAAACCGGTCTCATCGGCGACGCGGTGGCGGAACGTTTGGAAGCGGCGTTGCGCGAACGTTTGGAAGCGGTCGAGAGTGAAATACGGTCGAAAATCGAGGCCGAACTTGCCGACGTTGGAAACGCGATTGACGAAAAAATCGCCGCCGTCGGCGGCGAAATTGACGGCAAAATTCAGAGTCTGACGGCGATGGTGCGCGATAAAATCGAGGCCGTATTCGAGGACGTCGCGCAGGCCGCCGTCCGTTGCGTTTGGTTGGCGGCGGCGTCAGTGTTGGGCGGCTTTTTTTGGGGACGATTCGGGCGGCGTTTGAAAATTACGTGGCTTAGCGAGTCGGAAAAAAACGAAAACCAGACCGGTATTTGAGAGGGTAAACGATGGACAAGGAAACGATTTTGAAAACGAGCGCGACCGATTGCGCTGCGTCGTTCGCCGTCGTCTTAACCGCCGAAGCGTCGCCGATGGAAGTCGCGCTTTCCGGCAGCGAAACTTTCCGAATCTTCGACGGCGAAAAATTTCTGAGCGATTCGGCGTGGACGTAAAATGGGAACACAATGGCGAGTAAATTGCGCGGTGAGCGCGTTGGCGAATGTTAAAACAACGGAATACAAAGCGACTGTTTCGCTCGTGGGGGTTAGTATGAACGTAACGATTAGAAACGGCGAAAGCGTTACGCTTCTCGCGCGAATTTACGACGCATACGACAACGACGTGCCGCTGTTAAACGATGGAGCGAACGTTTTGAGCGTTAAATACACGGTTGAAAAAGCGGCGTCGTTTTTCCCCGGCTCCTCGTTGGCCGATTCGTCGGTTGTCGGACATACCGACGTCGACGCTGGAACTCAGTGCGTTTTAGAGGCGCCGGAAACGTCGGACGCGTGGCCCGACGAACCCGGCTACACGTTCGCGCTGACGCCGGAGAATACGGTTAATCCGGTTTTCCCGACGCCTGGGACGTACACAATTCGCGTTAAAATCACACTACGCGACGCGAATCCGGTCGTTTTCTCGGAGACGATTCGGGTCGAGTAGCGCTCCTGTAAATGCTACCGCGTTGCCGTAAACGCCGCGAAAACAAGCGCGAACGGCTCCGCGCGGTAGCGCGGGCCCGGAGCGTCCGTTGAGCCGCGGGTAAAACCGCTTTCGGCGGGCGACTATTTCGTGTAGTCCTTGACGGCGCCTTTGCTTTTGTCCGGGTCGGCCGGGCGTTGCGGATAGCGTTTCGGGTCTTTTTCGAGTTCTTTAAGAAGCTCTTCGACGCCGCGTTCGAGTTGCGGGTCGCGACCTTCGAGCATCGCTTTCGGGTCTTGCCAAACTTCGATATCCGGGTCGACGCCGTGTCCTTCGATGACGTAAGCGCCGGTTTCGTCGTTCGTCGCGGTGAGCGGAACCGAGACGCCGCCGCCGTCCGTCAGCGGGCCGCGACCGGAAATCCCGACGACGCCGCCCCAACTGCGCTTGCCGACCAGTTTGCCGAGGCCGGATTTGCGGAAGTAGTGCGGGAAAATGTCGCCGTCCGACGCGCTCGTTTCGTTGATTAAGCAAACGAGTTTCGCGTCGCAGGCGATCGTCGGGTAAGTCGTCGGCGTTTCGCGAACTTGCGCGAAGCGGGAGCCGAGGAGCTTTTGGTTCAGCCGCATAATGATCCAAGGCGAAATGTTGCCGCCGCCGTTGTTGCGGTCGTCGATAACGATCCCTTCCTTGCGGATTTGCGGATAGTACCACTTGATAAACTCGTAAGCGCCTTCGCCGCTCATGTTCGGGACGTGAACGTAACCGAGGCGACCGCCGCTCGCTTCCTCGACGCGCTTTTTGCGTTCGAGAACGAAGTCGAGGTAACGGAGGTTGTCTTCCGACTCCAACGGAACGTAAACGGTCGTCCAAGCGTTTTCTTCGGAACCGTCTTTGCTAAGCGTCAGCGTAACTTGGCCCGCTTTGTGTTGCAGGAGACGATACGGGTTGTCGTTTCCGAC
>JAFYQR010000064.1 GCA_017559825.1 Thermoguttaceae bacterium | reverse complement strand
CTCTTTTGAGCGCGCTCGCTTGGGACGAACTCGACTCGAACCCGTTCGACGCCGCCGCGCCGTCCCCCCAATCCCCGCAAACCGCCGATTTCAACGCCGACGACGGCTCAAACGACGCGCCGCCGAAACGGTTGATTCTCTTCTCGGCGCACTCGCTCCCAGCCGCCGACGCGTCAAAATCGTTTTATTCCGCCCAGCTTCTCGCCGCGGCGACCGCCGTTTTACGTTCGACGCTCGCCGCGCCCGGGTACGGCGGAACGCTCGCCGAAGAGGAACGCGCCGCGGAAGACGCCGAAGCGACGCGGCGTTATCCGAGTCGCGATCTCGTTTTTCCCGACGCGGACGACTTTACGCCGGAGTTACGCCGTCGTTTGCGTTCGGTCGGACTCGACGCCGCGCTCGCGTTTCAAAGTCGGAGCGGTTCGCCGTCGACGCCTTGGCTCGAACCGAGCGTCGTCGACTTTGTTCGCCGCTACAAAAAAGAAAATCCGACCTGGAATCGACTTATCGTTTCGCCGATCGGTTTTTTCTTCGAGAATATGGAAACTGTTTTCGATTTGGACGTCGAACTGAAAGCAACTTGCGACGAACTCGGCGTTTCGTATCGCCGCGCGGCCTGTTGCGGCGCCGACGACCGTCTTGTTTGCGCCGTCCGCGACCTCGCTCGTCGCGAACCGGCCGATTTTCCGGTCTGTCGTTCGGCGCCCGGCGCCTGCGATTTTAGCTGTCGCCGCGCCGCCGAACGTTAAAATCGTTTATTTCGTCTTTTCAAGAAGCGAGAAATTAGGCGTTTTCGGCAAATTAGCGCCGTTTTTAAAAAACAAAACGGCGAACCGAACCGTTCCAATACCGTTCGACTCGCCGTTCTTAAGCGACAACCCCCCAAAAATCGGCAAAACCGTTATTTCAATTTCGGCCCGTCGCCGTTACGCAAAATCGCGTCGAGTTTTTTCGTCAAATTCCCGGCCAACTCCTCGCACTTGCGCAACGCCCCGGCGTCGCCCGCTTCGGCGGCTCGCCGGTATTGTTTCGCCGCCAAGTAATCGTTTTTCGCGACGCCGCGTCCATATTCGTAACACTGCGCGAGCCGCCCGATCGCCGCCAAATCGCCCTGACTTGCCGACGCCTCGAAAAGTTCGAACGCCTTTTCGTCGGATTGATCGACGCCGAGCCCGTTCAGGTAAAGCCAACCGAGGTTCGTTTGCGCCGCCGCGAGCCCGGCTTCCGACGCGCGCTCGAACCATTGCGCCGCTTCTTTAAAGTCGGCTTTGACGCCGAGCCCCTTTTGATAACGCCAACCGAGGTTGTTTTGCGCTTCGGCCAACCCCGACTCCGCCGCCGCTTGGAGCCAGCGCGTCGACTCTTCGATATTTTTCGCGACGCCAATTCCGTTTTCGTAACAGTGCGCGAGGTTATTTTGCGCTCCGGCGAGTCCCTGTTCGGCGGCTTTGCGGAACCAACGGGTCGCCGCGCCCGCGCTTTTGCGAACGCCGAGCCCGTTCAAATAGGCCCAACCGAGGTTGTTTTGCGCCGCCGCGTCCCCGGCTTCCGCCGCTCGACGGAACCAAGCCGCCGCCTCGTCGAAATCTTGCGGAACGCCGAAGCCCTCGTCGAAACAAAGGCCGAGATTGTTCGCCGCCGTCGCGCTTCCGGCTTCCGCCGCTCGACGAAAAAGCCGAACCGCGTCGCTCGGGTCGCGTTCGACGCCGACGCCATGTTTGCGTCGCCAAGCCAATTCGCAAAGCGCGTCGAGATTTCCGGCGTCCGCCGCCGCTTGCAACGCTTCAAGCGAGGTCGTTTCGTCGAAAACCGGCGCGGTCGCCTCGGCGTTCGTCGTTTCGTTCGCAAGGTTTTCTTCGTTTATCATCGTCGTTCGCTCCTCGGTGCTAACGGTCGCGCAAATTTTAACGATTTTACCGCGACTCCGGTCTTTTAGGCTTCGTCGCCTATTTTTCTTTATTCGCCGTCGTCGCTTATTTTATCGCCGACGGTCGTCTTCGCCGCCGTCGTTCCTTTATTTTCCGCGTCGAACGCAAAATTTCAACGCTCGCGCTCTAAACGCTGAAAATCGCCGACGCGGAGATACAAAATCCCCGGCGCCGACGATTTTTAACCGTCGAACATTTCGTTCGCTCCGCCTTTCGCCGTCAAAACGCGCGACATTTTTCAACGCCGCGACGCTCTATCGGCGAAAATTACCGGCGCAAACCGGCTATTTTCAGTCGCCGATCCCCGGCTTCTTGAAACCGCGGCAGAACTCGGCGATTTCTGCGCGAATCGTCGGCGCGACTTCGTCGATATTGTCGATATTCTTGCAAACGCGGTCGATCCAAGCGGCGACTTTCTTCATTTCCGGCTCTTTCATCCCGGCGCTCGTCAAAGACGGGGTGCCCAAACGGACGCCGCTCGTCTTGAACGGCGAGCGCGTATCGCCCGGAACCATATTGAAGTTCGCAATAATACCGCACTTCGCCAACGCTTTCGCGGCGTCTTTCCCGGTGAACTCTTCCTTGCGGAAGTCGAGCAAGAGGAGGTGCGTTTCGGTGCCGCCGCCGGCGATCGAGCGACCGAGCGCTTCCAGTTCGGCGCAAAGGGCTTGCGCGTTCTTGACGATTTGTTCGCCGTAAGCTTTAAATTCGGCGGTTTGCGCGTATTTGAACGCCGCGGCCATCCCGGCGACCGCGTGCATGTGCGGGCCGCCTTGGAGCGTCGGGAAAACGGCGCGGTCAATCCGTTGCGCGAGGTTCCACTTCGATTCGGCGTGATATTTCGCTTGGTAACGGTCTTCGACCTTCGACAAAATGAAACCGGCGCGCGGGCCGCGAAGCATCTTGTGCGCGGTGCTCGTAACGACGTCGCAGCACGGAACCGGGTTCGGGTGAACGCCCGCGATGATAAGCGAGTTAATATGGGCAATGTCGGCGACCAAATACGCGTCGATTTCCTTCGCGATTTCGGCAAACGCGGCGTAATCGAGCTTGAACGGATAGGCGCTCATCCCGGCCCAGATCATTTTCGGACGTTCGCGGAGGGCGATTTCGCGAACTTCGTCCATATCGAGCCGCCCGGTTTCTTGGTTCGGGCGGTACGCGACTTGTTGGAAGTCCATCCCGGAGAAGCTGACTTTCCAGCCGTGCGTGAGGTGGCCGCCGTCCGAAACCGGAACGCCCATCACCTTGTCGCCCGGTTGCAGCAAAGCGCGGTAAACGGCGCTGTTCGCCGGAGAGCCGGAGTACGGCTGAACGTTGGCGTGTTCGCAACCGAAGAGTTCCTTGGCGCGGGCGATCGCGAGGTTTTCGAGATCGTCGACGACCTCGTTCCCTTCGTAATAACGGGCGCCCGGGTAACCTTCGCAATATTTGTTCGTGAAAATCGAACCGCAGGCTTCCATCACCGGCGTCGAGGCGTAGCTTTCCGACGCGATCATTTTCAGCGTCGTGTCTTCCATCTCGATTTGCCGTTGAATCAAGTCGTAAATTTCCGGGTCTTCCGCCTTCAAATAGGGATAACGTTCGACGCTCATTGTTCGCTTCTTTCGTTGACGTTGCGCAAAAATTTTATCGAATCGAAGGAGAGCCTCGACGAATCGCGTCGGGAGTTCCGACGTCGAATCCGAGACGATCTCACCGTTAATTCTACCTTATCCGCGATTTTTTTCGAGGGGGGAACTCGCCGCGCGTCGGTATTTTCACGATTTTCTTCCAAATTTTATTCGTTTGCTCGCGGCCTTCGTCAAAACAGGAAACCTACGCAAACTTAACTGCGACCGTCGAACGCTCGTTGTCGACGCTCGAATATTAATAATGAAAGAGTTCGGCGAAATCGGCCGCCGAAACGTCGAGGAACCGCGCGTCGCCTCGACGTTCGAGCCAAGTTCCTTCGAGTCGCTTTTCGGCGAGCGGGCCGACCGAAACGACGAAAATCCGAGCGTTCGCCAAGGTTCGAGGGTCAAACGTCGACGCGATCGCCGCCAACCGGTCGCAACGCGGCTCTTCGACGGTCGCCAATCGCGTCAACGCTCGCCGCAACGCGCCGACTCCGGACTCGACGCCGCCGACCGATTCCGTCGTTTCGCCGTTGATCGCGAGCAAAAACTTCGCGTCGTTTGAACGCGCCCAACGGTCGAGCGTCGTCGCCGCGAAAGAAATCGCCGTCTCGACCGCTTCCGTCTTTCGCGCTTCCTCTTGTTTCGCCGATTTCCTCCGTCCGTTATTTTTCCCGCCGTTTTCCTCTTTTCTCGTCGTTTCGTCGAAAAAAAGATCGAGAATCAAAACATCGACGGAAAAATCGCGCTTTTCGTAATCGCGAACTTGCGGCTCGTTCCGTTTGGCCGTCGCTCGCCAATGAATCGCCTTTTTGGAGTCGCCGGGCCGCCAATCGCGCACGGTCAGCGTTTCGTCCGGAATTCGCGACGCCCGAGCGGTCGGAACGGTCGCGTCCCGAGCCGAGAGGCCGACGGCGAGCGCGTTTCCTCGCTCGGTCAAGACGCCGATTTTCGGGAAAATAAGAACTTCCGCAGACGCGTCGAATCGCTCCGAACTCCGAAAAAAACCGCAAGGAAAACGAGTCGAAAGAGTCAGCGTTTCGAGCCGCCGAACGCCGCGGGTCGCGACGAGTCCGCCGTAACGCTCGCGACGCCGTTCGCCTTTTCGAACGCGCGGAAAATACGCCGTCGGCCGCAAAGTCGCCGCGACCGTCGCCGCCGCTTCGTTCGTTCCGCTTTCGCCGTCTTCTTCTTTTCGTCCGTTCTTTTTCTTCTTCGCGTCTCCCCCGTCTTCGCCGACTTGCGCTTTCGGAGCCGTCAACTTTAGCGAGTCCGCCCAAACAGCCCGTTTTAACGCCGTTTTTTCCGGCGCCCAAGCGTCTTCGACGACGAGCCCCCAAGCGGACGCCCGCCGTTCGCTCGCGTCGATTTCCAGCTCGACGGCGAACGGCTCGCCCGCGAAAATCGCGTCCGGTAAAATTCGAGAAACGCGCAATCGGCGCAACGACCGCCGCCCGCCCCAATAATCGAACGCGGCGAATCCGGCGAAAAAGGCGCCGAGCGCCATTAGCAAATTAACTTCGCGAACAGTCGCCCCCGCAAAGAGAAAAGCGGCGACGCTCAACGCGCCCACCCCGTCTTGAAAGAGAACGGTTCGCCGACGCTTCGCTTCCGATTTCACGCGCTTTTTCGTTTTCGAGCGTTTTAACGGCGACAACGCGGATTTAGACTCGCTTGCCTCGGCGAAATTTACCGATTCCATCGATTTTATAGGCGCGTCGGGCGGCGTTTGTCGCTCGTCGAGGCGTCGCCTTCTTTTCCAATACACCCAACCGCTCCTTTCGCGCCTATTTCTCTTAATCTCGCCCAATCGCCTACCTCGCGTTGTTTTCACCACTTGCCCAACGCGTTCGTTTTAGCGATTTTACCGTCTTCAACGGAGCCTCAAACCGTCGCTCGCCTCGCGTTCCTAAATTCCGCCGTCTCTCAACCGACGAAGTTCCGCTAAAGCCCCGCTTTTAACGCCGTTTCGAGGGCGGCCGCCAAGTTGTCGGCGGCGACGAGAGCCCGTTCCTTCGCTTTGTAAACGTCGAGCGCGACGCTCGGACGCTTCGAAACGGCGCCGAAAAACGCTCCAAGAAGCCGCGCCGCGCTTTGCGAGTCGTCGACGACGTTCCGAACATCGCGCGGCGCCGCGTCTCCGCAAGCGTCGAGAACGGCTCGCAACGGCAAAAGAGGAAGCCCCCGAGCGGCGCAAATTTCGGCGACGGGCCAAGTTCCGCGGTCGCAGATCGCGGCGCCGGTCGCCTCGCCCAAACGTTTTTTCGCGCTCGGTTCAACGACGGCGCGTTCGACGGCGAGCAACGTTCCGCTCGCCCAACGATCGAACGGGCCGCCCAACGGAGCGTCGCCGCCCGCCGAATCGCCG
>JAFYQR010000063.1 GCA_017559825.1 Thermoguttaceae bacterium | reverse complement strand
GCCCCGGAAGAACCGAAGTCCGCCGAACCGGCTCCGGCCCCGGAAGAACCGAAGCCCGCCGAACCGGCTCCGGCCCCGGAAGAACCGAAGCCCGCCGAACCGGCTCCGGCCCCGGAAGAACCGAAGCCCGCCGAACCGGCTCCGGCTCCGGAAGCGGAGACGCCGCAACCGGAAACGCCGACTCCGGTCGAGGAAGCCGTTAAGGAAGCGAAGGAAAACGTCGAAGCCGCGGCGCAAGCGGCTAAAGAAAAGGTTCAAGAGGCCGCCGAAGTCGCGCAAGAAAAGGTCGAAAACGCGATCGAAACCGCTAAGGAAAACGCCGCCGAAGCCGCGCAAGCGGCTCGCGACGGTCTCGAAGAGACGATCCAAAACGTTAAGGACGAAGCCGCCGAAGCCGCGCAAGTCGCGAAGGAGGCCGCCGCGACCGCCGTCGAAACCGCTAAGGAAAACGTCGAAAAGGCCGCCGAAATCGCCAAGGAAAAGACCGAAACCGTCGCCGAAGCCGCTAAAGA
Organism: Thermoguttaceae bacterium; assembly: GCA_017559825.1. Taxonomy (GTDB): domain Bacteria; phylum Planctomycetota; class Planctomycetia; order Pirellulales; family Thermoguttaceae; genus RUG369. The sequence continues at coordinate 13,745 of JAFYQR010000063.1, read as the reverse complement.
AAAAGCCGAGGCCGCCGCCGAAACCGCTAAGGAAAAAATCGACGAAGCGAAAGCCGGCGCGCAACCGATCAAACCGCGCATGTACAACTACAACGCGTCGACGCTCTCCTGCGTTATGCAATGCCCGGAATGCGCCGTCTTCTCGCGAGCGATTCACGAGTCCGGCCTCGAAGAGCTGATCGGCGGCGCCCGTCGAATCACCATCTTCGCGCCGACCGACGAAGCGTTCGCCCGTTGGCCGCAAGAGTCGCTCGAACAACTTTTCAACTGCCAACCGGCGCTCGCCGCGATCGTCCTGAACCATATTTGCCCGGAATCGCTCTCGCCCGCCGAGTTGACGAAGCTCCAACGCCTCGCCTGCTGCTGCAATTACGACTCCTGCGTTAAATATTGCGGCCAAAAACGCGCCGACGAACTCGCGCTTCACTGCGACGCGATCGCCGACAAAACGAAGGAACAACAAGAGGTTTGCGACCGAAACGGCGGCGTCGGTCTCGGCGACGGCGACCTTTGCGTCGCGGGCTATCCGGCTCCGGTCGTCCGCTGCGTCAACGGGTACGTGTATCCGATCGACCGCGTGCAAGTCCCGCGCGGCCTCAAAGTTTACCAAGCGCTGAAATCGCAAGAAGAGCAAGCCGAAGAGGACGCGCTCGAATTCGAATTGGTCGAAATTTTGATCCCGACCGAAACGCTCCAACCGCAAGCCGAAGAACCCAAAGCCGAAGAAACGAAAGATAACGAAGAAATGAAAAAAGACGAAGAAAAGAAAAACGGAAACGGCAAAAAAGAAAACGGTAAAAACGGTAAAAACGGCAAAAACGGCGCGAAAGCCGACGAAACGAAAACCGAAAAAGAAATGAAAGCCGACGAAACGAAGGCCGAAAAAGAAACGAAAGAAGAAAAGGCCGAAGCGAAGGATAAGGACAAGAAAGACGAAAAAGCCGAAAAGTCCGACGCTAAAGATAAGGACAAGAAAGACGACAAAGAAAAGAAAGACAAGGACGACGACAAAGACGACGCCGACGATAAAGACGACGACAAGGACGACGAAGACGACGATAAAGACGAAAAAAAATGACGTCCGCCCCGTCGCGCCGTTAGTCGACTAACGCCAAACGCCGAAAACGCTTTCCGGACTTCGCTCCGAAATAACGTTTTCGGCGTTCAACTTTGTCGCCTTTAACGATTTTACGCCGTCTTAGAAGATATACGACAGCGAAACCGTCCCGAGGTGCGACGTCGTTTTCTCCGACGCGACGAAGTCGTAATCGCCGCCGATAACCCAGCGTCGCTCGCAGTCGAGGTACCCGCGCGCCCCGAGCCCCGCTTCGAAGAAGGAGTCGCCCTGATCGACCCCGGCGACGGTAAAGGTCGAGTCGCCGTTATACCCGGCGAAGCGAGCGGTCGAAACCGGCGCCGCGTCGTCCGTCAGCATGATCCCGTAAAACGCGCGGGCGTCGAAGAGCAAAAACGGCGAGTTAAATTCCGACTCCAAGCCGACGCGAGCGAACGCTCGGCTCCAATCGGCGTCGTCGTAAACCAACGCGCTTCCGCCGCCGATTTCGGTCGTTCCGTCTTGCCAAACTTGCTCGAAGTCGACCTGAACGACCGGGCGCCAAACGCGGTGAGGATCGGTTTGGAACGGACGGTCGAGCCGAATCGCCGCCGCGAGGGTTTCGCCGCCGAAGTCCGCGTCCAAGCGTTCCTTCAAGCCGCCGATTCCGACGAACCGCTTGCCCTTGTAATCTTGGAGCCCGCCGCCGACGTAAAACTTCGTTTCCCAACCGCTCGGCGACGCGAAACCGCCGTAAAGACCGAGTTGGAAGTTCGACGCTTCGACGCGGTCGCCTTCCGACCAAAGACGCGGTTTCGAAAAACCGAACGCAAGCCCGACGAGAGCGCCGGAGTCCCGCGCCGCTTCGTAACCGAGCGTCATTCCGGTTTCGTCGACGCCGAACTCTTGGGAGTTGTCGTCCGACCGCGCCTCCAAGCCGCGATACGTCGACGCGAACCAAGCGGACGTCGGCGCGCCGAGCGAAGCGACCGGTCGCAACGCGCTTTGGCCGTAATATCCGCCGTAACCGGCGCCGTAGTTTTCGTATCCAACGTAACCGCCGTCTTGCCCGCGCGTCCAATATTGCTCGGACGCCGCCGCGGCGCTCGTTCCGTTCCGCCGTCCGGCCAAGTCGATTTGCTCGAACGGTCGGCGCCAAGGCGAATTCGCCGCCATCGCCAACGAGTTCGCGCGGACGTCGCCGGCCAACTCGCTCAATCCCGCCGCCGCTTCGGCGCCGGTTTCGACGTTGTTCAACGCGTCGAGCGTCGAGCGGAGCGCCTTCGAAACGTTCTCGTCGTCGGTTCGGATCGCTTCGACCGTTCCCGAGACCGCGCTTTGGTTGGCGGTTTCCGCGTATTTCGACGTGTCGCCGTCGATTTTCAACACAAGATTCAAGTTGCGTCCGTCTTCCGACGCGGCGGCGGTCAGCGTGTAGAACGCCGTTTCTTTCGTCGAGCTCTTGAAAACGTTCGCGTCGCCGTTCGTCTCGATCGCGACGCCGGAGTAAACGCCGTCTTTCAACGCCGAAACGTTCGACGCGGCGATCACGCTTCCTTCCTCCAACTCGGCGACGCCGGAACCGGTCAAAATCGCCTTCCCGACGCTCTTGCCGTCGGCGGCGAACTCGACGTTAAGGACGCCGCCCTTGGCGATTTTCAGCGAGCCGTTTTCGGCCAGCGTCAAGGCGTCGGCAAGCCCGAGCTCGAGCGTCGCGCCGTCCTTGAACGTCATCGAGCTCGTTCGAACCGTTTTTCCGCCGGAATACGACGCGGCGGCGCCGGTAAAGGTAATATCGTCGGAAGAAAGGGCGTAATCGGAACGCTGCGTCGCGTTGACGACCGCCGTGTCGGCGAAGGTCAGCTTGAAGTTTTCCTCTTGCACGAGGAGCCCTTGCCCTTGAAGCTTGATCGTTCCGCCGTTAAAGCTTGCGTCGTTATCCCAAATTTGCAGTTGCGCGAACTCGTCGGCTTCCTGATCGGCTTTCCCGACGTTGTAAACGGTCGCGCTCGAAAACGCTTTCAAACCGCCGGCGCCGGTTTTCGACCCGAGTTTCGCCAGCCCGCGTTCCAGGTTGAATTCTTTAACGGTAATCGCCGCGGAGTCCCCCGTTTCGAGCGCCGCGACTTGCCCGTCCTTCGCGTCGGCGTCGATTTTCAAATTCGAAACGCGCGCCGTCGAAACGCCGAGCGCTCGCGTTTTCCCGCCGGACAGGGTCAATTTGTTGACGTCGATCGCCGCTTTCGTCTTTTCGTCTTTCGCGACGCCGTTCGTAAAGGTTTCGTTTTCGCCGAGCGTCCAAGCCTCGATCCAAGCGCCTTTGCTCGACTCGGCCTTGTTGACCAACTCGAACGACTTCGCCGACTCGTCGAACGCGACGTCAAGTTCGCCGGTCAAAATGAGCGCGCCGGAGTTTTCCAATTTGACGGCGCCGTCTTTATTGTCGGTCGCGACCAAGACGTCTAAGTCTTTCGCGTAAAGACCGCCGGTCGAGGCGACCGTCGAGTCGCCGCGCCAACGAATTCCGGTCGAAACGACGTCCTTCTTCCCTTCTTTCGCCGCGATGAGCGTTCCTTTCAGCGACATCGCGCCGTCGAGCCAAACGTCGTATTTCCCATCTTTGTCGACGACGGCGCCGGTCGCGTCCATTTTCTTCGTCAGCCCGGTGATTTGCGCGTAAGCGTATTGGTCGAGCGTCAACGTTCCGCCGCTTCGCGTTCCTTTGTCGTCGACGTTGGAAAACGCCTTAATCCCGCCGAGGTAAACGTTCGCCGTCCCGTAAATCGAGTTCAAAATCGCGCCGCCGATTTTCAAAGACGCGCCGTCTTTATCGCTCCCAACGGTCGCCAAGCCGGCGATATTGACCGCGCTCGTCGACGCGAACGTCGCGTCGCAAAGGCTCGACCATTCCGCGGCTTCGAGAGCGCCGTTGATCGTCAGCGCGCCGTCTTTACCGGTTCCGCCGTTCATTTCGATTTTGCCGGTCGCGGTCAGTTTCGCGGCTTTATCGTCGGAGTAAACGCCGAAATACGCCGCGTTATCGTCGCCGCTTTCGTTGAAAATCGAGACGAGACCGCCGTTGGTGAAAACGCCGTCCCCGTCGAGCGCGTTTCCGGTCGTCTTTTTGTCTTTCGAGCCGACCGTCAGCGTCCCGAGCTTTCCGACGACGACGCCGCGCGTTTCCTTTTCCCCCGAAACGCCGACGTTGAAGAGTTGCGACCCGGCTTCCAAAACGACCGAGCCCGTCCCTTTGTCGCCGCCGATTTGGAGCAAGCCGCCCGCGCCGATCGCCAAGTTCGCGCCGCTTTCGACCGTCAGCGTCGAGCCGGTTTTCGCGTCCGCCGGCCCGACGACCGTCAGCGTCCCCTTTTCCGACGTCGCCGACATGTCCCCGACGACGATCGAACCTTTGTCGCCGAGCGTCAAATCGACCGCGCCGACGACCGCGTCCGCTTTGTTCGACGTTTCGTCCAAGATGCCGACGACGCCTTGCGCGCCGCCTTTGACCGAAATCTTTTCCGACGTCGAAACGCTCGCGCCGCCGTTCGGGCCGGTCAAGCCGGTCGCGGAACCTTCGACGGAGAGCGTCGCTCCGTTCGTCGCGTCGACGTTGGCGTTCAGCGGCGCGGTCGACTCCGTTTCGTCGGCGCGAAGTTGGGCAAATTGCGAAATATATCCGGCCGTCCCGGGAAGAAGAACCGCGCCCGAAACGAGCGTTCCGAAGAGAATGCGGTTCAAGAGTCGGCGACGTTGGGTGTTCGCGTTGTTCATTGTTCGTTCCTTTTGCGCCCGATTCGACAAGCGGCGCGTCGCGTTCGGCTTAAATTTCCGACAAAATCGTTAATTTCGGCAAATTATCGACAAGATTTCGACAAGCGAAGGAAGCGTTTCGGTCGCGTTGCGCCCCTTCTACCGTTATTATCGTCGCGACCGTTAAAGTTTCTGAGAAAATTCTAGAAAATTTTTCGGAATTACTCAAGTTTAATTTCGAAATAACCGCAAGTCCGTTTTTTGCCGTTAAAATAAAGAAAACGCGGCGACTTTATCGCGTCTTTCCTCCAAAGTTTCGCGCGCATGAAATAAAAAATTTTATCCGTTTATCTCAACAAAAATCTAAAACGCGTTAAAAAAACGAACGCGCTCCGAAAAACGCGTCCGCTTCTTATCAAATTTCAACGGCGGAACCGATTATTTCGCCGCGGCGCCGTCCTTTTCGCCGTCCGCTTCCTCCGGCGCCGCGCCTTTAATCTCCGGGAAGAGCTCGTCGATAAACGTTTCGCCGTCGACCGCCGGAATCCAGTCGCGCCAAGGCGAGAAGAGCGGCGCCCGCAGCGTCGTTTTCTCTTTCGTCGTCGGGTCGACGAAGGTAATTTCGCGAGCGTGCAGCGCGATCGCCCGCTCCCGCTCGTCCTCGAACTGTTCGCCGAAAGCGACCGTCGAACCGTACAGCGCGTCGCCGAGAAGCGGAAAACCGCGCGACGAACACTGCAGCCGAATCTGATGCGTCCGGCCTGTTTCGAGCCGAATTTCGAGCCAAGTCGCCCCTTCGAGCCGCTTCAAAACGCGGAAATGCAAGACCGCTTCGCGAGCGTCCGGCGCGATCGGCGAAATCAACTCCGCTTCGGCGCGTCCCGGAATTTTGCGCATATAATCGATCCAAGTCCCCGAATCTTCCGGCACGTCCCCGCCCGCCAGCGCCCAATAAATTTTCTCGACGCTCCGCTCCTCGAACTGCTCAGAAAACTTCCGCGCCGCCCGAGCGTGTTTCGCGAAAACGAGCAGCCCCGACGCCGGACGGTCGAGACGGTGCGGAACGCCTAAATATCGCTTCCCTTCTCGATTATCGCGACAATTCATGAAATCTTTAACGCGAGCCTCCATCGAGTCGACGCCGAGCGGCGCTTGCGTCAAAATCCCCGGCTGTTTGTCGACGACGAGCGTCGGGCCGACTTCGTAAAGGATGTGAAAGCGCGGTCGAGCGTCCGGATTCGCCCAAACGGGCGCGGCGGCGTTGTTCGTCGTTTCGTTCGCGGCGGCGTTTCGCGCTTGTTCGTTCGATTCGTTCGTCGTCATTTTTAGCGAGTCTTCCCTTAATATTAATGGAGCGTTTTTCGCGGTCGTTTTTTCGTCGAGTTTTCGAGCGAAGGCGGCGTCTTGCGAAACCGTCGCGCCGCCGTCGTCATTTTACCGAAATTTCGCTCGACGTCGACCGGAGCGCCGCGCCTACGTCGAAAATTCCGTTCGTTTTCGACTTTTTTTCGCCGAATCGCCGCCGTTTCGTTCGTTCTCGCCGACTTTTTTCGCAGCCGCGTTTCTTTCGCAACGCGTTTAAAATCGCAACTTAAAACGACGACGACGCCGATTGGCCTTCCTTATCGCGTTTGTTTTGCCGAAAAAAAGAAAAAATTTTTAAAAAGCCCCTTGCGGATTTCGAAATCCGTTGTATACTAAGTTCATCATTCGAGGAGGATACGCGAATGGTTAGCAACCTGACTCGAAATCAGGCGCCGGCTTGCCGGTTGAGGGTTCGAGCCCCTTGTCCTCCGCTTTGTCGAGGTTTCTTCGACGGAGTATAAAACTCGAAGGCTCCTTAAATCTTGTAAGGGTTTAAGGAGCTTTTTTATTTCTTGCGCTTTTCGTTCGTTTCGTCGAGCGAAGCCAAAAGTCGTTTTCTTCTTACTTCTCGATTCGCCGACCTTCGCGCCGTCGCCCCAACTTTTCCACGTTTGTTGAGAAAAAAGCGCGGCTCGTCTTCTTTCCGACGATAGTCGAGCGTTCCTCCTTGCGCTCTTCCGACAAAAATCAAACGTTTTTCATTTTTAGCGCGTAAAAAAAGCGGCCGCCCTTTCGAGCGATCGCTTTTTCGCTAAAATCGTCAAAACCGTCCCGTCCGCCGACGCGACAACGAAATCAACGCCCCTTGTTCGCCGACGCGACGACAAACCCAACGACCGACCGTCAATACGGCAGCGGCGGAATCAACGACGTCGACGTCGAGTTCGGCCGTCCCAAAATCGAACCGTCGCTCGTTCGCCGCGCTCCGGAATCAAAGTTCGGCGGCGCCGCCGAGCGCCGTTCGCTCGCGCTTCTACTGGAAGCGACGCCGAGAAATTCGTTCAACGACTCCCCGGAGGCCGCGACGCGCTCCGCCGTTTCGCTCCGTCGATACGCGTCGTCGCCGCTCGATTCCGCCGTCGTTCGCGCTCCGCCCGCTAAATTCGTTAAAAACGTCGTCAAGTCGAACGACGCGACGTCCGAATCGCTATAATCGCTCCCGACGCCGTCGCTCCGCCGCTCGCCGTATCCGATTCGAACCACCCGCTCGACCGACTCTTCCCAATCTTCCCAAAGATCGCGAGCGTTTGTTTTTTCGTATTCCGCGTATTCCAAGCGGTCGTCGTAAACCGCGGCGCTCGCCGAACCGTCGCTCGGTTCCTCGTTCGCGCTTCCTCGCCAAAACTCCCGGCCGCTTTCTTCGCTTTCGCGATTCGCTCCGTTTCCCCCATTTTCGCCGTTTCGTCGATAATCCGTCGCGTTCCCGGCGGCGTTCGCCGAACCGCGCAAGCCGTCCCCCCAGCCGCGCACGTCGCTCAAAAATCGATCCCAGCCGGAGGAAGCCGCGCCGTCTTCGCCGGTTTCGGCCTCCTCGACGACGTCGGCCGCCTCGTCCGAAAAGACGTTTTCCTTCAAATACGTCTCTAATTCGGCGATTTCCGACTTCAGAGACGGCGCGTCGCTCTTCGCTTGCGACGACTCCATCGACGCGACGAGCGTCTCGTACCGCGTCATCGTTTCGGACTCGGGAAACGCTCCCCTCAGAAGAAGCGACACGGACGCTAAATAAGGCCCAGTTTTCGATTCGTCGACTAAATCGCGAGTTTTTTCCGACGCCAGCACGCAAAAGAACGTCAGCACGACGCAAATCGCGCCCCCCTTGAACAATCCGAAAAGCGCGCCCGTTTGCCGGTCGAACTCCTTCAAGCCGGCCAGCGAAACGGCCCGCTTCACGAAACGAGTCGCGACGCTCAGCGCCAACGCCGCCGCGCAAAAAACGATCAACGCCGAAACCGGCGCTCGCCAAGGCTCCGGAATCGAAACGATCTCGCCGACGACGGAGCCGTATCGCGCCGCCGCCAAACCGCTCAAAATCCACGTCGCGATCGCCGAAATTTGCGAGACGACGCCGCGCAGCCCGCCCCAAAAAGTCGTCGTTACCAACAGAACCGTTACGACCAAATCGAAAACGCTAATATTTTCCATTCTTCCCGACCGCTCCTTTTTTCGCGACCGTCTCGTTTTACCGCCGCTCGACGCGCCGACTCCTTCGTTTTTCGCGCCGATTTCGTCATTAATTATAAGTTTAATCGTCCTTTCCGTCAATCGACCGTAAAAAAAACGCCGCCCCGATTGCAAAAAACGGCAAAACCGCTTAAAATAAAAGAAACGCGAGATTCGGCGCCGTTTGCCCCAAAATCGCTCGCGTCTTTTTCCGTCCGTTTTTCCCTCTTTTCCCCGTTTTCGCTCGACGATGCCCGGTTATCAAACGCACGTCGGTTGGAGCGCCGGCGTCGGCGTCGGCTTGGCTTCCGCCGCCCATTTGTTTTACGACGTTTCGCTTCCGCAATCGATTTTCGGCGGCGCGCTTTGCGCTCTCGGCGGCGTTCTTCCGGACGTCGACAGCGACTCGAGCCGCTCGTTCCAGCGTTGCCTTTCGACGATCGCCGGAGCGTTTTCGCTCCTCTTGGCGAGCCGTTTGCGCGACTTCTCGCTGGCGGCGGAGTCGGTCGTCATGATCGGCGCGACCGCTTACTTCCTTATTTTTTACGTCGGCGGTAAAATCGTCAAAGCCTGCACGGTTCACCGCGGCATGTGCCACAGTCTCGTTTTCGGGCTGATCGCCGCGGAGATCGTCTTCATTTTGTCGTCCGGCGACTCGGAGCTTCGGCTCTTCAAGTCGGCGTCGGTCTTCCTCGGCGTCCTCGTCCACTTGACGTTGGACGAAATTTACAGCGTCGAGACCTCGGGAAGCCGAGCGGGCAAGTCGCGAAGCGGCGGGCGGACGATTTACTTGAAAAACTCGTTCGGCACCGCGCTCAAACTGATCGATTACAAGCACATGCAGTCGACGATCGCTTTTTACGTCGCGGCGTTTTTGCTCGGCAACTGCGCGTTGAACGTTCAAAGCGCGCTCGCTCGATTCGAGAATCCCGAACAGCGCAAGGCGCTCCAAGGCAAGGCGGCGGTCGACCGCGTTCGTTTGATTTACCCGACGCAATTCGAGCTTTCGGCGGTGCAATGGGTCGCGGAAAACGGCTTAATCCTCTCGCCCGGCGCCGAGGACAATCCGAAATGGACGGAGCTCGAAGCGATGCTCGCGCTCGGGAAAAAATCGAGCGACGCCGAAGCGCCCGTCGCCGCGTCCGACGAAAGCGCCTCTTCGGCGGACGCGGCGCAACCTCGCGAAATCGTCGACGCGTCCGGACGTCGCCGTCCGGTTTCGCTCCTCGACGTCGTCAACTGGAACAGCCGCAAGTCGGCGGAAAACGCCTCCGGTTCGGTCGAATCGCGTCCTTGACCGCTCGCCTCGTTTCGCCGATTTCCCCCCAATCGCCAATTTTTCGGACGCGCTCGCCGAAAACCGCTAAAAAGCGTTAAAAAACGCGGCGCGTTTCGCCGATTTTGACACTATTACCGCAGCGCCGACGCGTTCGCCCGCCGCTTTCCTCAACTTCCCTGCTTGCCCAATTTAAAGGAGCGAACCTTGCAAACCTTTTCCGACCGTTTAGCGACGCAAATCCGCCAAAAGAAAACGCCGGTTCTCGTCGGCCTCGACCCGCGTTGGGCGCAGATTCCTGACGCGCTCAAGAGCGGCAAATCGGAGGCGAACCCGGCGGACGTCGCCGAAGTTTTCGAAACGTTCTGCCGCAAGATCGTCGACGTCGTCGCGCCGTTGGTTCCGGCGGTGAAACCGCAAGCGGCGTTCTTCGAGCAATACGGCCCGGCGGGCTCGGCGGCGCTCGCGTCGATTATCCGTTACGCGTCGAGCAAAGGTCTTCTCGTCGTTTTGGACGCGAAACGGCACGACATTGGCTCGACGGCGACCGCTTACGCTCGCGGGATGATCGGCGCTTCGAGTCCTTGGGGCGCGGACGCTCTTACGGTCGGCCCGTACCTCGGCGACGACAGCCTGACGCCGTTCGTCGACGTCGCCAACGAGCGCGACGGCGGTATTTTCGTTTTGGTGAAAACGTCGAACCCCGGCGGCGCGCAGTTCCAAGACTTGGCGTTCGAGGGCAAGACGCTTTACCGTCGAGTCGGCGAATACGTCCAAACGCTCGCGGCGGAGAGTATCGCGAAGACCGGTTGCGCTTGCGGTTACGGGAACGTCGGCGGCGTCGTCGGCGCGACTTGGCCGGCGCAGCTGACGGAGCTTCGCGCGGCGCTTCCGAACGTTTGGTTCTTGGTTCCGGGTTACGGCAGCCAAGGCGGCGGCGCGAAAGACGTCGCGGGCGCTTTCGACGAAAACGGGCTCGGCGCGATCGTTAACAACTCGCGCGGGATTATCTTCGCCTACCGTTCGGACGCGTACAAAGATCGCTTCGGCGAAGCGCGTTGGGAGGAAGCGGTCGAAGCGTCGACCCGCGACATGATCGCCGCGTTGGCCGCCGAAACGACGGTCGGGCGTCTCTAATCGCCGACGCTTTGTCGTCCCGCTAAAAGAACGGGCGTCCGACGCTTCCTCAAGAAACGTCGAACGCCCTTTTCGTTTATCCGTATTTCGCCGCGTCGGTCAATCCCATTCGATTTCGGAACCGCGTTCGCGCACGATTCGCAGGAGCTCGTCTTCGCCTTCGATCAGCGACTCGATCAACTTCGCGAACTTTTCGGCTTTCTTTTCGCCTTCGTCGCTCAGTTCGTAATACGCGACGTAAGTCTCGGCTTCCGAATCGGTTTCGATTCCGTCGAGGAGTTCCGGCGCGGTTTCGGCGAGGTAAAAATTGAAAAACGCCTCCCAGTTGTAACCGTTCATATAAGCGTTTTCGTCGATCGCCTCCATCTTTTCGGCGACCTCGGCCGGTTTGTCGGCGGTTACGTCGAAAACGACGCCGATTTGATTCCCCTCTTCGTAACGACTAATCTTAACGTAATCGACCATCGCGGTTTCTCCTTTTTTGCGAATAATCCTAACGAACCGACGCCGCGCTCGCCGTTTCCGCGCTCGCGTCGAACGAGCGTTTCCGCCGACGTTCCGCGAGCCGTTTTCGACGATTTTGCCATTAATACTATAGAGCGATTTCCAACGGCGAAGAAACGGCGCCGACGAACCGACGCGTTCGCCGCTCGTCTTTCGTCATTTTACCGCGACGGCGCCGCCGCGTCAAGAAAATTTTTGGCGTCCTGACCGACTTTTGTTTTTTTTTCATTTTCGGCGTTTCGCCCGTCATAACCGACAAACTCGAAAGCCGTCGAAAGATTCTTCGAAAAGCGAAGCGATTCCGGCGTCGAATCGGCGTCCCGGCTCGACCGTCGCGACGCTTGCCGTTATTCGGCGAAAATCCCGCGCAACCCGGCGAGCGTTTCGTCGAAGCTCGACCGTTCGAACATTTGCTGCTGCAAAAAACGGTCGATTCTCGGCTTCAAACGGATCGCGCGATCGATTTCAGGCGACGCGCCCTCGCGATACGCGCCGACGGCGATCAAATCTTCCGCGTCGGCGTAAATCCCAAGAACGCGCCGAACTTCGTTCGCCAAGCGCAAATGCTCCGGCGAGCAAATCGTCGGAGCCAACCGACTGACGCTCTCCAAAGGGTCGATCGCCGGATAGAGCCCTCGCGAACTCAGTTTGCGCGAGAGCCAAATATGCCCGTCGAGGAGCCCTCGCGCCGCGTCGCCGATCGGATCCTGCTTGTCGTCGCCCTCGACCAACACCGTGAAGAACGCGGTAACGCTCCCGACGTCGGTTCGTCCGGCCCGCTCGACCAAACGCGGCAACTCGGCGAAAACGCTCGGCGTGTAGCCGCGCGCCGTCGGCGGCTCTCCGGCGGCCAACCCGATTTCCCGCCTCGCCATGGCGAACCGAGTCAGCGAGTCCATCAAAAAGAGCACGTTTTTCCCTTGATCGCGAAAATATTCCGCGATAGAAATCGCCGCCTGCGCCGCTCGCACCCGCGTCAACGGCGGCTCGTTCGAGGTCGAAACGACGACGACGCTCTTTTTGCGCCCTTCCTCGCCGAGTTCGCGCTCGACGAAGTCGTTCACCTCTCGCCCGCGCTCGCCGATAAGCCCGACCACGACGACGTCCGCGTCGGTATACCGCGTCATCATCCCGAGCGTAACGCTTTTGCCGACGCCCGATCCGGCGAAAATCCCGACGCGCTGCCCTTGTCCGCAAGTGAAAAGCGCGTCGACGGCCCGGACTCCGGTCGAAAGAACCCGTTCGATGCGAGGCCGCGAACACGGCTCCGGCGGCTTGCGGTCGAACCGCGCTCTCGCCGTCGAAATCGGCGCCGGCCCGGAGTCGATCGTCCTTCCGAACGCGTCGACGACCCGTCCTAGGAGCTCGTCCCCAACCGGCAGCCAAAGGGTCGTCTTCGCCAGCTCGATTTTCGCGCCGCGCCGAACGCCGGTTAGCTCCGAATAAGAATACAGAATCGTTAAGTTGTCTCGAAAACCGATCACTTCGGCGAGGAGATCGCCGCTCTCGTCGCGCCGCTCGACCCTCGCGATCGCTCCGATCGGCGCCGGAAAACCGACCGCGGAAATCGTCGTCCCTTCGGTGCGAACGACGCTCCCGACGAGCCGAACCGGCGCGACGCTCTGAATTTGCTCGATAATATTGTTAATTTCCATCGACTTCGCGCCGCTTTCCCGCTTTGTTCGCTTTCTTTAAACCGCTCGTTTCCCGCCGTTCTCCGCGTTCGCCCCGTTTAATCGGAAAGCTCCGCGACGATCCGCTCGAGCCGCGATTCGAGCCGTTCGTCGATGACGCCGAGCGACGACTCGACGACGCAGCCGCCCGCCGTTATTTTCGCGTCGGGAACGACTTCGGCGGTCGCCAAATTCCCGGTTTCTTCGAGAATCGCGCGAATCGGCGCTCGCAAATTTTCGACGTCGTTCGGATTCATTCGAATTTTCAGCGCGGCGCAGTTCATCGCCAACTCGAGCGCCTCCCGCAACAGATCGAGCGGCACCTCGCGCTTGATCGCCGGATCGCGCATGATCGTTTGATAAGCGATCGCGGCGGCGATTTGCGTCGCGTTTTCCTCCCAATGTTTGAGGAGCGAACGGCGAACGTCGGTCATCTCGGCGGTCAATCGGCGAAGCGGTTCGAGCGCGGCGTCGCAAAACGCCTTCGATTTTTCCTCGACGCCTCGTTCGATATCGGCGGCGAGCGTCGCGGCGGCCTCGGCTTTTCCGGCGGCGAACCCGGCGGCCCGCGCTTCGTCGAACGTCTCTCGTTCGAGCGTTTCGCGCCGCTCGACAAGCTCCGCCTTCTCCGCGTCGAGTCGGCGGCGTTCCTCGGCGATTTCGTTCGCGCTCCGCTCGAGTTCGGCTCGCGTTTCGTTCGCCTTTCGCTCGACGTCGGCCCGGAGCGCGTCGAGTTCGAACCGCGTTTCGTCGGCGATTCGCCGCGCTTCGCCCCGCACTTTGTCGAGAAAATCGGAGGTTTTCCGCTCCAGCTCGACGAACG
>JAFYQR010000062.1 GCA_017559825.1 Thermoguttaceae bacterium | reverse complement strand
CGCTTACCGACGCCGAAGGCAAAACCGTCGATAGCGGCAAAACGACCGAAACGACGATTACGGTCACAGGCTTGGATCCGAATCGCGTGTACTCCATGAGCGTTACGATGCTCGGCGACGGTCGTTACGTTGATTCGAAAGCGACGACGGCGTCCGGAACGACGGCTATGGGGCAACTCGACAACGTCGACGGTTTGACGATCTCCAACAAAGAGCAAACGACCTTCACGGCGACGTGGAGCGCGGTTGACAACGCGTCCGGTTACGAGTGGACGGTTGTCGACGCCGACGGCAAAGTCGTCGACAGCGGCGAAGTCGTCGCCAGCGGCGAAACGACCTTGTCCGTCGACGCGACGGTTCCGACCGCCAACGCGACCTATACGTTCTCCGTGAAAGCGCTCGGCGGCGCCGACTACAACGCTTCGCTGAACCCTGCTTCCGAGACCGTTACGACGCTCCAATACGTCCTCGACGCTCCGACGATTCTCGACGCGACCGTTGTCAGCGACGCCTCGCTTAAATTCTCGTGGAGCGCGGTTGAAAACGCGAGCGGTTATAAGGTCGCGATTTACGACGCGGACGGCGGCATGGTTCGCGGACTTACGCTGTACAAAACCGAATTCACGTTCAATAAACTGAAGGCCGATACGACTTACACCTTCCGCGTCTGGGCCTTGGGAAGCGCCAACGGCGAATACGGCAACTCGGCCGACGATCCGTCGACCGAAGGCGTGAACGAAGCGTATAACCAAACGGTTCTGACGACGAAGGGCGTCTTCGGCGCTCCGACGGTCGACGTCACGGTCGAAGAAGAAACGAAGTTCACCTTCACGTTCGGTTTGGAAGGCGCGACCGAGTACGCGTGGACGCTTACCAACGCCGCCAACGAAACCGTCGCTAGCGGCGAAACGACCGACACGACGGTTGTTTACGACGTTGTTGACACCGGTCTCTCGACCTACACCTTGACCGTTTACGCGCTTGAAAACGACGCTTGCGTCGCCGGTAAGACCGGTTCCGCGACGGCCAGCGCGTTCGTGAACGCTCCGACGGACGTCGAAGCTCACGTTTTGGTGGGCGTCGACGGCGAGCCGACCTTTACCGACGCCGGTAAAGCGCTCGTGGTCGTTACTTGGGCCGACAATTCGAAGGTCGAACAAGGTTATCGCGTTTACGTGAACGGCGTCAAAGTTGCCGCCGTCGCCGCCGACAATACGACCGCGCTTCTCGAGCTGGAACAAGGAACGACCTACAACGACATTAAAGTCGTCGCCTTCGCCGATTCCTTCAAAGCCGCCTCCGAACCCGCCGCCGAACCCGTTACGACGGGTTTGGCCGCGCCGACGAACCTGGATATGGTAGATTACGACATGCCGGCGGGCACCGCGACGTTGACGTGGACGAACAATGCGGGCGATAAGCTTGACGGTTACAAAGTCTGGTCGCGTACCAAAGCTGCCGACGGTTCTTGGAGT
This sequence comes from Thermoguttaceae bacterium, assembly GCA_017559825.1. Taxonomy (GTDB): domain Bacteria; phylum Planctomycetota; class Planctomycetia; order Pirellulales; family Thermoguttaceae; genus RUG369. The sequence continues at coordinate 24,187 of JAFYQR010000062.1, read as the reverse complement.
GATTGGAAGCAATTGAAGGATCTCGGTGCGGACGCGACTTCTCGGTCTTGCTCGGCCTTGTATGAGGGGCGTGAAATTGAATATAAACTCTGCGCGTTTAACGGCGTTGCCGAAAGCGCCGCGGTGATTTTCAATTTCAAGGGTGTGAAACTTTGGGCTCCGAACGGCATGAATATGTCTGGTTATGATCCGGAGACGGGACGTGCGACGTTGTCGTGGACGAACGTTGAAGATAGTAACCGGGATGCTTATGAAGTGCAGTCTCGTACTCAAAATGCCGACGGCACTTGGGGCGCTTGGAAGAGTTTGGCGAATCTTGAAGCGAATGCGTCCGAGCGTATCTGCCTCAGCTTGAATTTGGGGCAAACTTACGAGTATCGTATCCGTGCGGTTGGCGAAGACGCGTCGAGCGTTTGGAGATCGTGTATCTTCTCTGCGGACTTTGCCTTGGATGCTCCGACGAATTTGGAAATGACGAGTTATGATTCGGCGGCGCATACTGCGTTGTTGACTTGGAGCGATGTAATTGGCGAAACCAAATACGATGTGATGTCTTCGGTTGACGCCGGCAAAACTTGGAAAACGTTGAAGGAGCTTGATGCAGATACGACTAATCGTTTTTGTCGCTCCTTGAACGTTGGTCAATCCATCGCGTATAGAATCCGCGCGGTCAACGACCAGGGGGTTAGCGACTGGGCGACGATCCGATTCAACGTTACCGAAACCGGTTTGCAATTCGTCGACGAGAACTGGGAAGCCAAAGAGGACGTCGTTTCCTCCGCGTTCGCGGAACTCTTCCTTGACAACGAGGAAGACGACTTCTGGGGCGATTTCGGCGAAGATTTCCTCGGTTGAGTTTTTCGTTTGCCTTGACGTTCGTAAGGAACGTTAAGGGTAAGTAACGAACGGGCCCCGATCGACGCGAGTCGGTCGGGGCTTTTTTGTCGCCTAGAAGGGAGGAAGTGGAATACGGCGTTCGGCGAGTTGCAAGAAGACGCGAAAGGAAAAAAGCGACGGGCGTTGACGAGAGCGGGCGGCGAGGTATAATAACGACGATCATTGTGAAATTCCGAGGCGGAAAGGCGCGGCGATTTCCGACGTCGAAAGAAAAAACATGGCGACGACGGTTCGAAAGCGGCGTGAAGTTCGAAAATGAAGGACGCGATTTATGTACGATCCGAAATCGACGAAAGCGGAAGAGTTTATCGACGACGCGGAAATTTTAGCGACGCTCGAATACGCCGCCGCTCGCAAAAACGACGAAACGCTTGTCGACGCGATTCTTGATAAAGCGCGAAAAAAGCAAGGCTTAACGCATCGCGAAGCGCTCGTTTTGCTCGATTGCGAAATTCCGGAGAAAAACGAGCGAATTTTCGAATTGGCGCGGGAAATCAAAGAACGGTTTTACGGAAACCGCGTCGTTATGTTCGCGCCGCTCTACCTCTCGAACTATTGCGTCAACGGGTGCGTCTATTGTCCTTACTGTTTGAAAAACAAGACGATACGACGTAAAAAGTTGACCCGGGACGAAATCCGCGCCGAAGCGATCGCGCTCCAAGATATGGGGCACAAGCGGCTCGCGCTCGAAACCGGCGAGCACCCGACGGAGTGTCCGATCGAGTACGTGCTGGACGCGATTCAAACAATTTACTCGATTAAACACAAAAACGGCGCGATTCGGCGAGTCAACGTCAACATCGCCGCGACGACGGTCGAGAATTACCGCAAGCTGAAAGAGGCGGGAATCGGCACGTATATTCTTTTTCAAGAAACTTATCACAAAAAGACTTACGAAGCGTTGCATCCGAGCGGTCCGAAGAGCGACTACGCGTGGCATACCGAGGCGATGGATCGCGCGATGGACGGCGGGATCGACGACGTCGGCTGCGGCGTCTTGTTCGGACTCAATCTTTATCGTTACGATTTTGTCGGCTTGCTGATGCACGCGGAGCACTTGGAGGCGGCCAAAGGCGTCGGGCCGCACACGTTCAGCGTTCCGCGGATTCGCGACGCGGATTCTGTCGACGCAAGTTCTTTTGTCAACGGGATTTCCGACGACGTTTTTGAAAAGATCGTCGCGGTGTTGCGAATCGCCGCGCCCTACGCCGGAATCATCGTGTCGACTCGCGAGTCGCAAGCGGCTCGCGAGCGCGTCTTAAAGGTCGGCGTTTCTCAACTTAGCGGCGGTTCGCGCACAAGCGTCGGAGGATACGCCGAGGAGGAGAGCGCCGACGAAAACTCGTCGCAGTTCGACGTAAGCGACCGTCGAACGCTCGACGAAATCGTCGCTTGGCTCCTTTCGTTGGGGCATATTCCTAGTTTTTGCACCGCCTGCTATCGCGAAGGCCGCACCGGCGACCGTTTTATGACGCTGGTGAAATCGGGGCAAATCGCGAACTGTTGCCATCCGAACGCGCTCATGACGCTCAAAGAGTACCTCGAAGATTACGCGTCGCCGCAAACGAAAACGCTTGGCGAAAGACTGATCGCCGCCGAGTTGCAAAAGACGCCGAACGAGCAAATTCGAGCGATCGCGGCGGAACGGTTGCGCAGAATAGAAGCGGGCGAACGCGATTTCCGCTTTTAAACTAAGAAATAAAAATTGTTTGCAGAAACGAAACGATTCCGCGTAGACGCCGGCGGCCTGCGTTTCCTCCTTGCGCCGTCGCGGCAAAACGCCGTCGGGCAAGCGTTTTTAGCAATACAAAGTTTTCTTACGTAAAAACAGCGAAACGCGTAAATTTTTGCTTGTCGCTTTAAAAGGGCGTCGCCGACAAAATCATGCGACGCGAACCGAAAGTCGACGTTTTAACGGGGCGTTATAAGAAACGCGGCGTTCGGCGTTAATATTAATAACGCGCGAACGCCGCGTTTGTTGGAAAACGTAAATCTTTACTTCCAACGGATTAAGTAAACGCCGGAACGCGGCGCGTCGAGCTTAAGAACGCCGTCGGAATATTCGAGCGTTTTTTCGAGCGCGGCGTTTTCGTAATCGATTTGGAGAACGCTAACCGAACCGTTCGCCGGAACGCCGGAAAGCGCGATTTCAAGCGGAGCGTCGGTCGCGTCGTTTTTGAAAAACGAGACGAGAAGGCGCTTTTCGGCGTTCCGGTTCGTTCCGTCGCCGCCGATTCCCGCCAAGAGCGCGACCGAGCCGCTTCCGCCGTCGACCGTCGCGACGCGATTCGGAGAAAGTTTCGCCAATTCGCCGAACGCGACCATCGAGTAATACGTCTTGCGCGGTTCGCCGTAAGGGTCGAAAAGGCCCCAGTTGTGCAAGCCGAACGCGTAATAGTTCGACATGTCGAGCGGGCCGTCTTGCCAACGCGACATAACAAAGCAGTTGAAACCCGCCGCGTCGGCGCCGTGCAGACCGTCTTCGGACGTCGAAAATTCGCGTTTGCGCGCGGCGCCGCCCTTCGTCCCGTGAACTTCGTCCCAACCGATCGGGAAGTAATGCCATTCGTTGAGATGAAGCTCCGCGTTCGGGAACCCTTTTTCGTCCAAGAGCTTGCGCATCGCGAACGGCGGGTCGAGGACGTCCGCCGGGCCCTTGGCGTAGCAGTGCCAAGAAACGAAGTCGAGCGGCGCGTCGTTCGCTTTGCAGACCTCGGCGAGCCAACCGATAAGTTTCGGATCGGCGTGAGTTAGGGCCGGGCCGCCGATTTTAATCGTCGGGAACTCGGCGCGAAGCCGCTTGGCGACGACGACGTAAAATTGGCAGTACGACGCCCAGTCGGGGTCGTCCCACATCTGCGGAACGAGGTTCGGTTCGTTCCAAATCTCCCAATATTGAAGGTTCCATTCGTGGCCGTTCGCCCAACCGGCGTTGTAATGACGGACGATCGCGGCGCAAATTTCGGCGTATTGCTCGGCGTTCGGCTTCTTCGCGAAGTAGCCGCGCGGCGTATGTTCGATGCTTGTGCCGAGACGGTAAATCGGTTGCGCGCCGCCTTTTAGAATCGCTTCGATATAGTCGTCGGTCGCGTCGAAAAAGTAATTTTTCGGGTCGGCGGGGTCGGCGTCGAGATTGCCGAAAATTTGGTGGACGTCGACGAGACGTAAACCGTTGTTGTCCCAAGGCGCGTCGTGCAGACGGACGGTCGAGAAGCGGCAGGCTTCGGCGAGCGGCTGGTCGTCTTGCAGACGTTGGTAAGAAAGGCGCGTCCAAAGGTTGACGCCGTTGAGCGGTTTGATTGTTCCGACGGTTTTCGAAAAATCAACGGCGTACTTCGGCGCGGCGTCGGAGGCGGCATCCGGAGCGTTTTGCGCGGCGGCGAGGCCGTCGACGGCGAACGTCGCGACCAAGGCGGCGGCGACGAGCGCGGCGGAAAGTTTGAAAAATCGCGACGTTTTCATAAAATCAAAAACTCCTTAAAAATAGGGGAAAAACGGACGCGCCGCTTCTTGAAACGGCGAAGCGGCGGCGCCGAGAAAAAGCGTTAGCAAACGCGGATAAAGTCGACTTTGAGGATGCGGGCCAAAATTTCGAGTCGATCGGCGACGTGCCCGACGCCGATGGCGCAGTGGTGGGCCGGGCCGCGTCGCGACCAAGCGTCGACGAACTCGCGGGCGCCGGTCGAGAAGCGGTAGCGGCTGTTCGCGTTTCCGATTTCGAGAATCGGCCCGGCTTCCGAAACCCCTTCCGCGACAAGGAGTTTGACGTTCCCGTCCGGCGCGTCGACGACGGAAAGCAACGTCGCGGGGCCCGCTTGAACCGACGTTTCGACGCTGAGACCGGCGCCGACTTTCCCGTGATAAACTTCGAGCGGTTTGATTTTCGTTTTTCCATTCGCAATTTTCGGGTGGCAAGGGCCGTCGTGGCCGAGGAGAACGACGTCGTCGTCGAAGTCGAGCGCGTAAAATTCGGAGAACGCCCCGCCGACTCCGAAGGCGTCAAGGATTTTCATCGCCAAAACGTTTTTCACTTCGTACTCGCCCGCGACCGGGACGCCGCGCGCCGTCAGCATCGAGTTGCCGACGATGACCGACGCGATCAGGTCTTCGTAACGCTCGTCGCCGTGCCCGTTGTAGAAGTAAGCGAGCGCGTCTAAGTCGAAGTCGGAAACGAACTTATCGAGCGCGACCGACGTGCGGGCGGCGCGGCGCAACTCGAAGTCGACGCAGTCGGGGCGGACGTCGAAGTCGCGCCAAATCTCGGCGACGCGCTTGTCGATTTCCGTTTCGGAAACCTGTTCGCGGCGTTCGAGGACTTCGCCGAACTCGCGGATTTCGAAGTGCGGGCCGAGTTGCGCGGAGAGGCGGGTCAGGTCGGAGTAGATGTCGAGCATCCCGTTGTAGTAGTGTCCTAAGAGCCCGATTCTGCTCGATTTAAGCGTCGCGGCGACGCGGGCCGCTTCGATCCAAGCGCGGAGTTTGTCGTCGACGAACGGGTCGTCTTGCAGGACGCCGGTGATCTGGTAGAACTCGACGCCGGAGCGGAGGAACGCGTTCGCGATCTCCGGGACGCTGCACGCTTGGCAGTTCGCGAGCCATTCGCCGGTCATTTTGGTGCGGTCGCCGAGTTTGTTGAAGGTCGCGTAATCGATGGCGCGGGTCGGTTGCAGGTTCAGGACGACGACCGGTTTGCCGAGTTTTTGAACGACCGGAAGAACCGTCGAGGAAAGCGCGTAAGTCGAGACGTAAAGGAAGATAAGGTCGACGTCTTCCCGTTGAAAACGGTCGGCGGCTTCGCGGGTTTTCTGCGGATTGTCGATCAAACCGACGTCGACGACGTTCGCGCCGAGGGAGCGGAGTTTCTCGGCGACGACGCCTTGATAGCCGACGAGGCGTTCGCGCAACCCTTCAAATTGCGGCCAATACGTTTCGAGGCCGATTCCGTAAAGACCGACGGTCGTCGTTGTTTTCGCGCTCATTGGCGGTTCCTTTTTAGTTGGGAGCGGAACGTCGGAAAGCGCGTTTCGCTCGGCGTTTTAAGCGGTTTTGAAAATTTTGAAAATGGAATGTTTTTCTTTTTGCGTTGTTATTCGGCGTCGTGCGAATGGTCGCAAGCGTCGGTATGGACGTGTTGCGAATGATTATGCGGCGTTCCGCTTTCGCAGTCGGGGCAATTTAACGCGGCGCTCGGGTCGAATTGGGCGGCGGCGGTCGGCGGCTCGGTTGAGAAGACGGCGCGGTCGGTTTGGAACGACAGTTTCAGCGCGTAACCGACTTCGGCGAGGCAGACGACGGCGCCGATCAGCGGGAAAATCAAGCCGAACGGGCGCGCGGTAAAGCCTTTGCCCGGAACGGTTTTGACGCTCTTGGGGAGTTCGTCGAGAACGACCGTCCTTTTCGGGTTTTCCGGGTCGTAAAGGAGGACTTCCGCCGGGTCGTCGGTCAAGCGGTCGATGTTGAGGCCGCGCGCCGACGTTTCGAACTCCGCTCCGTTTACCGCTTGGAAACGGTAAGTTACCTCCATTTCGTCGCGACCGTTGATCCAAGTTCCGGTTGGGGAAACGTCGACGGGAACCCCTTGCGCCGGAGCGCCGGAGCGCAGGAGCGGAATCGTTCGCAAACCGCGGCGAACCGGGCCGATAATCGCTAGGCAAACGCCGATAAATAAGAAGATCGAGAGGAACGGGAACGTCGCGACGAAAAATAGCGAGCCGAGCGAGTCGCCGAACGGCGCGGTCGACGTCCCTTCGGCGCGGAGAACGTCGGTCGTTCCGGCTTTTTTCTCGACGGCGACGAGTTGTCCCGGCTCGCGGTAGGCGAAGGAGTGCGAAACGCCTTCGAAGTACGAGCCGTCCGGCGCTTGGCCCGCGAACTTCCAGCGATACGCCGAACGTCCGTTGATTTCGACGTTTCCGTCGTCGCAGGCGACGAGCGTCGCGATCGCGAACGGTTCCCAAGTCGCGCCGCGGTCGAGGAGGGCGGTTCCGACGCGCGTCGTTCCGAAGAAAACGACGACGAAAATCATTGAGAAACAGAGCCAAAACCAGCCGAAGGTCGAGGTCGCGGTCGAGCCGAAGAGGAGGACGAGTTTCGCCGTCGTCGAGACGTCGCGCGGAACCGGCGGCAACTCCGCGAGTTTCGGGTTTTCCGGGAGCGACGCGAGGTCGACGTCCGGCTCGTCCTCGGCGAGAACGTACCGGCGCCCGTCGACGACGACAAAGGGGCGACCCTGCGCGTCAAATTGGCGTTCGGCGGAGGTTAACGGCTCGTTCGGGTCGATTTGCGGGACGTTCAGCGGCGACTCGATCGCGTCGGGGCGTTCGGCGGACATTGCGGTTCCTTCCGTTTTGACGTTATTAATATATGGGGGAAGCGGCGCGCTTGGGCGTCGACGTTTTCGGGAAAACTTGACGGGACGAACGCCGGTTTTGCGCATTATAACCGATTCGCGCGGCGTTTTCAACGCTTTTTCAGTTCTTTTTTGCGTCGGCGGCGGAAAATCGGCGCGCGCTCCAAGAATCGGCGGAAGAGAAGGGGGCCCGGATTGACAAAAAATCGCGTCGGGGTAAAATAAAAACGTTAAATTTTGCGCGGCGCTTTTTTAGCGCGTTTCCGGTAGGAAACGGAGCGTCGGGGCGAGCCGAAACGTCGGCTTTGATTAATTAAAAAACGTCGCGATAATTGTTGTTTTCAAAGAGTCGCGATTTACCGAGGTTTTGCGCTCGACGGCGGCGGTTCGCGGCGAGTCGGGCGGGCGAGGAAAGAGATGAAACACACCGATATTTTCGACGTGATGAACGACGCGTCGTTTGTGAACGCGACCGCGACCGTTTGCGGTTGGGCGCGCACTTCGCGAGATTCGAAGACGATGGCGTTCGTCGAACTCAACGACGGAACGACGCTCAAACACCTGCAAATCGTTATCGACAAAGAGAAAATCGCGAATCCGGCGCCGTTTTTGAAGCTCGGCTCCGCGCTCCGCGTCGTCGGGCAAATCGTTCCGTCGCGCAACGGCTCGGTCGAAATGAACGCCGAGTCGATCGAGCTGATCGGCGAATGCCCGTCCGAGTATCCGCTTCAAAAGAAACGACATACGCTCGAATATTTGCGGACGATTCCGCACTTGCGTCTGCGCGCGAACACCTTTAACGCCGTTTTCCGCGTCCGCTCCGTTCTGTCGGCGGCGATTCACGAGTTCTTCCAAGGCCGCCGTTACGTTTACGTTCACACGCCGATCGTTACCGCGAGCGACTGCGAAGGCGCCGGCGAAATGTTCCGCGTTACGACCCGTCCTTGGAACGCCGAAGCGAAGAGCGAAGAAGAATATTACGCCGACGACTTCTTCGGGCAAAAAGCCGGTTTGAGCGTCTCTGGTCAGCTTGAAGGGGAAGTCGCCGCGATGGCGTTCGGGAAAATTTACACGTTCGGGCCGAGCTTCCGCGCCGAATGCAGCAACACGCCGCGCCACGTCGCCGAGTTCTGGCACGTCGAGCCGGAAATCGCGTTCGCCGAGCTGCCGGACGTTATCGAAGTCGTCGAATCGTCGATTAAATACGTCGTGAAGGCGGTGATCGAACGCTGCCCGAACGAGTTGGCGTTCTTCGACAAAAACTTCGAAAACGGTTTGATCGACAAACTTAACCGCTTGGTTTCGGAAAACTTCGGCGTCGTTACGTACACCGAGGCGATCGAAATCTTGAAGAAAGCGGACGTTAAGTTCGAGTTCCCGGTCGAGTGGGGGTGCGATTTGGCGACCGAACACGAGAAATATCTCGCCGAAGTCGCGTTCGGCAAACCGGTCTTCGTCACCGACTATCCGAAAGAAATCAAGTCGTTCTATATGAAGCAAAATCCGGACGGCAAAACGGTCGCGGCGACCGACTTGCTCGCGCCGGGCGTCGGCGAAATCATCGGCGGGAGCGAACGCGAAGCCGACTTGGGCAAACTTCTGCAAGCGATGCAAGATCGCGGGATGTCGACCGCCGAATACGAAAATTACATCGACCTGCGCCGCTTCGGTTCGACGCCGCACGGCGGGTTCGGGCTCGGGCTCGAACGCTTGGTGATGTACGTTACCGGGATTGAAAATATTCGCGACGTTATTCTTTACCCGCGCGTCGTCAACAAGGTTTATTGATTTTGTTTGACAAAACGGTTGCAAGTCGCCGAAGATAAGCGGTTGCGACAAGAGGCGTTCGGTTTTTCGGCGGCGTTCGGCGCGTTTGGCGTCGGGCGCCGCCTTTCTTTTTGATTGTTTTGAAAAACGGCGCCTGTTTTGGTTTTGGAGACGGCGTCGAACGTCGGCGGGGAAAGCGGTTATTTTTTGGCGTTTTTTCTTGAAATTCATCGAAAAAAGTTTTATAATGAAAGGACGCGGGCGCGAATACGGCGCGTTTGATAAAAGTTGCGAATATCGCGAAGGATGGTTTAAGGCGTAAACGGCGATGAAAACGAACGTTGAAACAAAAAAAAACGGCGGCGCGACGCGAGCGGCGATTCGTCGGGGGATTGCGGGCGCGGTTTGCGTTTTGGCGATCGTCGGGGCGAGCGTCTTGCGAAACGAGCGGGAGCCTCGCGGGCAAATGATCGATATTTCGGCGCTCGAGGCTCCGGAAACGCGAACGGAAACGCGCGACGCTCGCATTGTCGCCGAGTCCGTCGAGGGCGACGAAGTCGCTAAAAATGAAAAAATTGAAAAAGTCGTTAAAACCGGCGTTGGCGACGGCGCGAAAACGCAAGAAAAAAACGAGAAAGCGAAGCGAATCAAACGGCGCGTTGCCGCAAACGCGGATTGGATGCGAAACAAAATTCAAACGGAACGTACGCCGCTCGCGTCGGAGTTGGCGCGGTTGCGACCGGAATTTTTCTCGGGAGCGTTGAGACCGACCGCGTTGTTGGAGGCGTATTTATATTGCGTTATCGTCGCGCTCGTTTCGGCGGCGTTGAATTTGACGTCGCGAATTTTCCGCGGCGCGTCGCCGACGTATTTGCTGAAAACGCGATTTTACGAGATTCCGGAAATTCGCGTTCCGTTGCGAGTTTTCCGCGTCTTTTGTTGGGCGTTCGTCGGCGGTTGGGCGTTTTTGACGTTGCGCTTCGTCGTCGATTTCGGTCGCGACGGCGGGACGGCCGCGTCGGGAGCGTTCGCGCTTTTCGCGGTCGCGGCGACGGCGTTCTTTTATTGGCTCGTTCGCAAACCGGTCGGCGCGTTGGTCGACTTGCCGGAGCGTATCGACGATTTCGACGTTCCGCTGATTCGGGCGAGGTTGCGCAAACGCGTTTCGCGTCGACGTTTGAATCGCTTGGGGCGCGAGTCTTTCCCGGAAGCGTTGGGGCGCGGTCGGTCGAACGGGATTAAAGTTCGCGTTTTCTTGGTGATCGCGCAGGCGGTCGTCGCGGCGGCGGCGATCTTTGCGGCGACGGAGTACGGGCGGGCGCATTCTTGGGACGAGTTCGCGTTGCGTTGGGTCGAGGAGTTGTTCGTTAAGGTTCCGGACGTTCCGCCGGCTTGGGCGACGGTCTTTTTGGTCGCCGGAGCGTCGGCGCTCGCGCTCCTATTGGCGAGCAACGCGTCCTATTTGATTTTGCGTTTCAAGACGGTTCTCGTTTGCGGCGCGGTTTTGTCGTCGGCGGTCGTCGTCGGCGGGTTTTCGGTCGAAGAGGATTTCCGGAGCCGAGCGGCGTTGGTCGCGGCGTTAAACCTTGCGTTTTTCGCTCGTTGGACGTTCGACTTGTATCGCGCTTACCGTTTCAAGCAGGCGAACGTCGCGACGGAATCGCTCCCGGTTTCGCGCGGGTTGGAGCGAGTTTTCGGCGCCGCGTTGAAAGGGGTTCGACCCGTTTTCGGCGAAGGGTTGCCGCCGGTCGACAAGAGCGCCTTGGAGAGCCGAATCGAAAAAGGTTGGGACGCCGTCGAGTTCGCCGATTTTACCGCGTTGCGCAATATGACGCGCTACTTGGAAAGCGTCGTCGCCGAAAGCGAACCCTTTGCCGGCGTTAAGTTTCGAGCGTCGACGGTCGCCCGAAAACTCGAGCGGCGCTTCGTCGGCGGAACCGACCGCGAGTGCGCGTCGCCGAACGTTCCTTATTGGAACGAAAATCTTTTCCCGTTGGTTCTTCCGAACGGATACGAAGCGCGCGAAGATCGGCTCGAACTCGGCGACGAATGGGACGTCGTCCAAGACTGCGCTCGTTGCGGCGGGAAAGGCGAAACGTCCGGAACGGCGGACGGGCGCGGGGCGTGTTCGCGTTGCTGCGGAACGGGGCGCGTCCTTTTTAAACAGTCGATTATAACGACTTGGAGCGTTTTTAGCGCGACCGCGACCGAGCCGAAAACGCCCGCGCCGGAGTATATGGACGAGGCGGCGGAGAAGGTCTTCTTCGTCAAGGAAGCGGTCGAAAATCGGAAGTTTTCGGAGCGACCGGCCGAGGCGCCGGAACTTGACGACGCGACGCGGGAAAAGCTGGAACGGGCCGTCGTCGACGCTCGCCCGAACGCGTTGCACGAGTTTGTTTCGGTCGCGGAGCGGCTGCGCGGCGGGACGGTTTATCGCGCCGAGATTCAAGCGTTCGGCTTTTGGACGACGCGGGTCGTTTTCCGCAAGCTGCGCGGGCGTTTCGGTTGGTTTTTCGGCGCTCGTCCGGACTTTTACTTCCGGTCGATTCCGTTGAGCGGGTCGGCGGTCGTCGCGGCGGCTTTCGCGTTTCCGGCGGCGGTCGCGACGGCGGTTTTCGTCGGTTATCGTTGGTGGAACGCGCTGAACGGCTGGTTTTTTGGCGTTTGACGGCGGGAGGGAAAACGCTGTTTGAAAAATTGATTAACGCTGCGCAAAAAAAGTTTCAAAGCGTCGAACGTCCCGTCGCTTTAGTCGTTTTGCCGTTTAGGCGGCGTTTGTCGCTTGGCGGTAGATTTTAACGAAAGGAACGGAAATGACGGCGGAGTTTATCCAACTTCAAATAACGTATCCGACTCGCGCGGAGGCGGAGGACGCGTCGCGGTTTCTTGTCGGCGAGCGTTGGGCGGCTTGCGCTCAGCTCTTGGGGCCGATCGAGAGTCGGTACGTTTGGGCCGGAAAAACGGAAAATTTGGAAGAGTTTCTCCTGTTGGCGAAGACGCGAGCCGCTTTTTTCGACGCGGTTTCGGCGGCGATTTCCGAACGGCATTCCTACGAGGTTCCGCAGATCGTCGGCGTTCCGTTGGCGTTCGTCGCGCCGAGTTACGTCGCTTGGCTGGACGCGCAAATTCGGCGTTGAACGGCGGCGTCGCGACGGTTTTTCTTGCGTTTTGACGATATTAATGTATTGTGAAGGGAAAACGCGAGTTAAACGGGCGCGATTTCTGCGGCTCGAAACGCAAAAACGGCGTCGAGGGAAACGCGAACGTCGGCGCAAACGGCGCGAAACGAGGCGGCGGCGACGAACGGCGGCTCCGCGCCGAAGAAAATTTGGGCAAAAACGATAAATTTTGAAAAAAATCGCCGCCGGTCGCTTGATTTTGCGATAAAAATTTTGTATAACAGTTGGCGATAAGGACGGAAAACCGTTGCGCGATCGGCGATTTTAACGGGCGAACGTTCTCAATGGAATATAACGACGGGCGGCGTCGCGGCAAAGAGTCGGCGGCGCGTTCGGCGACCAATTTTTTAGCCGTTATTAGATTCCGTGATTCGGCGGAGTCGCATTATTAGGAGCAATAATATGAATCGACGCGATTTCTTTGGCGCCGGCGCCGCGATGGGCCTCGGTATGGCTTTGAATTCTTCGACCAACTTCGCCGCCGCGCAAACGACCGCGGAAACCGACCGTCGCGCCGAAGCGAAACTTCGCATTTCGAGCCAACTCGGCCCGGCCCCGGGTAAAAACGACGCCGAAAAGCTCGCCAATATGAAGAAATACGGCTGCGAAGCGGTCGAATATCACGGCGGTTGCGTCGGCAAAGGCAAAGAACATAAGAAAATGGCGAACGACGCCGGGCTCGAAGTTTCGGTCATCTGCTGGGGCTCCTGCAACGGCGACCTCTGCTCCGACGTTAAGGAAAAACGTCAACCCGGTATCGACGCGCTGAAAAAAGCGCTCGAAACCGCCGCCGAAATGGAAGCTCGCGGCGTCATTTACGTCCCGGCGTTCAACGGCCAAACGAAACTGACGAACCAAGAAATCCGCGCGCTCCTTCTCGAGTTCATGCCGGAAGTCGCGAAGTTTGCCGCGAGCATGAACACCGCCGTCATTTTCGAACCGCTCTGCCGTATGGAAGCGTTCTTCCTGCGTCAAGTCGCCGACGGCGCTTCGCTCTGCCGCGACATTCAACGCATCGCCGGCACGTCCGACGACAACCCGGGCATTACCGTCATGGGCGACTTCTATCACATGGACACCGAAGAAGCGAACGATATGGGCGCCTTCATTTGCGCCGGTAAGAAATATCTGCGCCACGTCCACCTTGCCGGCGGCGTTTCGAACCCGCGCCGCACCTTCCCGGGCGAAAACGATCGCAATTACGTCGACGGTTTCCGCGGCCTGAAATACATCGGTTACACCGATTTCTGCTCGTTCGAATGCGGTTGCGCCGGCCAAGATCGCGAAGAAGCGTTCAAGAAGACGATCGCGTTCCTCCGCGAACAATGGGAAAAAGCGTAATCGTTTGCGCTTAACGATTGAAACGACGAGCGTCGCGAGAAACACAAGCGGCGCTCGTCGTTTTCTTCCTTGGTTGGAGAATAAGACGGCGGAGCGTTTTTTTGCGCGTTTAAAAAATAATTTTTTAACGATTTAACGGACGGTTCGAGAAAGACGAGAAAACGGCGCGTCTCGAAAAACGTTGGACGAACGTTCTGGATTTTGATTATTTTGAAACGTATTTCGTCCATTTTGACAAAAACATCGAAGAAAGCGCTTTACAAATTTGGATTTTCCTGCATAATGCAGGTAATCTTGACTAATTAGGTCGACGCGGAAGAGCGACGCATGAACGAAAACGACCGCGATTTTTCGTCGTTGGCGACCGGATACGCGGCGGTCGTTCGGATTTCGACCGTTTCGGCGCAGGCGGCGTTGTGCGAGGCTTTCGGATATTGGGTCGACCGGCGCTGGGAAACGGCGCCTTGGGGGACGGTCGTCGGCGCTTTGTTGGGCGCGGCGGCGTTCGGCGTCGGTCTCGTCGCGGCGGTGAAACGGCTTGAACGCGAGGACGCGGCCGGTTCGAAAGAAAAGGGGAAACCGGCGAGTTCTCGACGGCGCGACAAAGCCGCCGTCGACGCGGAAATCGCCGAGGAAGCGTCGAAAACGAACGCGCTTCGCGAGGAGTTGCGGGCGGCGTTTTCGACGAAAAAATCGTTAAATTCGCTCGGCGAGAGCGAAACGGAGCGACGGCGATGAAGCGCGTCGACGACGTTTTTCAAGCGACGGAAGCGTTTCGACCGCCAGCCGTTTCGAAAAAAGAAAAAACGTTGAAATCCGAATACGTCGCTCGGATGACTTCGCGAGTCGTCGGATGGAGCGTTTACGCGAGCGTCGTTTGGACGGTCGTTTGGCGTTTCGCGTTGGACGACGCGACGGCGACTTTAACGGTTCCGTGGATTTTAGCGGCGATTTTTTCCGTTTCGAGCGGCGCGACGGCGTTCGCGGTTTCGGCTTATTTCCGGTATCGCGGCGAAATCGGCGTCGGCGAAGTTTTTTACGCGATTTGGGCGCGAACCGGCGTTTTCGGCGTCGTCGCTTTAGCGTTTCTCGTTTCGGGGGAGCAGGCGGCGGTTCGAACCGGCTTGAAGGCGCTTTTAATCGTTTATTTCGCGACCGCGCCTTTGCACCTCGCGGCGATTTTTCCGACCGACGAACGGCGCTTCACATTGCGAAAAAAGCGGGCGAAAGAAAACGGGGCGAACGAATAAACGGTCGCGACGACAACGACGATTTTAACGACGACCGACGAGCGGCGGCGGTCGCAAAGCCAACCTAAAACGTTAAGAACCAAAAAGTTGGGGAATCGAAACCGGCATGAGCGGCGAACTGATCAAGACGAGCGATTTGGCGGGACACGTCGCCGACGGTTCCGAGTACCACGTTCCGCAGTTTTTGGGTCATTTGCCCGAGTTGCCGACGATTTGCGGCGTTCAAATAACGCGGTTTATGGTCGTCGAACTCGCCGTCGCGATTCTGATGATCGCGCTTTTCTTCCCGTTGGCCGCGAAAATTAAGTCTGGGAAGCCGGTGCGCGGGCGTTTGTGGAACCTGCTGGAGGTTTTCCTCCTTTACCTGCGCGACGAAGTGATGACGCCTGCGATCGGCAAAAAGGACGTCGGGCGATTCGCGCCGTTCCTTTGGACGCTTTTCTTTTTCATTCTGTTCTGCAACTTGGCCGGGCTGATTCCTTGGTTCGGCGCTTCTCCGACCGGCGCGCTCGCGACGACTTCCGTTTTGGCCGCGACGACGTTCGTCGTTTTGATCGGCTCCGGGATGAAGAAATTCGGCGTCGTCGGTTTTTGGCTCGGGCAGGTTCCGTCGATGGAGCTTCCGACCGCGCTCGCGATCTTTCTGAAACCGATGATTTTCGTCATCGAGGTCGTCGGACTTTTTATCAAACACGTCGTGTTGGCGGTGCGTCTTTTGGCGAATATGTTCGCCGGACACTTGGTTTTGGCGGTCTTGCTCGGTTTCATCGCCGGGACGGCGGACTACCTTGCGCTTTGGGTCGGCGTTACCGTCGGGAGCGTCGCGATGAGCGTCGCGTTGAGTTTGCTCGAACTCTTCGTCGCCTTTTTGCAAGCGTACATTTTTATGTTCCTCGCGTCGATTTTCATCGGAATGGCGCAGCATCAACACTGACGAAGCGACCGACAAGCGCCCGAAAGAACGACGCGATGTGGCGGAGCGGGGCGTTTTCCGTTGCGCCGCCCTTGTATAATATAACGATAAAATAACGAAAAGCGCAAAAAAATCGGCGATTCGCGACGAAGCGACCGTCGAACGCGCGGTAAATTTTGAATAACGACTCGGTTTTCCGCCGGAGCGCCGACTTTGCGTCGAGCGGTTCGCGCGGAGAACGATAACCCCAACCGTTTTAGGAGATTTTTCGTGAACAAGCTCGCCAAACTCGTCGTCTTGACGTTCGTTTTCGCTCTCTTCTGCGCTCCGCTCGCCGCTTTGGCGCAAGACGCGTCCGCCGCTCCGGAAGCCGCGACCGCCGTCGTCGCCGCGGAAAACGCCGGGTTCGATTTCTCGGGGCTTTACGGGGTCGGTTGCGGTCTCGCGCTGATCGGCGCCGGGATCGGGATCGGTCGCATCGGCGCGAGCGCGGTCGAAGCGATGGCGCGCCAACCGGAAGCGGCCGGCAAAATCCAAACCGCGATGATTATTTCCGCCGCGCTCGTCGAAGGCGTTACCTTCTTTGCGTTGATCGTCTGCATGTTGAAATAAGCCCGTTCGCCGCGTCGGCGACCGTCGGCGCGAGATCCGAAAGTTAAAATGGGGTGTTGGCATGAAGTTTAACGAGTTGAACGCGGCGGCGAACGGGTTCCGCGTCTCGAAACGGCGCGCGGCGGTCGTCGCGACGGCGGCGCTCGGCGTTTTCCTCGCCGAAACGTCGGCGCTTTGGGCGTCGGAACACGGCGGCGAAGAAGCGTCGCTAAACCCGATGGCTTGGCAAACCGACTTGGCGCTTTGGACCGCCGTCGTTTTCCTCGGCTTGGTCGCGGTTCTCGGTCGGTTCGCGTTAGGCCCGATCGCGAAGGCGCTCGACGAACGCGAACGAACGGAAATCGAACGTCGCGCCGCGTTGGAAAAGGCGAACGCCGACGCGCGGGCGCTCCTCGACGAATACCGCGGCAAGCTCGACGAATCCGCCGAAGAGGCGCGTCGCGTCGTCGCCGAAGCGCGAGTCGAGGCCGAAAAAACGGCGTTGCTGATCGTCGCCGAAGCGAAAGAAGCCGCTTCGAAAGAGCGAGAGCGAGCGTTGAAAGACGTCGAAGTCGCGACCGACGGAGCGCTCCAAGCGCTGGCCGCGAAGAGCGCCGAGCTCGCGACGAACCTCGCCGGGAAAATCTTGAAGGAGACGATCGATCCGGCGCGCGGCGAGCGTTTGCTCGAAAGCGCCGTCGACGACCTCGCTCGCCGATGAAAACGGCTTCGAAGCGTTCGCGTCGGACGACCGAGCGCGGTAAAAACGACGGACGAGCGACGAACGTCGCGACGTTACGAACGGTGAATAATGAAACAGAATATTGAACAGGACGCCCGGTTCGCCGCCGAACTCGACGCCGACGCGACGCGAGAAAAGCTCGCCGACGTTTACGCCGTCGCGGTTCTCGGCGCTTGCGAAACGTTCGGCGTCGCGACCGACGACTTCCTCGAAGAGTTCGACTCGTTCGTCGAGGCGGCTTGCGATCCGTTCCCGAAATTTGAGGAAATCTTAGCGTCCGCGATGGTTCCGACCGACGAGAAACTGCGAATCGTCGCCGAAATTTGCCGCGACGCGTCGCCCGTGTTCGCGAATTTCCTTAAAACGCTCGTCAAGCGCGGGCGAACCGAGCTGCTGCGCGACGTTCGGCGCGGCTGTCGTCGAATCGCCGCCGAGCGCGAAGGCCGCGTCGCCGTTAAAGTTACGACGGCCGTCCCGCTATCCGAAACGGCGAAGGCAAACCTCGCCGCGAAACTGCGCGAGCTCGTCGGCGGCGAGCCGGAGTTAAGCGTCGTCGTCGATCCCGAGACGATCGGCGGCGTTATCGTGCGCGTCGGAGACACGATCTACGACGCTTCCATCGCAACCCAACTGAACAACGCGCGACAAGAAATGATCGACAGGAGCGCACATGAAATTCAAAGCCGACGAGATTGCTTCCGTTATTCGGAAGGAAATTGAACAATTTGAAACGCAAATCGACGTTCGCGAAGTCGGGCGCGTCGTCGAGGTCGGCGACGGCATCGCTCGCGTTTACGGGCTTTCCGGCGTCATGTCCGGCGAAATGCTCGAGTTTCCGAACGGCGTTAAGGGGCTGGCGTTCAACCTGGAAGAGAACAGCGTGGGCGTCATCGTTTTGGGCGACTACCTGAAAATTCGCGAAGGAGACGAAGTTCGCGGAACCGGCAAGCTCCTGCAAACGCCGGTCGGCGACGCGGTTTTGGGACGCGTGCTCGACCCGTTGGGGAATCCGCTCGACGGGCGCGGCCCGGTTTTGACGAGCGAGTTCCGTTTCGTCGAGACCGCCGCGCCGGGCGTCGCCGATCGCCAGCCGGTTCGCGAGGCGTTGCAAACCGGGATCAAAGCGATCGACGCGATGACGCCGATCGGGCGCGGTCAACGCGAGCTGATCATCGGCGACCGCAAAACCGGCAAAACGCAAATCGCCGTCGACGCGATCCTCAACCAAACGGGGAAGGGCGTCAAATGTTTTTACGTCGCCGTCGGTCAAAAGGACTCGACCGTCGCGACCGTCGTCGAAACGTTCCGCCGACACGGCGCGATGGACTACACGACCGTGATCGTCGCCGGGGCGAGCTCGCCGGCGCCGCTTCAGTACGTCGCGCCTTACGCCGGAACCGCGATGGCCGAATACTTTATGTATAAGGGCGAGCACGCGCTGATCGTTTACGACGACCTGTCGAAACAAGCGGCGGCGTACCGTCAGCTTTCGCTGTTGATGCGTCGTCCGCCGGGACGCGAGGCGTATCCGGGCGACGTTTTCTACTGCCACAGCCGTTTGCTCGAACGGAGCGCGAAGCTTTCGGACGAGCTCGGCGGCGGTTCGCTGACGTCGCTTCCGATCGTCGAAACGCAGGAAGGCGAGGTCTCGGCGTACATTCCGACGAACGTGATTTCGATCACCGACGGTCAAATTTACCTGCAGCCCGACCTCTTTTTCCGCGGTCAGCGTCCGGCGATGAACGTCGGGATTTCGGTTTCTCGCGTCGGCGGTTCGGCGCAGATTCCGGCGATGAAGCAGGTGGCGGGCGGGCTTCGGCTCGACTTGGCGGCGTTCCGCGAATTGGAGGCGTTCGCGCAGCTCGGTTCCGACCTCGACGCCGCGACGCAAGCTCGGCTCGACCGCGGGTACCGCGTGAATCGTCTCCTGATTCAAGGCGTTTGCCAACCGCTCGACGAAATCGACCAAATCTTCGTGATTTACGCCGTTACGCGCGGTTTCCTCGACGAGGTCGCGATCGACGACGTTCGCCGCTGGGAAAGCGAGTTCCTGCCGTGGCTCCACGCGAATAAAGCGGAGCTTTGGAAGCGTTTGAAGGAACTGTCCGGCAAACTTGGCGACGAGGAAATCGCCGCGATGGAAGCGGCGTTGACCGACTTCAACGAACTTTTCCTCGCGAAGCGCACGAGCTGAGCGAGAAACGACGGCGCGGCGCGTTCGACGAGGCGCCGACGCCGATAAATTACGATTTTTGCGCCGACTTTGCCGAGGTTGGCGTTTCCGTTCGCGTCGGCGGGCGGGACGCCGCGGCGTCGGGCGCTTAACTTGACGAAACTTCGAAACTTATGGCCAAAGCAAGAGCTCTCGACAAACGTAGAAAATCGATCGCCGGCATTCGCAAGATCACGCGAACGATGGAGTTGGTGGCGACCGCTCAATTCCGACGAGCGACGGAGCGCGCCGTCGCCGCCGATTCGTATTCGAAACGGATCGTTCGCGTCGTCGCCGACTTGGCGCGAGCCGGGCTCGAGATTTCGCACCCTCTGCTCGACAAGCGCGAGAGTTCGAGGAAAGCCGTTCTTCTCGTTCTGACCGCGAACCGCGGGATGTGCGGCGGCTACAACGGCGGCGTGTTGCGCGCCGCGCTCGCCCGTTTGGAAGAGCTGCGCCGAACTTACGACGAAGTCGAGCTTTACGTTTCCGGAAAACGCGGCGTTTCGTTTTTGAAATACCGCGGCTGGGAGTTTGCCAAGGTTTTTACGAATTTCGAACATAAACCGACGTTCGAGGAAGTCGACGAAGTCGCGTCGGAGCTTCTCGACCGTTATCGAGTCGGCGAAATCGACCGCCTCGACGTCGCTTACACGAAATTCGTTTCGATATCGAAGCAGTATCCGCTCGTTGAAACGGCCCTTCCGTTCGCCGCGTCGACCGCGACCGACGACGAGGAGTCGAGCGAAAACGCGGGCGAATCGCCGTTCGAGTTCCTGCCGTCGCCGCGAAGCGTGTTGGAGGAAATCGTTCCCAACGCCTTTAAAGCGAAGATGTTCCAATGCTTCCTCGACGCGGCGGTCGGCGAGCAAATCGCTCGCATGATCGCGATGAAGGCCGCGACCGAAAACGCCGACGCGATGATTTCGAACTTGACGAGAACGTACAACCGAGCGCGTCAAGCGCAAATCACCAACGAAATCGTCGAAGTCGTCGGCGGCGCGAACGCGTTGAGTTGAGCGGTCGGAGCAAAACCCCGAAATTACGATCATTAATTTACGATACGAACGTTTCGAGCGCGGCTCGGGCCCCGTCGTCGCGGCGGTCGAGCGGTTGCGAGCGTTCGGAAAATTAGGCGTCGCAATCCTATGAACCAAACCAATACGAATCAAAACATCGGTCGCGTCACCCAGGTCGTCGGCTCCACGTTCGACGCGGAGTTCGCCGAAGATCGCCTGCCCGCGATTTACAACGCTCTTAAAATCGAGTCGAAAGTCGGCGACGTCGAAATCAATTTGGTCGGCGAAGTTCAGCAGCACTTGGGCGGCGGGCGCGTTCGTTGCGTCGCGCTCGGGAGCGCCGACGGGCTCGTGCGCGGCATGGACTGCGTCGACTCCGGCGCTCCGGTGAGCGTTCCGGTCGGAAAAGAAACGTTGGGGCGCGTTTTCAATCTCCTCGGCGAGCCGATCGACAAAATGGGCCCGGTCGACGCGAAGGAATATCGCCCGATTCACCAAGACGCGCCGAAAGTTTCCGAGCTCTCGACGAATACCGAGATTTTTGAAACAGGTATCAAAGTCATCGACCTTTTGACGCCGTTCGTTCGCGGCGGAAAAGCCGGTCTCTTCGGCGGCGCCGGGTTGGGAAAAACGGTCATTTTGCAGGAGTTGATCGCTCGTATCGCGGGCGATCACGGCGGCGCGTCGGTTTTCGCGGGCGTCGGCGAGCGCACTCGAGAAGGGAACGACCTTTGGCGCGAAATGAAAGAGGCGAAAATCGGCGACGCCGGCCGTTCCGTTCTCGACCAAACGACGATGGTTTTCGGCCAAATGAACGAGCCGCCGGGGGCCCGTCTCCGCGTCGCGTTGTCGGCGTTGACGATGGCGGAATACTTCCGCGACAATCTCGGGACGGACGTTTTGCTCTTCGTCGACAACATTTTCCGTTTCTCGCAAGCCGGTTCGGAGGTTTCCGCGCTCCTCGGGCGCATGCCGTCGGCGGTCGGTTACCAACCGACGCTGGCGTCGGAAATGGGCGCGTTGCAAGAGCGGATCGCGTCGACGAATCGCGGCGCCATCACCTCCGTTCAGGCGGTTTACGTTCCGGCGGACGACCCGACCGACCCGGCGCCGGCGACGGCGTTCGCTCAGTTGGACGCGTTCGTTTACCTCGATCGTTCGATTTCCGAGAAGGGGATTTATCCGGCGGTCGACCCGTTGGCGTCGTCGAGCCGCGTTCTCGACCCGCAGTTCGTCGGAGACGAGCATTATGCTTGCGCCCGCCGCGTGCAACAGATGCTCCAAAAATACCGCGAATTGCAAGACGTCATCGCGATTTTGGGCGTCGACGAGCTCGGCGAAGACGACAAATTGATCGTTCACCGAGCGCGCCGCGTCGAGCGATTCCTCTCGCAGCCGTTCCTCGTCGCCGAGGTTTTCACCGGCAAAAAGGGCGAAATCACCCCGCTTAAAGAAACGATTCGTTCATTTAACGAAATTTGCGACGGGAAATGGGACCACTTGCCGGAACAAGCGTTTCTGTACGTTGGCGCCGTCGAACAAGCGGCGGAGCAAGCGGAGCGCATGGCGTCGCAAGCTCGGAAAAAATAAGCGTTTCGAACGCGCGTCGTCGACGTTTCCGCACCGTGAGCGTCGGCGTCGGCGGTCGCATGAGCCCAACGAAGGAGGCTGAAAAATGAGATGCGTCGCGGTAACGCCGGAAAAAACGGTCGTCGATCGGGAGACGAGTTTCGTCGTCGTTCCGCTTTACGACGGCGAGTACGCGATCGGGCCCGGGCACAGTCCGGTCGTCGGGCGTTTGGGCGCCGGCGAAGCGCGATTGACGTTCGAGGACGGCTCGGTCGAGCGTTGGTACGTCGAGGGCGGGTTCGTCGAAACGTCGAACGACGTCGCGACGATTTTAACGAATCGCGCTTATCCGATGGCGGAACTCGACTTAGACGCTGCGAAAAAAGCGCTCGAAGAAGCCTTGAAGCGTCCGGCGAGCTCGCCGGAAGCGGCCGAGGCGAAAGCGGACGCGGTCGCGACGGCTCGCGCTCGACTTCGCGCCGCCGAGAAAGCCGCTCGGCTTTAAGAATCGGGCGGCGTCGGCGTTTTGAGCGAATCGATTTTAACGATTCGCGAAAAAAACGGCGGAATTTAGAACGCGGACGTTCGACGAACGGTGTCGAGCGTCCGCGCGTTTGTTTAAAGCGCCAAATCTGTTTAGTCTTTGGTATTAAACAAGTTCGAGCAGGCGAGCGCGAGAGCGAAGAGGAGCGGAAGCGATGGAAGAGCGGACGACGACGGCGAATCGGCTGGACGCGGCGACGCGGCGCGTCGAAATTTTTGGCGACGAGGTCTCGTCGGACGGGCGCGTCGAGCGGTTGCGAACGCGAGCCGGATTCGTCGTTTATCGAATCCAAGCGCGGGTTTTGCCCTTTTTGCCCGGATCAATTTACCTCTTCGCCGATCCGGGCGAACCGTTGGCGTCGCGGCCTTCCGAGTATTGGCTAATCGACGCCGGGAGCGGAAGCGACGAGTCGAACGCCGACTTGGAAAGCGCGTTTCGAACGATTCGCGAAGAGTTCGAGCCCGGGTTTGCGTCGGAGAAAATTAAGCGGATTCTACTGACGCACTCGCATATCGATCATTTCGGCGGCGCGAACGAGTTGCGGCGGCGAACCGGCGCGGAGGTTTGGACGCACGCGTTTGAAAGTCGCGTCGTTTCGTCGTTTAACGAACAGGCTTGCGTCTCGAACGTTCGTTCGTTTCATTTTTTGCGCGAAGCGGGCGTTCCGGAGGCGGAGATTTCGGGGATTCTCGACGGGTTTGGGTTCCGCCCGGGCCGCGCGAAGTCGACGCCGGTCGCGAAAACGCTCCTCGGCGGGGAAAAATTCGGCGCGTTGCGGACGTTTTACTTGCCCGGACACTCGCCGGGACACCTTGCGTTTCAGCTCGACGACGTTATTTTGACCGGCGACTTGCTCCTTTCAAAGACGCTGACGCAAATTTGGCCGTCGCGAACGACGCCGCGCGCCGGCGTTTGGAATTACGTTCGATCGTTGCGGGCGTTGGCGCGGCTCGCCGAGCGTTGCGAACGGACGCTCGGGCGAAAATTGGTCGCGCTTCCGGGACACGAAGCGCCGATTTTCGACGTTCCGAACCGCGTTCGGCAGGTCGTTCGCGGAATGGAGCGGCGCAACGCTCGGCTTTTCGCTCTTCTCGAGGAGGCGGAGGAACCGTTGACGACGTTCGAGATCGCGCGCCGAATGTACTGGAGCGGTCGACCTAACCGAGAATTTTTCGCGATTTCCGACGTCGCGGCGCGACTTGAGTTTCTGCAGCAACTCGGGTTGATTTCCGTCGCGAATTACGACGAAATTTCGGTCGCGAAGCCGACGTTTCGGTTCCGCAATTCATTTTCCGACGCAGAAGCGGCTGAAAATACGGTCGAGCAGGTCTTCGGTGTGAACGGCGCCGACGACGAGCCCGACGCGATCGAGCGCGACGCGAATCTCGGCGGCGACTAAAACTTCGTCGAACAACTCGCCGTCGAGAAAAGCGAGCGCTCGGCGGAGCGCGTCGTTCGCCTCGCGGAGCGATTCTTGACAGCGGACGGCGGTCGACGGGACGATTTCGCCGTTTTCCATTTCGGCGCGGAGCCGGTCGGCGATTCGGCGACCGAGCGCTTCGACGCCGAAGCCGGTCGCGGCGGACGTTTCGAGCGGCGCGGTCGCCGTTTTCTCTTGTTGGTTTTCAACGCTATCTTCTTGAATCGGCGCGTTTGCGGCGTTCGCGCCGTCCCGTTTCGTCGCGACGTCGAGCGTCGGAACGTCGGCGGGAATCCCGAGTTCGGCGCCGAAATCGGGCGGAAAGTCGGTTGACGCGGCGTCGCGACAGCGCAAAATGAGCGACGCGTCGGCGAAAACTCGTTTTAACCCAAGT
>JAFYQR010000061.1 GCA_017559825.1 Thermoguttaceae bacterium | reverse complement strand
GGCGGCGACTTTTAAATTCCTAAGGCCCCATCGTTTAACGGTTAGGACACGGCCCTTTCAAGGCCGCGATACGGGTTCGATTCCCGTTGGGGTCATTCAACCGCTCTTCGGAGCGGTTTTTTTATGTTCGCGTCGAACGTTTTCCTCGACGTCGTCGATTTTGAGCGTTCGTTCGCCGTCTTATTCTGCGCGTCTTTCGCATTTTAACGCTTCCGACGCGTCTTCCTTCCCTCTTGCCCGTTCGCGAGTTCGAAAATGGCCCCGGAAAAAAAAGATTTTAATCAAACGGTTTACAACGAAGATTTGAGCCGCGATATGGAGGCGTTGATCGCGATCGCGATTCGCGAAGACTCGCAAACGGACGGCGACCTGACGAGCCTCGCGCTGATTCCGGACGACGTCCCGGGTCGCGCCGCGGTCGTCGCTCGGGAAGCGGGCGTCGTCGCCGGTCTCGTTTTCGCCGATCGCTTAGTGAAGATGGTCGACGAACGGTTAAGTTGGGAAGGCTGCCTTGAAGACGGCGCTTCCGTTCAACGCGGCGACCGTCTCGGCCTCGTCGCCGGGCCGACCCTTGCGATGCTGACGGCGGAGCGTCTCCTTCTCAACCTTGTCGGTCGACTTTCCGGCGTCGCGACCGCGGCTCGCCGTTACGTCGACGCGATCGCCGGCTTGAACGCGAATATTTACGACACCCGCAAGACGACGCTCGGTTGGCGCCGTCTCGAAAAATACGCCGTTCGCTGCGGCGGCGCGCGCAACCACCGCTCCGGTCTCTACGACGCTATCCTTATCAAAGACAATCACTTAGCATTCGGCGGTATTGCCGACTTCGGCCCGGGCGAAGCGGTTCGTCGCGCTCGCAAGTACCTTGAAACGCGTTTCGGAACGGAAAATACGCCGATGCTCGAAATCGAAGTCGACTCGCTCGAACAACTCGCGCAAGTTTTGCCGGAAAACCCGGACGTCGTTCTTCTCGACAACATGTCGCCGGAAACGATGCGCGAAGCGGTCGCGATGCGCGACGCGTCCGGCTCGACGGCGGAGCTTGAAGCGTCGGGCGGCGTCAACCTTGAAACGGTTCGCGCCAAAGCGGAATCGGGCGTCGAACGCGTCAGCGTCGGAGCGATCACCCACTCGGCGCGCGTTCTCGATATCGGTCTCGACTGGATTTAACGGTCGCAACGGTTTCAACGCCCGTTCCCTTTAAATCCCCAATCGCGCGATCGGCAACAACCGTTTATTTTCGCGTTTCTCGCAACGCGTCGCGTTCTCGTTTTCGAAACGCGGCGCGTTTTTCGTTTGATTTCGCGTTTTCATTTCCTCCATTCTTTCATTTTCTCCGCCGCGTTAAAAACGCCCTATTTTCGCGAAATCTCCCGATTTATCCCAACGAGCCAAATCGTCCGGCGTTTTCCAACGATAATCGACGGCGGACGCCGCGAGGAACGCCCGCCGAACGAGAGAAACGCAATTTTCCGTCGCCGCGTCGACCCGCAGCGTCGGCGCCAACGACGCGCTCCAAGCGTACCGCGGCCCGCTCCGAACGCCGACCTTATCGTTAAAATCGCCGCGCTCCACCCATTCCCCCCGTTTCTCCTCGCGTTCCTCTCCTTTCCCGTCGTTCGCCGCGCGCAAGATCGCCGGAACCGTCTCGACCGCGACGCGATTTTCCGCAAACGCCGCCGCTCGCCGCGCCGTTTCCGAATCGAAAAATCGAAAAACGACGACCTCGGAATACCGCGCTGAAAAACTGTTTATCGGCGTAGAAATCGCGCCGTCGGCCGATCGTTGCGCTTCGACGACGCGTCGTCCGTCCGTTCCGACGATCGCGAGATGATTCCAATATCCCGGCGTTCCGTTGCGTTTTTCGTCCCCCCAACGCGTCGCCAACACGTCGCCTGGTCGCAATTCCGCGACGCTCAAGCGATTCTCTTCCGCCCTCGGACTCGCCGCCGTCGCCTCCGCGTCGTTGTTTTTCGCCAATCCCCTTAATCCCTCCAAACCGCTTATCCCGGTTATTCCCGCCGCTCGAACGTTCCCGAGCGCGCCGTTTCCCGCCGCGACGCCACCTAAAACGCCGACGCAAACCGCCCAAAGCCGCGTTCTTTTCCCCGCCATTTTCGCCGATCCACTCATTCTTATCTTTTTTAGCGTTCCGCGCCGACGTCGTCGTTCGCTTATTTCCAACGTTTTACCCAAACGTTTTAAACATCGCTTTTTTACCCAAAAACGCAAACGCCGCAAAACGCTCCAATCGCCAAACTCGGCGAGTTCGATATACGCTCCGCGCCGCCGCAAGTCGAGATCGCCGCTTCCAAAAAGAAGAAATTAACGCGGCGAGCGCAAATTTTTCCAACTCAAGAAACGCGAAACGACCCGGACGCCGCCTTCGCTCGCTAAATTCAATAGAACCGTTAAAATCGTTAAAACGGTCGATTATCGCGGCGTTTCGACGCCGGAAACCGGAATCGCCGCGCGCAAAAAGAAACGCGGAACCCGACAATCGAGCCGCGCCGCTCCCCGAGCGACCGCCTCTCGAAGCGCCGGCTCGCTCGGAAAATCCAGCTCGAACGCGACGCCGCGAGCCGAGCGTTCCCGAGTTCGCGCTCGAACCGGCTTCCAACGCCGTTTTTTCGCCGCGTCGCCGTCGTTACCCGACCAATCGCCGTCGACGCAAAGCGCAAAATCGTTTTTATCCCACCAAACTCGATGCGAATCGAAAGCGTCGAACGCCTCCGCGAACTCCAAACGAACGATCGCGGTCGTTTCGCCGTTCGATTTCAGCCGCGGCGTTCCGACGAAAGCGCGAACCTCGCCGCTTTGAAAAACGTTCGCGCGCTCTTTCCCTCCGCGCCCCCGTTCGTCTTCGTCGTCTTCGCCGCTTCGCTTATTTCCTCCAATCTCCTCAATCCCTTTTTTCCCTCCGTTTCCTCCGTCTTCTCGCGCAAACGACGGAAGCGGAAGCGGCCATTCGCGACGCTCGACGCCGATCAAGGCCTCGAAAAGCCCGACGACCGTCGTTTTCCCCGCGTTTCCCGCAACTTCGCCGTCTTGCTCGGTCGCTCTATTCCCCGCGTTTTCGCCGTCTTCCGAATCGGCGAGTTCCCAAAGCGTTTCGAGCGTCAACTCGGTCGCGTCGAACTCCGGCGCGAGTTCCGGGGCCGAAAAGCGGACGCTAGGCCGCCGACGTCGCCCGTCGCCGTCGCGCCGCTCGAACGCGCTCCAATCGGGCGTTAAGTAAACGATCCGCGCCGTTTTTCCCCAACGCAAACGAACGCGCCCCCGCAAAATTCCGTCGTTTTCTCCATCTTTCTCATTTTCTTTATTTTCTTCGTTCACCGTTTCTTCGCCGTTCCCCTTATCTTCGCTCGTTTTCGCCGCCTCCGCTTCGAGTTCGAACGTCGCTTCAAAGGCGGCGAGGCATTCTTCAAACGCTTTTTGCGCGAATCTCGCCTCGGCCAGCTCGAAACGCCGCCGCGCTTCCGGCGAAATCTCCCCGTTCGTTAAAAACCGCCTATCCTGCCAAATCGCTTCAAATCGCGCGAATTGCTCGAACAACTCGTCCTCCGCCGCGTCGCGCTCGATTAAAAGCGGCGAATCGCAGCGCCCAAGGAGCTCGAAAAACGCCTCTTCGAGCGCCGCGAAATCGGTCGTTCCTTTCCTATTTCGCTCATCCTCTCCATTTCCTTTAAACAAAACAACCGCCGCGTTTCCCCCTTCTTCGCTATTCGGAACAAACGTCGCCGCTTCGCCAATCCCCGGCAACAGAGCCCAAACACCCCAAACCGCCGTCTTTACGCCGTTTAATTTAACCATCTTCCCCAAGCAGTCGTTTCTCTCGTCGTTCACCCGTCGAAACGTCGCGCCGCCAGCGAAACAATCGCGTCCGCTCCGACGATTCGCTCGAACGCCGCCCGCGTCGACTCCCGGCACGTCAACAGCACAACCTGCCTATTTTGCGCAAAATCCGCCAACGTTCGCAACGCTTCCTCGGCGCGAACGTCGTCGAAATTAACGAACGCGTCGTCGGTAATCAGCGGCAGAGACTCGGCGTTTTCACAATATTTGCGGACGTGCGCCAACCGCAACGCTAAATACAGTTGCTCCCGCGTTCCCGAGCTCAACTCGCGAGGCGATTTCGCGACGCCGTCTCGCTGAACGGTTTGGAAGGTTCCGTCGCCGACGTTCGCGACGATTCGCGAGTAACGCCCGGCGGTCAGGCGGCGGAAAATTTCCTCCGCGTCCTCCAAGATTTGCGGACGTTTTTCTTCTTCGCAACGCCGCAGCGAAGTTTCCAAGGCTTGAAACGCCAGCGTTCTCGGCGCGTAAAGCTCGACGGCCTCGCGCAGCTCGCTCAACGCCAGCTCGCGTTCGACGGAAAATTGCGCCGCGCCCTCTTTTTCCTCGGCGGCTCGAATTTTCGCGCGGATTTCTACGTCCCGCGCTTCCAAGCGTTTCGCGTCGTCGGCGAGCGCGGCTTCCTCGGCGGCGATTTCCTCCAGCCTCGCCTCCAGTTCGTCGTCTCGCAGGTCGCGAAGCGTTTCGAGCCGCTTCGCGAATTCGGCGTCATCGCACTCCTCGAACACTGCGCGCAACAACTCGGCC
>JAFYQR010000060.1 GCA_017559825.1 Thermoguttaceae bacterium | reverse complement strand
TCAGACGTGTCGTTCGTCGCCGGACCGAAGTAACGGACTTCAAGCCCGAGACCCGAATAGCCGGTCTCGCGACCACGCGTGGCGAGAGCGGTGTGGAACTCTGCCGGATCAGACCAGTAGCCCTCGGCCGTCTGGTGCTTCGCGTTGAACTCGGCGACGGGCGGCGCGGTACTCTTCCGGCGTCGGACGACGCGGCGCGTCGGTTTCGTTTTCGGTTCTTTTCATTGTTTTCTCGCGCTTTTTTGACGCTGTTTCCGAACGGCGTTCGATTCGGACGACGCAACCTCGACCGCCGTTTCCTTAATGATAACGATTTTTTGAGAATTTTCAACGGGCGCGGCGAAATTGTCGCGAATTTGCTTGAAAATCGCGTTCCGTTCGGTTATACTTAGCTTGCGCTTCGACGCAAGGGAGGGCAAGCGCGTTTTTACTTTGCGATAACTCCTATTTTGACTATTTTAACGCAACGAAAGGGGGCCGCCGTGTCCGACCGTCAACATTCGATGAACCGCCGTTCTTTTGTCCGACGAAGCGCCGCGACGTCGCTCGCCTTCGGCTTGGCCGCGTTGCAGACGCCGACGTCGAAAGCCGAGATTCTCGGCGCCAACGATAAAATCCGTCTCGCGTTCCTCGGCGTCGCCAACCGCGGTTCGCAATTGTTGCAAGCGTTCAAAAAGTCGAGCGATATGAAGATCGCGGCGTTTTGCGACGTCGACTCGAAGACGCTGGCCAACGCGGCGGAGAAGTTCGGCGACGGTTCTCAGGCGCTCGAAACCGACTTCCGCAAGATTTACGAACGCTCCGACGTCGACGCGGTCGTTTTGGCGACGCCGGATCATTGGCACGCTTATCAAACGGTCGAGGCGTGCAAGGCCGGGTTCGACGTGTACTGCGAAAAACCGCTCGCGACGTCGGTCGTCGAAGGGCGAACGATGGTCGAAGCGGCGCGAAAATACAAGCGCGTCGTGCAGGTCGGGATTCACCGGCGTTCGTCGCCGCTTTATCGCAAGGTCGCGGAAATCGGGCTCGAAAACAAAATCGGGCGGGCGACGGTCGCGCGGACTTGCCATTGTTCGAATATGTACCCGAACGGAATGGGGAAGGCGAAACCGACCGCGCCGCCGGAAAACCTCGATTGGGAACTTTGGATAGGGCCCCGCGCCGAACGGGCGTATCAGGAAAATATTACGCCGTATAAATTCCGTTGGTGGGACGAATATTGCTCGCAAGTTGCGAACCAGGGCGTTCACTTTTTCGATATGATTCGCTGGTTCTTGAACGAAAAAGCGCCGGCGTCGATTTGCGCGATGGGCGGGAAGTTCGTCGTCGACGACGACCGAACCATTCCGGACACGATGGCGGTTTGCTTCGAGTTCGCGTCGGGCCGCTTGGCGACCTTCAACCACTTCGAAGGGAACGGGAACCCGATTATGGCGACCGACGAAAATTTCCGCGCGCTCGGATACGTCGAGTTCCGCGGAACGCAAGGCACCGGCTATATTTACGACAATCGCCTCCTGATCAAACCGGAGAAACCGGGGCAGTTCCAAACGAAGGAGCCGCGCGCGGCGGAGGAAACGATCGCGATCGAAGGCGCCGCGCAAATGAATCTCGACGCGACGGCGGCTCACGCGCAAAACTTCCTCGACTGCATGCGGTCGCGCAAAACGCCGAACACCGACGTCGAAGAGGCGCACCTCAGCACGACGATGAGCCATTTGGCGAATATTTCGCTGAAAACGCGGTTGCGGCTCGAGTGGGACGCCGAAAACGAACGGATTACCAACGACGAAGCGGCGAACGAACTCCTCGGCGTTACGTACCGCGAGCCTTGGAAGTTGACGCTCTAACGAAGCGGCGGTTTCGACGCGCTTTTCGAGCGCCGGTTGAAAAACGAAACGACGGCGAACGTCGACTCGCGAACGCGGGACGGCGGGCGGCGTCGTTTTGGCGTTAAAGGAGAAAGTCGGGGATTTTGCCCCGTTTTTTTCGCCGTCGCGGCAAAATAGCGAAAGACGGAGCGCGATTTTATCGATAATATGAAAAATAATATAAAGAATATTAGATTTGATATAATCGGTAATTTGGAGACGACGCGGAATAGTTCGCGGCGTTTGGAGAAGTTGCGCAAGAAAGAAAAAGCGGGCAAAATGGACGCGTTGTATCGAAAAATTGTTTCCGGCGAAGAAAAGATTTCGCTGATCGGGCTCGGATACGTCGGGACGCCGATCGCGGTCGCGTTCGCGAAAAAGGCCAAGGTCGTCGGATTCGATATCAACGAGAAGAAAATCGCGCTTTACCGCTCCGGAATCGACCCGACGAACGAAGTCGGCGCCGCCGCGCTTCGGGCGACGACCGTCGAGTTTACCTCCGACGAAACGAAGTTGCGCGAGGCGAAATTTCACGTCGTCGCCGTTCCGACGCCGGTGCGCGCCGATCACACGCCCGACTTGTCGCCGGTCGAAGGGGCGAGCCGGATTTTGGGGCGCAACCTAACGCCTGGAAGCGTCGTTGTTTACGAGTCGACCGTTTATCCCGGCGTTACCGAGGACGTTTGCGTTCCGATTTTGGAGCGGGAATCCGGTTTGCGTTGCGGCGTCGATTTTAAAGTCGGGTATTCTCCGGAGCGCATCAACCCGGGGGACAAAGAGCGGCGGCTCGAAACGATCGTCAAAATCGTTTCCGGGATGGACGCCGAGACGCTCGACGTCGTCGCGAAGGTTTACGAACTCGTCGTCGAGGCGGGCGTTTACCGGGCGCCGTCGATTAAGGTCGCGGAAGCGGCGAAGGTGATCGAGAACTGCCAGCGCGACATTAACATCGCCTTTATGAACGAGTTGTCGATTATTTTCAATAAACTCGGCGTCGACACGAAGTCGGTGCTGGAAGCCGCCGGAACGAAGTGGAATTTTTTGAAGTTTTACCCCGGGCTCGTCGGCGGACACTGCATCGGCGTCGACCCTTATTACCTGACGTACAAGGCGGAGCAAGTCGGGTACCGCAGCCAAATTATCTTGGCCGGGCGGCGAATCAACGACGATATGGGGCGTTACGTCGCGGAAAATCTCGTCAAAAATTTGATTAAAGCCGACAAAACTGTCAAGGGCGCCCGCGTCGCGATTCTTGGGTTTACGTTCAAAGAAAATTGTCCGGATACTCGCAACACGAAGGTTTTCGATATTGTTAAAGAGTTGCGCGAGTACGGGATCGAGCCGGTCGTCGCCGACCCGGTCGCGGACGCGGACGAGGCCCGGGCTCTGTACGGCGTCGAGTTCGTCGACTTGGCCGACGTTCGCCAAATGGACGCGGTCGTCTTGGCGGTCGCGCATCGGGAGTTCGCGGCGCTGACCGAAGCGGAGATCGCGAGCTTTTTCGGAAGCGGCGTCAAAACGTTGCTCGACTTGAAAGGCTTGCTCGACCGCGACGAATACGAGCGCGCCGGGTATCTTTACTGGCGGCTGTAAAGGTTGGAAACGCTAAAACTGTTAAAACCGGTTGAAGCGTCGACTTGAAACGTTGGAACGAAAAAACGACGGCGCGTTCGAACGGGCGGCCGTCGTTTTTTTATTTCGCTTCGCCGACTCAAACGGGGAAATCGCGTTAAGACGAGCGGTTTGCGCGGATTGCGCGACGTCGGCGAGCGGAGGTTCGGGCGATTTTGGGGAAAGCGTTACTTTAAGCGCGGGAAACCGTCCGCGTCGAACTCGACCGGACGGTAGTAAACGGCGCGATTCCAACCGGGCGAGCGGTCGAGTTTCGCGTGATAGAAGTAAAGCGTTTGGCCGTTCGCGTCGCGGACGAACGAACCGTGTCCGACGCCGAAAAGGTTTTCGTCGCTCTGCAGGAACGGCTTGTCGAGCTTGCGCCAAGAGGCCGGGTCGAGCGGGTCGTCGCCGACGAACTCGAGGAGCGCGACTTTGTACGTCGGGAGCCAACTCGCGCCGCAGGAATACGAGACGAACGTCCGACCGTTTGGCGCGACGACGAGTTCCGGGCCCTCGTTGAGACCGCGCGTTCCGAGGCGTTCCTCGACCCGCTCCCAAAGGAAGTCGGCGTTGTCGCAAAGTTTGACGCGCGGGCCGGCGGTTTCGGTCGGCGACTTCATCGGGGCGGCGTAAAGGTACTGAATATCGCGGTCGTCTTCCCAACCGGACCAAATCAGGTAACGTTTCCCTTGGTGTTCGAAAACGGTCGAGTCGATCGCCCAACGGTTGTTCGTTTTGCCGTCGAAATCGTCGCCGGTGTAAAGCGGACCTTCGAGGCGGTATTCCGAGAACGGGTCGTCGGTTTCCGAGACGAGAACGTAAGTCAAGTGGTTCTCGTTTTTACCGTCGTCCGCCGCGAAGTAAATATAAAAGCGACCGTCGAGGAAGTGAATTTCCGGCGCCCAAAGTTCGCGGGAGTACGGGCCCTTTTCCGGCGCGGTCCAAACGGCGCGCGGACGGCCCGGCTTGTCCGGAGCGTCGCCGATCGAAAGGACGATTTGGCGTTTCGCGTTGTTCGATTCGCTCCAAATATACTTGCCGCGATGTTCGAGAATCCAAGGGTCGGCGCCCTTGCGGACGAAGACCGGCTTCGACGAAGCGGCTCGCGCGGTTTCGACGCTTGGGGCGTCTTGGGCGAAAAGTTTCGGCCCGACGGCGAGCGCTCCGACGAGCGCGGCGCTCAGTCGCGTCGTAAAGCGGCGGCGAGAGGGCGAAAATTCGGCGTCGAGGGAAAAACGTCGCATCGGAACGCTCCTTAAATTTCGTAAAAAAGGAATAGGGAAAAGGCAAAGCGGACGATCGGCCGACGCCGTCGCGTCAAACGTCGTTTTCTTCGAGGAGGAAACCCTGTTGCAAGAGTTCGGCGAGGAACGCGTCGACGTCCCGTTCGAGCGTCGCGTCGTCGGGGCAAACTTCGAACGTCGCTTTCAACGCGGCGACGAGCCCGGCTTTGTCCGCGCCCGCTTCGAGCGCCTTCCAAAGCGCGATTCCGGAACCGTTGAGCGCGCAAGTTTGAGGAACGTAAAGAACGGCGACTCCGGGTTCGTCTTGGCGAAAAACAACGTTGGGATTCAATTTCATAGGGAAATCCTTAAAAAGCGGGGAAACGAACGGCTCGCGCGGAAACGTCGAATAACGAAACGACAAGATTCGCGGCGCCTTCGCTTTAACGAAGATTGTAACGATTTCCGCAAAATTTTCAAGGAGCGGCGGCGCTTTTCGCTTGAAAGAACGCGAGCGGCGAACGCCCGTGAAGATAATTGCGGCGGAAACGTAAAGACGTCGCGATTATCGAGATTCGTCGCGGATTTTCGCCCAATCGAGGCCGAGCTTGCGCATCCGGGCGCGGAGCGTGTGAGGATTGATCGCCAATAACGCGGCGGCGCCGGACGGGCCCTCGACGATTCCGCCGGTCAAACGGAGCGCGGCGACGACGTGCGCTTTCGCGGCGGCGTCGAGCGTCGGGAAATTTTCCTTAGTCGGCGGCGTTTCGTCGGTTTCGGCGCGGCGATTCTTGGGCGCGGCTTTCCGTTTTTCGTCGGTTTCGGCGCGTTCGGACGGCGCGTCGGCGGCGGGAAGCGTTTTTGGAAAAGCGTCGGTTAGCGTCGCGATTTCGCAATAACGACGCAAATCGCGGAAGTTGTCTCGAAAATGGATTTTCGAAGCGGTCGCGAGGTCGCGCTCGGTCGGAACAAGCGGGGAAACGCCGAGACGCCGGGCCGCGTCGCGAAGAAACGGCGAAAGAAGCGTCGCGATTTCGGCTCGACGAGCGGCGAGCGACGGTAGAAAAATTGGAAACGCCGTTAAAATCGCTTCAAATTCCGGAACGAAAGCGCCGTCGCGGGCCGCGTCGACGAACGGTCGCGACGAGCCGAGAATCGAACGGAACGACGCCGCGTTCGCCGAAAGAAGAGTCGCCAAACGCCGTTGAGCGCGAGCCGGAAGCGCGTCGACCTCCGCCCAATAAAGAACGCCGTCGCCGACCGCCTCCGCCCAATCGCCGTCGAGTTCGACCGCCGCGTCGCTTTCGTCGTCGTAAAGCGCCGAGGTTTCCCTGTTCGCCGGTTTTGCGTAAAGCGCCGAAATTCGTTCGTCGTCGTTCGAGCGCGTCGAAAAGAGCGTTCCGACGCGGCGCGGCGCGAGACGGTCGCAACGGATTTTAACGAACGGAGCGTTTTTCCGCTCCGACGACGCGGCGATCAGACGAGCCAGCGATTCCTTGACGACGCCGGGCTCGCCGGAAATAAAAATCGGAAGTTCCGACGCGGCGGCGATTTCCGCTCGTTCAAGCGTCGACGGCGGAAAAACGTCGGCGAGAAAAAACGGACGGTTCGCGGAAAAAAAAGCGTCGACGGCGGGAAACGAAAGCGACATTCGAACGAAAATTAGGGGAAACGGGCGAAACGGATAAAATCGGCGAGCGCGGCGACGACCGACTCGACGCTATTTTAACGTTTTTTTCGCTTGGCGCCAACGGGAATTTCGCGTTTCGGCGCGCTCGCCGGAACATTTTGTTGAAACGGCGCAAATGGAAACAAAAGACGCGTTTGAGATAAAAAAAGAGAAAAAACGAAGGGCGAGGTAACGATTATTTTGCTTATTTTGCCTGCTTTTTC
This sequence comes from Thermoguttaceae bacterium, assembly GCA_017559825.1. GTDB lineage: Bacteria > Planctomycetota > Planctomycetia > Pirellulales > Thermoguttaceae > RUG369. The sequence goes on along the minus strand of JAFYQR010000060.1, from coordinate 54,493 downwards.
TAGTTTAACGCGGCGGAAAGAGGTTTTTCCCTTGTCAAACGGGGGGATTTGCGGTATACTGGAGAAAGTTTAGCGATCGCGCGGTCGGCGGCGAAGAATCGACGTCCGCGCTGTTTCCTCCTTTTACCCATTGAACGGTCTTCCCATGCCCCGCACCAAAAAAGACGAGGATTTGTTCAACCAGTCGTCGATGTCCTTTTTGGAACACTTGGACGAACTGCGCGTTTGTATGATCGGCGCGATTACCTGCGTCGTCGTCGGTTTGCTGATTTCGGTGATTCCGCTCGGTTTCGCGCCGTCGATGGCGACAATGGCGGTCGATTACATTCAGCGCCCGTTGAAAAAATCGCTCGAAAATTACCATATTTTGCAATCGGAGAAACTTCTCGACAAGAAACGCCGCGAGCTGTTGGAATTGGGTTATTCCGAAGAAGTCGCGTCGCTGCCGAGCAAACTCCGCATGACGGCGAAAACGTTTTACGTCTTTCCGCGCGACTTGGAGACGCTCCGCGGCGCCGGCGTTCCGACGACGACCGCTCTTTCGCGTCCCGAATACGAAACGAAACGCCGCGAAAAATTGAACGACGTCGACAACTTCGGCCGTTATAAGAACGATCTGCCGACGACGAGCACGAGCTTGGGCGGCGTCGATCCGAACGAGCCGATCTCCGTCATCCTTTGGGAAAAAATCGCCGACGACCCGCGAACGAAAACGCGCTCGCTGTCGGTGCAGGAGTCGTTCTTGATCTTCCTGAAGACGGCGCTTTTCCTCGGCGTCGTGCTCGGGAGCCCCGGCGTCTTTTACTATTTTTGGCGTTTCGTCGGCGCCGGGCTCTATCCGAGCGAGAAGAAATACGTGTACCGTTTTCTTCCGCTTAGCGTCGCGCTCTTTTTGGCGGGCTTTTCGCTGGCGTTTTTCGTCGTGTTCGAGTTCGTGCTCTCGTTCCTCTTCCGCTTTAACGCCGGGATGAACATCGAGCCGGACGCGCGGATTAGCGAGTGGCTGAACTTCGCGCTCCTGATTCCGGTTATTTTTGGCGCGGCGTTCCAGCTTCCGTTGGCGATGTTCGTCCTCGAGCGGCTGCAGATCTTCACGATTCAAGTTTACATGGAGAAATGGCGCGTCGCGATCTTCAGCGTCGCTTGCATGGCGATGCTCGTCACGCCGCCGGACCCGTGGAGCATGCTCTTCATGTTGGCGTGTTTGATCGTGCTTTACTTCGGCGGGGTCGGGCTCTGCATGCTCTTCCCGGCGCCGAAGAATCGCTTCGACGACTACGAGGAGAACGCGTTGTAATCGGCTTGTTCGCTCGCTCGACAAAAACGCCGCTTCGAGACGACTCGGAGCGGCGTTTTGCCATTAATTCTATAGGAGCCGCTCGCGACGCGGCGTTCGACGTTTTTTCCGCCGTCGTTTCTCGCGTCGGCGCCGCTCTTTCGACGAGCGGCGGCTCGGCGCGGTAAAATTTGCCGAATCGCCCTTGACGCGGAAACCGTTTTTCATTATCGTCCGCAATAATTCTCGGCGTTATCGCTACGAACGGACGCCGAGGCGCTCGGCGGTCGAGCGCGGTTTGAAGAGTTGGGCGAAATAGAGAAAACGCGGCTTCGGTCGAAACGACGAATTATGGGCAAACGAGCGAAAAAAGGAGCGGTCTTAACGGCGTGTTGCGCCGGACTCCTCGCTTCGTGCGCTTCGTTGCAAACGTCGACGTCCGACGCGCCGCCTCCGCCGGTCGAAACGAAATCCGCGCTGCGCCGTCCGGAGCTTCCGCCCGACGCCGTTTCGTTCGACGCGCTCATCGTGCAGGTTCCGTATCAAGATCGCGAGCTGGTGCGAGCGTTTTGGAACGACGTCGACGAGCTGGAAATCGACCCGGAAACCCGCCGTTACCTCAACGAGCAAGGTTTTCGAGCCGGCTTGATCGGCGCGTCGATTCCCGATTCGCTTTCTCGCCTCTTGACGCTCAAAGGGCGCGAGCTTCGATCGAGTCTCGAGGAAGAGGTCGATTATTCGAAAAAGTCGGCGAGCGCGCCGGTCGCGTACTCGAAGCCGATCAACTTGCGCGCCGGCATGAAGAGCGTCGTCGAGGCGCGCGGGGACGTGATACCGTCGATTCCGATTTTGGAGAACCAAAACGGCGCGCTTGTCGGTAAGAGCTACAACGACGCGCAAACGCTTTTCACCGTCGCGGTTGAACCGTCGCCGGACGGCTCGACGCGTTTCGACGTCACGCCCTTTTTGCGCTACGGCGAACCTCGCTTGACGACGCGATACCGACACGGGCAGCTCGTGCGAACGCAGGAACAGCCGACGAAAACGTTCGACGCGCTCAAATGTTCGCTCGCGTTGCGGCCGGGACAGTTTTTGGCGATCGGCGCCAGCGACGCGAAAACGAGCGCGCTCGGACGCTGGTTTTTCACCGACGGCGGCGACGATTACGACCAAAAAATCCTGATTCTGCGCCTTTTGGTTACGCAGCGCGACGGCGAGTTCGACCGTTTTCCCGACTTCCGCGAGATCGTGCGGCGAGAGAACGAGAAAAACGGCGTTTCGCTCGACGAATTTAGCGAGAACGCCGAATTGCGCGTCGGCGTCGAAGGGTTCGAGAAGACGACGGCCGTTCCCGAGAAAACGCTCGAACGGAGCCCGGCGTTCGATCCGACCGCGTCCGATTTCGCCGATTACGACGTCGGCGGAACGAGCGACGAAGCGGAGTCCGCGCTCGACGACGAAGCGTTAAACGTCGATTCCGTGCTTTCCAATTCGCCCTAACGAACGACGTTAAACCGCTCGACGACGGCGCTTTTAACGGCAAAGACGATAAATTTGGGCAAAAAGTGGGAAAAGTTGCTCAAAACATGGCGTTTAGGGCCGGCGAGCGCTTGCCGAATGCGGAAAAGAGCGCTAAAATGGAATGGAAATTGCCGCTAAATGAAACGAGCGTTAATTGTGTTCTTGCACAGGTTTCAAAGCGGCGCGGACGGCGCGCTCGACGCGGCGCGTTCAATTTTTTCTTTAGAAGCCGTAAGAAAGGTTTTTTGTAACGAGTTATGTCGCTGAGGAGGATGGACAACAACGGCCCGAGAGGAAACAACGGCGCGAACGCCGGGCAACGCGTGAACGAAATGATTCGCATTCCGCAAGTGCGCGTTATTTCGGACGAAGGCGAACAATTGGGCGTCATGAGCTCCGCGGAAGCGCTGGCGAAAGCGCGCGCGGCCGGGCTCGATTTGGTCGAGGTCGCGCCGGCGGCGAAACCGCCCGTTTGCCGCATCATGGATTACGGCAAATATAAGTATCAACAAAAGAAACGCGTCGCGAAGCAACAAACGAACAAAACGCAAGTGAAGGAACTGCGTTTGCGTCCGAAAACCGGCGATCACGACGTGCAAGTCAAGGTCAACAAAGCGCGCGAATTCCTGGCCAAGAAGGATAAGGTTACGCTTTCGATTCTCTTCCGCGGGCGCGAAATGGCGCACGTCGGCGAAGGCGAAAAGCTCCTTTCGTCCGTTATGGCGATGCTCGAAGACGTCGCGAAGGTCGAATCGGCGCCGAAACAAATGGGGAAACGCATCTGGTGCACGCTCGCGCCTAAATGAGCGTTTTCTCGACTTGAAGCGCGAAAACGGGCGGACGGCGCTCGGCTTTGCGCTCGGGGCTAATTTTTACTCGACGGCTCGACGCTTTGACGCGGCGGGCCGTTTTGAGTTTTCAACTTTTGACGAAACGTCCGAGAGACGAGAATTTGGGGCGCGTCGCCGAGAGATTGCGTCGGCGGTCGCGAAAAACGAAGGAAAGCGCTTCGAGGTGCGAAGCGGCGCGGACGCGGCGGCTCGCGAGCCGTCGTTCGCGGTTTACGGAGGAACCGTCGATGGCGCGAAGCGTCGGACTTTGGCGTTTGGGGAAGTTTCTAGCGATTTTGACGCTCGCGTCGGTTTGCGTCGGCGCGTCGGCGCAAGAGACGAGCGACGAAAACGGCGGCGAGAGCGGCGTTTTTCATTTCGACGCGACGACTCGTTGGCCCGAGTGGGACGCGACGAACGAATCGTCGTTGCGGTTTCGCGTCGACGCCGTCGTTAAATTTTCGCGCAGCGAGGACGAGGAACGTTCGTTCAAAACGTCGTCCGTCTTTTGCGACGACTTCGCGTTTGATTTTATCGGCGACAACGGCGAGATCATTATTTACTCGTTCGCCGAAAAGAAGTTCGCGCTGATCGACCCGATTCGTCGACTGCGAACGGAGGTCGACGTCGAGGAAATCGACCGTTTTTTAGCCTTCGTGAAACCGCGCTTGGAAAAGCGCGACGACGGGTTCTGCGCTTTTATGACCGATCCGAGTTTTGAAACGTCGCAAAAAGAGGACGAGCTTCTCTTTCAAAGCAAGTGGATCGATTACCGAGCGACGACGCGAACATTAGACGAGCCGAAAATCCTCGCCGCGTACCTCGGTTTTTCGAACGCGCTTTGCAAGTTGAACGTCTTTATGAATCCCGGCTCGGTAACGCCGTTGGCGCGGTTGGCCGTGCATCGCCGCTTCGAGGAGGAGGCGCGTTTTCCGGAGAAAATCGTCGTCGACATTTACCCGAAGGGGAAAATGTTCTTTAACCGTTCGTATCAGACGAGCGCCGAGTACAAGTTGGCGCGTCGGCTCTCGGAAAAAGATCGCAACCGCGTAACTCGTGCGATTCACTTCGCCGCGCAGTTCCAAGAAGTCAATTTCCGAACGTATTATCGAAAGTCGAACGAGCGTTAAGTCGTTCGCGTCGAATCGTTGTTAAGCGTCGCGTCGAAAGCGGCGCTTTTTTTGTCGCTTGGCGAGACGAACGGAAGAAAATCGCGCGTTTCGACGAGGAAACGGCGGCGAAAAGAAACGCGTGGCGAACGGAAACCGACGGCGAGCGACGCGAGCGAAACCGACGAAGAAAACCGACTTCGGCGGAGTAAAGAGAGCGCGGCAAGAAAGAAAAAAACGTTCGTCGGAATAAAAACTTCCGACGAACGCTCCTCGTTTCGGCGAGTCAACCCGTTATATCGTCGCCGAAACTTGGTCGTAAGCCGACGCTCGCAAGCGTCGGGCGTTGTTTTTAAAAAAGCGCGAAAACGTTTATTCGGCTTTCGGAGCGTCCGGTTTCGGACGGTCGCCTTGCGGTCGGTCGCCGCCTCGGCGTTGAGCGCGAACACGGTCGCCTTGCGGACGATCGCCTTCGCGACGCGGGCCGCGGTTGCGGTTGAATTCGCCTTGCGGACGGTCGCCTTCGCGACGCGGGCCGCGGTTGAAGTCGCCTTGCGGACGATCGCCTTCGCGACGCGGGGCGCGGTTGAAGTCGCCTTGCGGGCCTTGACCGCCCCAAGGTTGCGGCGCGCCCCATTGCGGGAATTGCGTCGGGAGTTGGAGGAGACGAGCGAGGAACATCGGGCCGAAGTTCTTTTGCGCCGCTTCGACCGCGTCTTTGCGTTCGTCTTGGTCGATGAAACCGTCGTTGTTTTTGTCCGCCGCTTTGATCGCTTCGGTCAATTTCGCGACGTCGATTTTGCCGCCTTCGGCGAGGAAGGCCGGGCGTTCGAAGCGCGGCGCGGCGCCTCTCATTTCTTCGGCGGTCAGGAAGCCGTCGCCGTCTTTGTCGGCGGCTTTGAGCGCGTCTTTACGTTCTTGCGACATTTGTTCCGGCAACTTGGCGAGTTCGAGTTTGCCGTCTTTGAACGCTTCGCCGAAAGCCGGGCCGCCGAAACGCGGCGCTTGACCTTGCGGACCGAAACCGGGGCCTTGCGGACCGAAACCGGGGCCGAAACCGCCGAAGCGCGGGCCGTTCCCTTGGGCCGGGAAGACGCCTCGCAGTTCTTCGCCTTCGACGAAGCCGTCGCCGTTTTTGTCGGCTTCCTTCATTTTGTCTTTAAGCTCTTGCGGCATTTGTTCCGGGAGCTTCGAAAGTTCGATTTTACGTTCGGGACGCGGGCCGCGCGGGCCGGGGCCGCCGTCTTGAGCGGTCGCGAAGGTCGCGGTCGAAGCCAACAAAGCGGCGAAAAGGATCGTCTTTTTCATTTTGTCTTCTCCAAGTTGTTGCGTTGTGAAAAAGGAACGTCGTCGAGCGCGTCGGAACGAAGCGCGGGGCGACTCGCTAAGGTTTCGTTCGCTGTTTCGTTCAATCGTTGTTTAGGTCGACGCAAACGAAAGATTAAGCGTGAAAACTGTTTTTTCGGCGGCGCGGCGAAACCTTCTTCGCGTCGGTTTCGGAGGCTCCGCGGAAAAGCTGCGTCAAAGCGAGCGATCGCTCTTTCCTTCGACAAGTCTTAAACCCGAAACGTCGAGAAAGGTTTCGGGGGAAAAAAATTTTTTTTTCGGAAAAAAACGCGCGCGGAAAAAGGGCGAAGAAAGAGGAGAGAAAAGGAAGAGAGGCGAGAAAGACGCAAAACTCGCCGCTTGCCTAAAACGACGAACGGCGAGTCGAGCGAGAGATTAAGCGAAGGTTAAAGCGATTCGACTTCGCCGCGGTTGCGGGTGATCGCCGCCGCGAACGCGTCCATATCGACCGTTTCGGAGACGAAACGGCAGGAACCGTCGCAGAAGAGCGCGTTCATTCCGCTCGGGTGTCGGCTCCGCGCTTCGTATTGATAAGCGGAACACTCGGCGCAGCTCCAGTCGAACGTTCCGCCGCCGAAATGGGAACACTTCGGACGGTAGTTGATCGGCGCTTTCGTCTTGCGGAAGATATTCGTTCCGACGATCCAACTCCCGTTGTCGTAAGTTTTAGGCGAGCCGACTTCGTAAGACGACGCTTCGGCGACGAGGAGCGTGTTCGACGTTCCGTCGGTAATTTCGGCGATTCGAACCGAGCGCGATTCGAGCAAAACGCCGAGTTCGTCGTGCGCGAGCGTCCAACCGTCGGTCGTCGCGGAACCGTATTCGCTGATCTTTTCGGTGACGATTCCGGCGTAATGCGACGGCGCGAGTTTGAGTTGCTCGAGCGCCCAACCGTTGTCCGGGTTGTAATAGTCGACGGAGCGGACTTCGACGTCGCCGTCCGACGGACAAAGGAAGAGCGAAAGGCGCGTTTGCCCGGCTTTTTGGTTCGTTTCGGAGTAAACTTTTTCCTTAAAGTCGACCAAATTTTGAACGTTTTGTTGTTCGCAGAAGGGCAAGAGGAGGGCGCCCCAACCGAAATAGTTGCCGGCGTCCGTCCCGTCGGCGCGCGGTTCCGAGAGCTTGCCGGGGGGGAACGACCCGATCGTATCGGAGTAGTTGAGCGCCGCGATTCCGAGCTGGCGCATATTGCTCGAGCAGGACATGCGCCGAGCCGCTTCGCGCGCCGCTTGAACCGCCGGCAGGAGGAGCCCGATCAAGATCCCGATAATCGCGATCACGACGAGGAGTTCGACCAACGTAAAACCGACGAAACGAGCGGAAAACGTCGTTTTTTTAGGCGCGTTTGAAAATTTTAAAAATCGTCGCGTTTTCTCTTGAGGCGACGCGGAACGAGCGGAAGCGAAACGATTCGCTTGCGAAAAAATGAAACGCATTTGGAGAGGTCTCCCGTTGTTTTGCCGACTCGAAACGCGGCGAACGACGGCTCGTTGGGGACGGAGCGCGGGCGTTCGACGGCGCGACGCGGCGTTTATTTAGCGGAATTTTGGTTGGTTCGCGCTAAATAGCCGAGTTTAGTTCGAGTCGAGGAAAGAAAAAACGGAGCGACTCTTGAGATTGGGGGATTCGACCCGATCGACGCGCCGTCCTTCGCGGCTGACGTTCGATTTTGAAGTTCTCCGAGAAAACCTCAAAGACGCGGGAAGGTCTTCTGACTAACGGAATCCTCTTTTCCGGTCTTCTCAACGCGAAAAATCGACGACGGACGGAGCTGCGTTTGAATTTTGGATCGTCGTTGCGGAAATTGGTTCGCGACGCAAAAACGTCGTCGGAAACGACGGACGCTTGTCGATTCAAACCGGCTCGACTCGCCGAAGCGCGTCAATGACGGCGACGCGAACGCTTGCGAAAAAAAAGACGAAGATTTTTCGAAAAAAAACGTTCGCGAAGGGAAAAAAGTTGAAAACGCGGCCGTTCGACCGGTTGCCGAGAAGCGCGTTTTCTCCGAACACAGCGGCGAGGACCGTTCCGGATTTGCGCCGGATTCCCTGTTGCGCGAGTCTTGCGACCCGCCGCCCGCGTCCTCAAAAAGCCGACGTTCGCCGGTTCCGAGTCCGAAAAAACGACGCGGACGGCGTCGTCGGCGCGGTCGAAAGCGAGTCGACCGGCGAACGGAACGGGACGCTCGAAGGAGCGCGAGCAAACGTCGCTTACATTATCGCTCTTCCGGAAATTTTGTCAACGGGGCGCGGGGAACGACGAACGCGAAACGGCGCTTGCGACCGGCGGCGCGTTAATTAAAAATCGGCTCTTGCGGCGCGCGATCGGCGAGGCGGTCGAGTTCCGCGGCGAGTTTGTATTGCTTGATTTTGTTGTACATCGTTTTTTCGCTAACGCCGAGTTTGCGAGCCGCGAGGCGACGACAACCGTTGCAAGCGACGAGCGTTTCGAGGAACGCGAGCCGTTCGATTTGAGGCAGCGTCAATCCGGCGAGTCCGAGCGAATCGGGCGGCGAAACGACGGCGCGTTCGGGAGGACGGAAGGAAACGGGAAGAGAACGCGGCGTCGGCGTCGATTCGGAAACGATCGAAACGCAAGACGTCGCGAACTCGCCGGCCCGAACGAGGCGGTAAACGGAGCGCGACGAATCGCTCGAAACGCCGAACGAAACGCGTTCTCGACGCGCCTCGGCGGAAACGGCGGACGCGTCGGGACGAGGAAACGTTAAAGCGGACGACGGTTTGTAATTGCGGGAAAAGCGGTCGAAGGAATTCATTAGAGCGCGTCAAGGGGAACGGGATAAACGGAAACGTTCGTCTTTCGGTGAAGGAGAGCGAACGGCAAAGCGACGGACTTCGGCGCTAAAAGAATAAATCGAACGGATTTTCTTATTTTATCAATATTATTGGAGAAAATGGGATGTTTTGTTGGAAAATTAGGATTGAGAAGAAAACGTAAAACTTTTAAGCGGAGCAAGAGAGAACGTCGAAAATGAATAGACGGTTTTGAAGAAATACAAAAGAAAGCGAATTTGTAAAAAATAAAACGAATAAAACGTCGTTTATTAGAGGAAAAAAACGTTAAAAAGGGCGAGGTGCGACAAAATGTCGAAATAGGTTAAAAAAAAAGAAGACGAAGATTTGGAAAAGCGCGGAGCGGCGAGAAAAAACAACGTCGACGCGGAATAGGAAAGACGCGTTGTTTGCGGGCGGCGGATAAGAGAAACGACGAGCGAAAATTTACGCGTTTCCAAGTAAGAAAAAAACGATTTTACTTGACCCGACGCGTTTTTTCGCCTACAATAAATTAGAGAAAAGCGAGGGAAACTTCGCGCCGTCGCCGACGTCGGTTCGGAACGGTCGAATCAAACGAATCGCGTCGACGGCGGAAGAGGCCGATTCGACGAAAAATTAAGGAGAAGCGGAAGATGGGGTTGGGAATATTGGCGATCGTCGGAATCGCCGTCGTCGGCGTCGCCGGGATTTTCGTTCTTTGGGCGATTAGCGCGTACAACGGGCTCGTTGCGGCGCGGAACCGCTACAAAAACGCGTTCGCGCAGATCGACGTGCAGTTGAAGCGGCGGTACGACTTGATTCCGAATTTGGTCGAGTCGGTGAAAGGCTACCTGAAGCACGAAGCGCAAACGCTCGAAGCGGTGATCGCCGCGCGCGGCGCCGCGATGGGGGCGAATCAAGCGGCGGCGGCTCAACCGGGCGACCCGGGCGCGATGCGTCGTTTGGCCGGAGCGGAAGGCGAGCTTTCCGGCGCGCTCGGACGTTTGGCGCTCGTCTGCGAAGCGTATCCGGACTTGAAGGCGAACCAAAACGTTCTCGCGCTCCAAGAAGAACTGACGTCGACCGAAAACAAAATCGGGTTCGCTCGTCAAAGTTTCAACGACGCGGCGACGCTTTACAACACCAAGCGCGAAATGTTCCCAACGAATATTATCGCCGGCATGTTCAACTTCGGCGAATCGTCGCTCTTCGAAATAACGAACGAAGCCGAAAAGGAAGCGCCGAAAATTTCGTTCTAACGGAGCGAGCGCAAGAAATAAGGGAAACGAAAGCGGAAACGCCGTCGGCGACGGAACGCGTTTTTGCCGTTGTTATTAATATAAGGGCGAAAACGACGTTTCGACGCGAACGGCGGCGTTTTTTAAACGAACGGAAAGCGAAAACGGCGGCGAGCGGCTCGGCGTCGACGCGAACAAACGGGGAACGCGATGAATTTTTTCGAACGACAGGATCAAGCGCGCGGACGAACGAGGCTCTTGGTTTTTCTCTTTATTTGCGCTCTTTTCGCGACGTTCGCGGCGGTTCTCGCGTTGGTCGCTTGGTTCGCGGCGCTCGGAGCCGACGCGGCGACGGAAGGCGCGACGACGAGCGAGCTTTTCGTTCGTTATTTAGCGGAGCCGTCGTTGATCGCGGGCGTCGCGGTCGCCGTTTTTTTGTTGATCGGCGGCGGATCGATTTTTAAGGTCGGCGAATTGAAGTCGATGGGCGCGGACGGCGTCGCGGAGGCGCTCGGCGGAACGCGGATCACTCGAGCGGCGACCGACCCGGCTGAGCGTCGGTTTTACAACGTCGTCGAGGAGATGGCGATCGCGTCCGGCGTCCCGATTCCGAGCGTTTACGTTATGCGGGAGGAAAAAGCGATCAACGCTTGCGCGATCGGCGGCGACCCGGAAGCGTCGGCGGTCGCGGCAACGGACGGCGCGCTTCGAACGTTGAGCCGCGACGAGCTGCAGGGCGTCGTCGCGCACGAGTTCGGGCACCTGCTCAACGGCGACGTTAAAATGAATATGCGGCTGATCGGCGTTTTGTTCGGCTTGCAAATGTTGACGTTAATCGGCGTCGGCATTTTCCGCTCGACGTTGTATTTGTCGTTCGGCGGTTCGTCCGACGATCGCAAGGGCGCGGGCGGAGCGGTGTTGGCGATTTGGCTTTTCGCGTTCGGCTTGGTTGTTATCGGCTCGATCGGCGTTTTCTTTAGCAACGTTATCCGGGCGGCGATTTCGCGACAGCGCGAGTTTTTGGCGGACGCGTCGGCGGCGCAGTTTACGCGGAACCCGGCGGGCTTGGCCGGAGCGCTTAAGAAAATCGGCGGTTTGACCGGTTCGCGGGTGAACGCGGCGCGTTCGGCGGAGATGGCGCACCTCTTTTTTGGTTCCGTTTTTTCCGGCGGTTTTTTAGAGTCGCTTTTCAAAACGCACCCGGATTTGACCGAGCGGATTCGCCGACTCGAGCCGACGTTCGACGGGCGGTTCCCGAAGGTTGCCGTCGATTCCGGCGTCGGGGGACGTTTGAGCGTTCCGCTTTACGACGGGACTCCGGCGAGCGTTCGCGGCGGCGCGAACCGGAGCGCGGGAACGAACGGAACGTCGGCTGCGTCGGAGCGTTGCGCGAACGGAGCGGCGTTCGCGGCGGCGTTGATCGAATCGATCGCGACGCAAGCGGCGGGAAAACTCGCCGTCGCCGAAAGTTTGCTCGCGAAGACGCCGTCGGAAGTCGAGCCGTTTTTGACCGATTTCGACGGCGCGCGGGCGGTTCTTTACGCGCTTCTGCTCGACGAAAGCGCCGAGGTTCGCGACCGTCAGTTCGCCGCGATTCGCCGCGCCGAAGGGAACCGACTCGACGCGCGAATCGAGACGGCGACGCGGGCGCTTTGCGGAACCTCCTTTTCGGCGCGGTCGACGGTCGCTCGCTTGGCGGTTCCGGCGTTGAAGACGGCGCCGATCGGGCTTTACCGACCGTTTCGCGAGACGGTTCTCGCTCTTTGCGCGGCGGACGGAACGCTCGACCTCTTCGAATACGCGCTGCAAGCGTCGATTATTCGCGAGCTGGACGTTTATTATCGGCTGTCTCGGGGGACGAAAATCCGATTTTCGCGCTTCGACGACGTCGTCGAGCCGTTCCGAACGGTTCTTTCGTTCTTGGCGAGCGAAGGCGCGGACGGCGACGCGGCGGCGGAGCGCAAAGCGTTCGACGAAGGCGCGTCGTATTTCTATTTGACGCTCGAGCCGACGCCTACCGAGACGCGAACGCTCGGAGCGTTCAGCCGCGCGCTTAACGACTTGTCGCAAGCGACGCCGGTTTTGAAGCAAAAATTGTTGACGGCGTTTTATCGCTGCGTCGCGGCGGACGGCGTCGTCGTCGAGCGCGAGGGCGAATTGATCGAGGCGATTTCGGCCGCGCTCGGCGTTCCGGCGCCCGTTTGGGAGTCGTTGAGCGGTTGAGCGTTCGGCGTTGAAAAAAAATCCGCTTTTTCGGCGATTTTTGGCGTTTGAGAACGGATTTCGCTTGAAATTCGCGCGTCGACGGGGAAAATAGCGGTTAGACGCGGCGTCGGAGCGTTCGGCGCCGCGTTGTTTTTTATCGCTGTTTTGAATTTTGGGGCGTTTTCGACGTCGGGAGGAACGAAGATGGAGAGAAGAACTTTTTTGGCGTTGGGGTTGGCGGCTCCGTTGGCTTTTAAGTCGGGATTGGTTTCGCCGAAATGGGGATACTGCGCCGAAGACTCCGCGATCGAGGTTTCGTTCGCCGCCGACCCGAGCGCGCCGAAAGTAACGATGTGGCAAACGCCGCGTCAGTCCGGGTCGCAGATGATGGGGTACGTCTTCCGAACGGCGACCGGCGAAACGGTTGTTTTCGACGGCGGAATGCCGGCCGACGGGAAGTATTTGGCCGACCTCCTGAAAAAACATTGCGGCGGAAAAGTCGACGCTTGGTATCTGACGCACGCGCACGGCGACCACTTCGGCGCGCTCGGCGAAATCTTGGCGAAAACGCCGGACGCGCTCGCAATCAAGAAACTTTACTTCAATTTCCCGAAACGCGAATGGCTCGACAAATACGAAGCGGGCGGGAAAAAATGGCGCGACCCGTTTTTCGCCGCGCTCGAAAAGAGCTTTAAGGGCGAAACGATCGCGCCGAAGCCGGGCGACGTTCAAACGTTTGGCGACGCGCTGACGATCGAAACGCTCAACGACTTCGACGAATCGTTGACAATGAATCCGATCAACAACTCGACGGTCGTTTTCCGCTTGGACGTCGCCGGAAAGTCGCTGCTGATGTTGGGCGACCTCGGCTTGGAGGGCGGAAACCGCGTCCTGAAAAACGTTCCGAAGGAAAAGATCGACGCGGACTTCGTCCAGATGGCGCACCACGGCCAACAGGGCGTTTCGAAGGAGTTTTACGCCGTCGCGTCGCCGACCGTTTGTCTTTGGCCGACGCCGGATTGGCTTTGGGACAACAACGCCGGAGGGAAAGGCAAGAACACCGGCCCTTGGAAGACGCTCGAAACGCGCGCTTGGATGGAGGAACTCGGCGTCGACAAACATTACGTTTCGAAGGACGGCCTTATTAAGGCGACGTTCTAACGTTGGATTCGATTGGCAACGGTTGAAATAAGGGAGAGACGAAGATATGAAGAGAAGAACTTTTTTGGCGTTGGGGCTGGCGGCTCCGTTGGCGTTCAAGTCGGGGCTGGTTTCGCCGAAACAGGCGTTTTCCGCCGAGGATAACGCGATCGAGGTTTCGTTCGCCGCCGACCCGAGCGCGCCGAAAGTAACGATGTGGCAAACGCCGCGCCAAACCGGATCGCAGATGATGGGGTACGTCTTCCGAACGGCGACCGGCGAAACGGTCGTTTTCGACGGCGGAACGGTCGGCGACGCGGACTACTTAACCGCGCTCCTGAAAAAGCGTTGCGGAGGAAAAGTCGACGCTTGGATTATGACGCACGCGCACGACGACCACTTCGGCGCCTTTTGCCGTATTATGGAGACGAATCCGGACGCGCTCGATATTAAAAAGCTCTACTTCAACTTCCCGACGCAAGCTTGGCTCGACAAATACGAAGCGTACTGCAAACCGGCGACCGCTCGTTTCTTCGCCGCGCAAAAGCTTTTCAAAGGCGAAACGATTACGCCGAAACCGGGCGACGTTTTGGAGTTCGGCGCGCTGAAAATCGAAACGCTCAACGACTTCGACGAGTCGCTGACGATGAACGCGATCAACAACTCGACGATCGTTTTCCGCTTGGACGTCGCCGGAAAGTCGCTCTTAATGCTCGGCGATTTGGGCGTCGAGGGCGGAAACCGCGTTTTGAAAAACGTTCCGAAGGAAAAGATCGACGCCGATTTCGTTCAGATGGCGCACCACGGCCAACAGGGCGTTGCGAAGGAATTTTACGAAGTCGCGTCGCCGACCGTTTGCCTTTGGCCGACGCCGGACTGGCTTTGGGACAACAACGCCGGCGGAAAAGGCAAGAACTCCGGGCCTTGGAAGACGCTCGAAGTTCGCGCTTGGATGGAGGAACTCGGCGTCGACAAGCATTACGTCTCGAAGGACGGCCTAATCAAGCTGACGTTCTAACGGCGAAGCGAGAAGGCGCGGGAGCGGCGCTCGACGGCGAGGCGTTTTCGAAAATGAAGGCGCTCGCGAGTTCGGGCGTCGCTTGAGGCGTTTCTTGCGAGCGAAACGCGTCGGCGAGCGGAATCGGCGCGGCTTTGATATATTAATGGACGGCGCGAACCCGTTGAAACGGCGAGCGTCGACGGTATAATTAAGAAAACGAAACGGCGAAACTAGGCGCCGACGAATAAGGAGAAGCGAATCAATGACCGAACGATCGACGAACGACGGCGCCGTCGACCGGCGCGAGGAGCTTTGCGGACGAACGCTTGGAGATTACCGAATCGAGCGGCGCGTCGGCGGCGGCGCGACGTCGGACGTTTTTTTAGCGACGCAACTTTCGTTGGGACGTCCGGTCGCGCTGAAAATTTTGAAAGACGAGCTGGCCCGCGACGAAACGTATTTGCGGCGGTTTCTGCAGGAAGCGCGCGTCGCGGCGCGCTTGGAGCACCCGAACGTCGTTCGCGTGTACGAGGTCGGTTCGGCGACGCTCGACGGCGAGATGAAGCGCGATTTCTCCGTCGAAGCGTTCGACGACGGCGCTAAACCGCGGAAAGAGCGGCGATTCAGAAAACGGCGGCGACGCGGCGCGGCGTCGAAAACGTACCGTTTCGTCGCGCAAGAATACGTCGACGGCATGAGTTTGCAGCGGTTTTTGCGGCGCGGCGCCCGAGCGTCGATTCCGCAAACCTTTTCGGCGCTCGAACAAATCGCGGCGGCGCTCAAACGGGCGGCGGACGCGGGCGTCGTTCACCGCGACGTCAAGCCGGAAAACGTGTTGCTCGACGCGAACGGAACGATTAAAGTCGTCGATTTCGGTTTGGCGCGGCTCGACGCTTCGCTCGGCGCGACGGCGGCGACGTTGACGCGAACCGGCGTCGCGCTCGGAACGCCGCTTTATATGAGCCCGGAACAGGCTCGCGGAGGAAAAATCGATTCGCGTTCCGACATTTATTCGCTCGGAATCGTCGCGTACCGAATGCTGACCGGAACGACGCCTTTTAACGGAGACGCTCCGTTGGCCGTTATTTTGAAGCATTTGAACGAGCGTCCGCGTCCGATCGAGGAGCTGCGCCCGGACGCGCCGCCGGCGTTGGTCGCGCTGATTCGGCGGATGATCGAGAAAAAGCCGAGCGACCGTCCGGCGTCGCCCGACGTTCTGCTCGACGCGTTGCGGGAAGCGCGGCGGGAGTTCGAGCGGAACGAGGAGTGCGCCGCGTCGACGCAAACGGCGTTCGAGTTGGCGACGGTCGAGGACGCCGAGCGAAAGAGCGAGCGCGAACCGGAAAACGTCGTCGCGGCAACCGGATTTTTTCAATCGGCGGACGAGCGCGCGGCGTTCGAACAGGCGCTCGAAACGACGAATTTAGCGCAAACTTGGCAAACGAACCGCGCCAAGTTGCGAACGTTGCGAGACGCGTCGGCGACGCGTTGGACGAGGCGCGGCGTCGCGGCGACGACGGCGGCGTTTCTCGGCGCGTTTCTCTGCGGAGCGGCGGCGACGGCGGCGAAAAATCGCGTCGTCGCGGCGCGAACGGCCGAGCCGCCGTCGACGATTCGGCGTTTCGATTCGGTCGAGGAGCAGTGGGTTTTCGCGTTGCACGCCGGAACGGTCGACGCTTGGCGGAGCGTCGGCGAGTATTTTCCGAACGACGCGTATTGGACGAGCCGCGCGGAGCGTCAGCTCGCGCTCGCGCATTTAGACGAGAAGAACGTTCCGGAAGCGCGGGCGATTTTCGAACGAATCGCGGAGAATCCGAGCGCCGGGCGCGATTCCGATCCGTTCGGATTGGCCGGGCTCGCTTGGTGCGCCGCGCTCGACGGCGATTTGAAGGCGGCGGTCGCGACGATTTCGGAGTTGCGAACGGCGCGGGCGACCGGATACGACCGCTTGACGGAATTCGCGTTGGCGAAAACGGAGGAAATCGTTCGCAAACGCAAGGGCGAGCCGAGTCCTCCCGGCGGTTTCGGAGGGCCGAAGCCGAACGGCCCCGACGGCGGTTTTAGAGGGCCGGCGCCCAACGCGCCGAGACCGGGCGGCGAAAGGAAACGCGAGAGAAGCGGCTCGGCGTTTTGAACGCGAAACGAACGATTTTCTCTTGTCAAACGCCGGCGAGCGAGCGCAATGAAACGCGTCGGCGTTTTCGCGCTCGCCGAGCGGTTAAAGTCGGCGGAGTCGGGCGAAAAAAAGAGAATACGAATAACGAACGAAAAACGGAGGAAGACGATGAGAGCGACGAGCGGCGAATCGGAAGTCGCGTTGTTCACCGACGGCGCGTGCAGCGGCAATCCCGGGCCCGGCGGTTGGGCGTTCGTGATGCGGCACCTGCCGACGGGGAAGGAAATCGAACGTTCCGGCGGCGAACGCGAAACGACGAACAATCGCATGGAGCTGCAGGCCGTCGTCGAGGGACTGTCGGCGTTGAAGCGACCGACGTCGGTAAGAATCGTCAGCGACAGCGCTTACGTTTTGAACGGCCTGTCGAGTTGGCTCGCGAACTGGAAGCGAAACGGGTGGCGGCGGCGCGAGAAAAGCGGCTGGGCCGAGGTGAAAAATCTCGATTTGTGGAAACGGCTCGACGAGCTGGTTTCGTCGCACTCCGTTCAGTTCGAGAAGATCAAGGGACATTCCGGTCATCCCGAGAACGAACGCTGCGACGAGTTGGCGGTCGAAGAGTGGAAAAAAATTCGCGGCGGACGATGACAAGCGTTCGCGTCGGGCGAAACCGACCTTGGTAAGAAGCTCGTCGAACCGTCGGCGTCGCGTTCCGTTCGGTTCGAGATGATTAAGGGGCGCTCCGGGCGTTCGAGAACGAACGTCGCGACGAGTCGGCGGTTCGGGAATGAAAAAAGATTCGCGACGAACGCGAGAATAGCGAAAATTGGCGAGACGGGCGAATCGAAGGGACGGCCGCTCGACTTAAAATAGGCCGAAGGAAACGAAACGCGCGAAACGTTGGACGCGGCGCGGCGCGGCGGCGTTTGGCGCGTTGTAAGGGAAATAATAACGTTAGATTGGTTAAGATTGGAGAAGTTGTAAAGAAAGGAAGGACGGCGAATGTCCGAGTATTTGGAGGTTGCGATTCGAGCCGCGCGAGAAGCGGGCGCTATTTTGCGGGAAAAGGTCGGGAAAGTCGGGTTTCGCGAAAAGAATCCGGGCGATTTGGTAACGGAAGCCGACGTCGCGGCGCAAGCGAAGATCGCCGAGATTTTGTCGACGGCGTTTCCGGAGCATTATTTTATCGGCGAGGAGCCGCAAAGTTCGCTCGGGCCCGACGCGCCGCGCCTTAAAAACGTCTTGCGCGAAGAGGAGTGCGGAAGCGGCGCGCCGGCGAATTTGCCGTTCGCTTGGATCGTCGACCCGCTCGACGGAACGACGAACTTTGTTCACCGCGTTCCGTTTTTTGGAACGTCGATCGCGCTGACTCGGGGGAACGAGATTCTTTGCGGCGTCGTGCACAACCCGATTTCCGACGAACTTTTCGCCGCCGAACGGGGCGCCGGAGCGTTCCTCAACGGCGAACGTCTGCGAACGAGCGACGTGTCGCGTCCGACGCAAGCGCTGACGGCTGTTTCTTTTCCGACGCAAACGAAGCCGGATTCGCCCGATTATTTGGCGTTCAAGCGTTGCGTTCCGGTCTGCCAAGCGATGCGGCGCACCGGCTCGACCGCGCTGAACTTGGCGTACGTCGCCGCCGGACGCTTCGACGCGAAAATCTGCCAATGCGCGCACCCGTGGGACGTCGCCGCCGGCGTTCTGCTCGTTTTGGAAGCGGGGGGCGTCGCGACGAACACGGACGGACGACCGTTCGACTTGGCGGTCAAACCGCTCCTAGCGACCGCGAACTCCGAACTGCACGGCGCGTTTTTGAAGTTGCTCAACGACTGAACCGACGTCGCGGGAAGCGTTTAAACGTTAAAAGAGCTGAAAAACGCAAGGGGGGAAGGAACGTCGCGTTGTCGGCGGCGTGAAAACCGTTAAAAACGGCGCGTCTTGACGGCGCGTCGTTTTTTTCCGTCGATTTTCTCTTTTTTGAAGACGCGCGTCCCGTTTTTTTCCCTCCGTTTCGCGTATTCTTAAACGGCGTCTTTTTTTTTAAGCGAGCGTTTTCGGGGCGAACGTTCCTCCGATTTCTTCTTTTTCCGAACGTTTTCGCGTCGGAGGCCGACTTGTTTTTGCGCGTCGCGTCGTCGACGCAAGCGCGAGCGACGCAAAATCTGCGTCGGTTGACGCCGATATTTACGGTCGACGCGATTTGTTGCGCCGCGCCGATTCCGACGAGAAAAGCGAATCTAGGCGCTTTGCGGAAGACGCGGAGCCGTTTCTCGGTATTTATTTCCGATTTTTCGGTAACTTTTAGCGGCGTTTTTTCGCGTGTAAAATTTCTATGCGAATTTGTTTTAAAATCTTGCGATAACGCGATTTAAGCGCTGTAAGTAAATTAAGATTCGTTGTAAAATGTCGACGTCGCCGCAAAGGTGCGCGCCAAGGAGCGCCGGACGTGAAAACGTTCGCGTCGTTCGCTCGCGCCTCGCAAGTTTTTTTTCGCGGCGCTCCGGAGGCGAAGGATTTTTCTCGAAGCGCGTCGATTGCGCGTTTCGTCGAGCCGAGCTCTTCGGAGAGGAAAAATCGTTCGTTATCGATTTCGCTTACGTTATATATTCGACGCGTCGTCGGTCGGCGCCGCGTCGCCCAGATCAAAAAAGAAAAGGACACCACCATGAGCAGCGCGTCTTATTACTCGTTGGAACAACAAAATCAAATCGTCGATCGCCCGTCTTCTTCCGATTTCGTCCGTTCGAGCGTCGAGCCTCGGAACGACGAGGGCGCGTTTTTCGCTTCCGCGGTCGAAGAGCGTCGCTCGACCGGCGAGCGTTCGGTCGCTTCGGTAGCGGTCGATTCGATCGTCGTTCTTTGCGGAGACGCCGGGTCGCGAGCGGCGATGCGTCGTTGTCTCGAAGTCGAAAACGTCGGCGTCGTCGAGGCGGCCTCTTCCGAAACGCTGTCCGGGCTTGCGCTTGGAGACGCCGCCGGGTTCCTGATCGACTCCGCGACGTTGGACGCGTCGCCTGAAACGCTCTGCCGCCAACTGGTCGACAAATATCCGGACGCGCCGATCATTTTTATGGACGAGCCGACCGGCGACGCCGAGCGCCGCAAACGGTTGAGCAAGTTCGTGCACTCGTACATCGTCAAGCCGTGCGAACGCCAAGCGCTCCTGCAGGCGACGCGCCAAGTCTTGAAATTGAGCAGGATGCGCGAGAAAATCGTTCCTTGCGCCAAACGGTTGGAACGCCGGCGCTTCCCGCGACGATGGCGGGCGTCTCGACGCCGATTCAAACGCTCCGCAAACAAATCGAAGCGTTCGGACGGCTCGACGCGACGATTTTGATTTCCGGCGAGCGCGGCGTCGGGAAGAGCGTCGTCGCTCAGCAGATTCACCAAGCCGGGCCGCGGGCGCGTTTTCCGTTCGTCGTCGTTTCGTGCAACGCGCTTCCGCCTGAAACGCTCGAAGCCGATCTGTTCGGCGTCGCCAAAGGCGCGATTCCCGGCGTTTCCGGCGAGCGGCCCGGTCGGTTGGAGTTGGCTCGCGGCGGCACGATTTTTCTCGATCACGTCGAAGATTTGTCGCCGTCGTTGCAAAAGCGAATTTTCCAATTTATTCAAGACAAGACGACGCGTCGGGTCGGCTCGACCGAAACGCGCCGCGTCGACGCCCGCGTCGTCGCCTCGACGAGTTGCGATTTGGCGATCGCCTGCGTGCAAGGCCGGTTCCGCGACGAGCTTTACTTCCGCTTGAACGCGCTGACGCTGAACGTGCCGCCGCTTCGCGACCGAGCGGAGGATATTCCGGCGCTTTCTCGCGAAATCATGAGCCGCGTCGCTCGGGCGAACGATCGGAATCTGTCGATTTTGTCGACGTCGGCGCTGAACAAATTGCGGCAATACTCGTGGCCGTACAATGTGCGCGAACTCGAGTCGGTGTTGCAAAAAGCGATGGAGACCGCGCCGGACGTCGTCGTGTCGGAAAACGACATTTCGTTCGACACGATGATTAAAGACTCGCGCTCGCCGGACGGCGCGATGGGGTTGGCCGGGCTGACGATGGCGGAAATCGAACGCCGCGCGATCATCGAAACGATCAACGCTTGCGGCGGGAACCGGGCGCAGTCGGCTCGCAAACTCGGCGTCAGCGAGAAAACGATTTACAACAAAATCAAACAGTTCAAGTTGCGCGGAATCGTTTGAAAAATCGGCGCTTTCGGCGCGTCGGCGTTCGGAAAAAGAACAAGCGCCGACGCGTCGAAACGTCAACCGCGGAAGATGAAGAAAACGGCGCCGGCGATGCAAAGCCCGGCCCAAAGGTAGTTTAAGCCGACTTCCTGCTTGGCGAAAAGAATCGCGAACGGGACGAACACCGACAACGAAATCGCCTCTTGCAAAATTTTCAACTGCGGGAGCGTCATCGCCGTCGAGCCGATTCGGTTCGCCGGAACTTGCAGCATGTACTCGAAAAACGCGATCCCCCAACTGACCAGCGCGGCGACGAGCCAACATTTGCCTTTGAGCGTCGAAAGGTGCCCGTACCAAGCGAACGTCATGAAGGCGTTCGAGCAAATAAGAAGGAGAATAGTAATGAAAATTGGCATCGTTTTCTAAAAATCAAAACGCGGCGTCGCGGCGGCGCCCGCAAAATATCGCGGGGGAATCGGCGGGCGGCGCAAAGCGGAAGGTTAAGGAGGAATAGGAAACAAAATAAGCCGCGCGGCAAAGCGAATCGAGCGCGGTTCGCAAAATTAACGGAAGCGGCGTCGCTCGCGGTTAAGGCCGCTTCAAGCAATGCTCGCCGAGCGGGCAAACGTCGCACTGCGGACGGCGCGCGATACAATATTCGCGCCCCAAGTAAATGAGGCGGTGGCTTCCGTCGATCCAATCGCTTTGCGGGACGAGCTCGTTAAGGTCGCGTTCGACTTTTTCCGGCGTTTCGGCGTCGGAAAGGCCGATTTTGCGACTCAACCGCAAGACGTGCGTGTCGACGACGAAACCGGACGCGATTCCGAAAGCGTTGCCGAGAACGACGTTCGCCGTTTTGCGTCCGACGCCGGGAAGTTGGACGAGTTCTTCGAGCGTCGCCGGGACGGAGCCGCCGAACCGCTCGACGATAGCGCGGCTCGCTTGCGAAACGTTCGCCGCTTTCGCTCGGTAAAAACCGCAGCTTTTGATCAGCTCTTCAATTTCTTCGACCGGCGCGTCGGCGAACGCTTCCGCCGTCGGAAACCGCTCGAAGAGGGCGGGCGTAACGGCGTTGACGCGCTTATCCGTGCATTGCGCCGAAAGAATCGTCGCGACGAGCAGCTGAAACGGCGACGTGTGGTCGAGCGCGCAACTCGGGTTCGGGTAGCGTTCGGTCAACGTCGCGAAAACGCGGTCGGCGAGGCGGCGTCGCTCCGTCGGAGAAAGCGTCGACGGAGCGTTGGGAAGCGTTTCGGCGACGTTCTTTTTCTCCGTTGTTTTCTTGCAAGTTCGTCTCTTGACGGATTTTGCGTCGGCGACCGTTTCGGGCGTTTCGGCTTTTTTCGTCGTTTTCTTGCAAACGCGCTTTTTAACCGGTTGGGCGGCGGGCGCTTCGACCGTTTCGCTTTTCGTCGCTTTTTTGCAAGCGCGTTTTTTAACCGGCTTGGCGGCGGCGAGCGTTTTTTTCTCGGACGCGGCGAACATTCGTTTTCCCTTTCTTTTTGCGGAACCGTCGGCGAGCCGTTATTTTTCCGGCGACGGCGCGCGTTCGAGGTCGGCGGCGTCGGCTTTTGGGGCGTCGTTCGACGTTTTCGCGTCGAGGCCGAGCCCTTCCGGCGCTTTCGTCGCGTTGGCGGCGTCTTTTTTCGCTTTTTGAGCGGCTTCGCGAGCGGCCTTTTCGGCGGCGGCTTTAGCGGCGGGGTCGACGCGCGGAACGATGCGGAACGTCTCGACGATTTCGCGGCCGGAATCGTCGTAATTTTCGAGCATGTCGGCGCGAATCTCGAACATCAGCGTCGCTTGGTTTCCGTCGTCGTCGGTAACGAGGTAGTAAACCCAACGGAACGGAACGGTTTCGTGCGTCCCGTCGGCGACGACGTAATAAATCGAGTCGCCGGACGGCCCTTCGTAAACCGCGTCTTGAACGAACGCGCCGAAACGGTCGCCGAGCCCTTTCTTGATTTCCGCTTTGTAAGCGTCGATCGACGGTTTCGACTCAAGGTCGATTTTGCCGTTCGAAACGATGTTGCACTGCGCGATCGCCTCGCCGCCGACGACGCAGCAGAGCGCCGCCGACGTTTCGCCGTCTTGCGTCATCTTCCAGTCGCGCGAGTGTTGGAAGCGCCAGAACCCCTTTTGAGCGTTGTAATAAAGGCGCAACAACTCCGGCTCGACCGGGCCGCGGAGGTCGGCGACGACGTCGTCGGTCAACTTTTGCGGCTCGGGAAGCGGCGCGACGTTGATTTGGAGGGTCGCCGACCATTCGAGCCCCGGCGCCGCGACGCTTTCCGAACGGCGCTCGTCGACGCGGACGCCGAACCAAGTTAAGCGGCGCGCTTTCAGGTCGAATTGGAATTTGCCCGAAAGTTCGATTTCGACGACGGCGCCTTCCGACGCGCAAACGAGCGCGCTCGGCGTCGGCTGACCGTCGGGGCCGGGGTCGCCTTGCAGGTAAAGCTCGACTTCGGCGAAATCGTCGACGATCGAGGTCAGCGTCAGCCGCAGCGTGTTGCTTTCGATCGCCTCGACGCCGAGGAGCGCCGCGAGAACGTCGTTCGAAACGCGCCAGTCTTCGCCGAGCTTGACCGTTTTGTTCGGAAGAAGGCGGTCGAGAAGGACGGTGTTGAACGGCAGCTCGCTAAGAAGCGAATATTGCTCGCTTTTCATCGCGCCGACCGGCGAGTAAATCGTCGTTTTTTTGCCGTCGAAATCGGAGACGATAAACTTGCGCGACGCGTCGAGGAGCGGACGAGCGACGCTCGCGCCAAACTTGCGCTTCATCCCGGCTTGCTCGTATTGGCGAATCGAGCGAACCGGCCCGACCGGCGAGTAAAGTTCGTAACGCTCTTCGTATTTGAATCCGGCGACGACTTCCATCGGCGCGCGCTCGGTTTGGCCGTCGTAAGTCGTTTGGACGACGTCGCCCGACGCTTCGAGCGAAATTTCGACGACGTCCGCCGAGCCGATCTTGCGGGACGACTGCAGAAGGCAAGATTGCGGGGCCGAAGCGGCGGGTTGCGCGGGCGCGACCGCTCCGAAACGTTGCGACGGGAGCGGGCGCGGAGCCGGAACGGCGCCTTTGCGAGTTTGCGGGCCGTTCGGGCTCGGAACGGCGGGCTTCTTCGAGCGGTCGGCGTTCGGGCCTTGATTGCGGAGCGCGGCCCCGACTCGATCGGCGAACGAGCCGCGTTTCGAATCGGCGTTTTGAGCGGCGGCGTCGCGAGGCGCGCAAAGAGCGGCGCCGAGAATCGCCGTCGAAAGGGCGAAAAGCGCGGCGCGGCGGAACGAGCGGCGAGTCGAACGGGAAGCGAAACGCGTCATTATTATATAGTCTCCTGAATGGTCGTCGGGCGCGTCGAGCCGAAACTCGAACGAGCGCAATGGGAAAAGGAAACGTCGGCGGGAGCGCGAAACGAAAGACGTTAAACGGCGATGTTTGCGGGGTTAAAGGGACGACGGCTCGCTCGGAAGCGGCGGGAAACGGAAGAGCCGAGCGGCGTTTTCGGTCGTTTGACGAACGACGTCGGCGACCGAAAGACCGCGCAACTCGGCGATTCGTTTGGCGACGAACGCGGTTGTCAGCGGCTCGTTCCGTTCGAGCTTGCCGCGAAGCGGATGCGGCGTCAAAAAGGGCGCGTCCGTTTCGAGCAAAATCCGGTCGAGCGGCGCGACGCGAGCGGCCTCCGCGATTTCGGCGAACTTGCGGTTCGGGTAAGTAACGAACCCGCCGAACCCAAGGTAGAATCCGAGTTCCGTCCAAGCGAGCGCTTGTTCCGGCGTTCCGCTGAACGAGTGAACGACGCCAGGCGTCGGCGCGTCGGAAGCGGTTTCGGCGTAAAAGTCGCGCAAAACGGCGTCCAAATCGTCGTTCGCGTCGCGGCTGTGAATCAAGACCGGGAGCCCGGTTCGTCGGCCGAGTTCGAGGTGCTTAAGGAAAAGGGCGCTTTGAACGTCGAACGGCGCGTCGTCCCAATAACGGTCGAGGCCGGTTTCGCCGATCGCGACGAGACGGGCGCCGTCGAGGGGCGACGGAGCGGGATTCGCGTCGTCCGCGTCGTCTTTAACGTCGACGGCGGCGAGCGCGAGGCGTTCGATCGCCTCCCAATCGCCCGGCTCCGTCAACGCGGCGTGATTCGGATGGATTCCGACCGCGGCGTAAAGAACGTCGAATCGGCGCGACAGTTCGAGGGAACGGATCGACGATTCGAGGTCGACCGCCGGGCAAACCGCCGCCGCAAGGAACGGGCGAAAGAGCGCGTCTTCGACTTGCCGACCGCGGATTTCCGGAAAACGACCCGAGCGCGACCGAGCGACGACGTCGTCGAGATCGGCGGCGAAAGCGTCCAAATTCAGGTGAGCGTGCGTGTCGACGAGAGGCAAAAAACGAACGGGCGCGGACATGAGCGGCGAAAAACGGCGAATCGAAGGGCGAAAACTAGCGAAAAACGATCGACGACGGCGCGAAAAAGCGGCTCGCACCGCGATTTTGCCGCGTCGCGAACGTTCCGTCGTAGGTATTAATCGACGCGTCGCGGGTGGCAGTTGCGTTAAAATCGAAACAACCGTTAGAATTTCATGAAAATTTTCGGTTTTTCCCATTTCTTGATTTTTTTGCGCTCATATTTTACGCGTCGACGTTCGAAAAAAGACGATATGGCGACTCCGACTAAAATGGTAGAATTGACAATTCTGATTAAAATGGTAGAATTGAGTTAGGCGCGGCGAGCGTCTAGCGAAAGCTCGTTGAAATCGATTCGGAGAACGATAATCGGACGGCGTCGCGGTCGAACTGAAAACGATCGGAACGCTTTCGAGGAAGGGAAGTCAAATGTTGGTGCTTTCGAGGAAAAAGGGCGAGAGCGTCGTTATCGACGGGAAGATAAGGATCGTCGTCGTCGACGTGCGCGGGGACAAAGCGCGGATCGGAATCGAGGCGCCCGCCGACGTCGCCGTCTATCGAAGCGAAGTGCTGGCCAAAAAAGAGGCGGCTGAAGCGAAGAATTCGAGCGACGAAACGAACGCTCGCGACGCGGAGCCGACGCCCGACGAAACGGTCGAGACGTTGTGTCTTTCGAAAATGCTCGCGCTATTTTATCGCGACGTCGCTTCGGAGCGGAACGTCGAACGAGATAAGGACGAAGATTTGGGAGAAACGGGCGATTTAGAGAAAGCGGAAACGTCGGAGGAGAAAAGAAACGCCGCCCGAACGACGTTGCGCGAAATTGTAAAAAACGTTAAAACTAAGAAAGTTTGAACGAAATTGCGGCCGGACGCGTCGCGCTTTTGTTAAAAAGCGGACTCGACGCGCTTCGGAGCGGAAACGTCGCCTCTTTAGGGCGGCGAACGAAAGTCGACGATAAGAAACGCGCGTTCGAACGGACGGCGTTTCTTATTTTTTTGGAATAAAACGGAAGCAACGGGCGGAGCGGCCGCGTCGGGAGGAAAAATGCGCGAATTGGCGGAGAACGCGTCGAATTTGTCGAATCGAACGGCGGCGAACGCTTGGCGGCGAGGAATAGCGGCGGCGCTCGTCGTCGGAGCGTTTTTGAGCGCGACGCTCGACCGATCGACGGCGTTGGGGCAAACTCGAAACGCTTCGGCAGGTTCGGCGATTTCGGCAAACGACGCGGACTCGGCGGGCGAGGAAAGCGGGGACGGCGGCTTGAGCGCGGAGGCGGTGCGCTCCGGCGTCGACGGAGCGATCGCTTTTTTGCGACAAAAGCAGCGTCCGACCGGCGAATGGGACGAGTATCCGGGGTACCGACCGGGAACGACCGCTCTTTGCGCGCTTTCCTTGTTGAGCGCGGGACTCGACAAAGACGATCCGACGGTCGCGAAAGCGCTCGAATTTTTGCGCGAGTTTTCGCCGGAGAAGCAAAATCAAACGTACCCGATTTCGCTCCAAACGATGGTTTTTTGCCTCGCCGACCCCGAAACCGACCGGGCGCGCATCGAAGCGAACGTCGCTTGGCTCGTCGAACGGCAGCTGAAAACGTCGAACGAGTACGACGGCGGCTGGTCTTACGTCGGAATCGACCAAGCGTCGGAGCGGGCCGACAACTCGAACTCGCAGTTCGCCGTCCTCGCGCTTTACGAAGCGGAGCAAGTCGGCGTCGCGATCGACGAGACCGTTTGGAAACGCGCCGAAAATTATTGGTCGCGAATGCAAAACGACGACGGTTCGTGGGGGTACCGCGCCTCGACGCTCAATCCGGAGGGCTTTCCGAGCGGATACGGAACGGGAAGCATGACGTGCGCCGGAATCGCGGCGTTGGCGATGTGTTCCGGCGTTCGCGAGGCGGCCCGAGCGCGGGTCGAAGGAGACGATTTTCTTTGCTGTCAAGATTTCGAGGACG
Source organism: Thermoguttaceae bacterium (assembly GCA_017559825.1). Taxonomy (GTDB): domain Bacteria; phylum Planctomycetota; class Planctomycetia; order Pirellulales; family Thermoguttaceae; genus RUG369. The sequence continues at coordinate 27,405 of JAFYQR010000060.1, read as the reverse complement.
AGATCGCCGTCCGGATTTCGTCCGGGCTCAACTGGATGGGGAAACATTTTAGCGCGAGGACGAACCCCGGTCGCGCCGCCGGAACCGACTCGTACTTTTTTTATTATTTGTACGGACTCGAGCGGATCGGGCGGCTGACGGCGAACCGCTTCGTCGGGCGCAACGACTGGTATCGCGAAGGGGCGGACGCGCTTCTGCGGCGCAAGGGGGCGCTGTCGCAATTTTGGAACGCTCAAAAGGATTTGGCCGGAAACAACTGCGTTTCGACGGCGTTCGCGCTTCTTTTCTTGTCGAAGGGGCGTTGGCCGGTTCTCGTTTCGAAGTTAAAATACGGTGACGGGGAAGACTGGAACGCTCACCCGAACGACTTGGCTCGGCTGACGCGCCGCGTCGAGCGGGAGTGGAAGACGAACCTCATTTGGCAAACGATCGACGCGAAACGGGCGACGCTCGACGACTTGCTGCAGACGCCGATTTTGTCGATTAGCGGAACAGAAACGCCCGTTCCGAGCGACGCGGAGGAAAAACGTCGCTTAATCGAAAATTTGCGCGGTTATTTGGAGCAAGGCGGCTTCATTTTCGCGGAGGCGATCGACGGCGACGTCGGTTTCGAAAGCGGTTTTCGGGAGTTGATTGCGGAAATCGCGGCGAAAGACGGCGGCGAGTTGCGGTTGCTGGAGCCGGATCACCCGATTTGGACGGCGGAAAAGGTCGTCGCTCCGGAACGCGTTCGGCCGATTTGGGGACTCGACTTCGGCTGCCGAACAAGCGTCGTTTTCGTTCCGGCGTATCGTCCGACTTCGGGCGAGAGCGGCGAAGCGCCGAGCGTTTTCGACGACCGGCCGTCCCTTTCTTGTCTTTGGGAAGCGGCGAAACCGTTCGAACGAAACGGCGGGAACGGGCAAAATATCGAAAACGGAACGGCGATTTCCGCGAACGCGGCGGCGGAAATCGAGGCGGCGTTCGCGCTCGGCTTGAACGTTTGCGCTTACGCGACGAACCGAGAAATGAAGTTCAAGGAAGAGATTCCCGCCGACGTCGCCGCCGAGTTGGAGAAAAATAAGGGCGTTCGCAACCATCTGTTCGCGGCGATTCTCGAATGCGGGGCCGGTTCCTCCTGCGCTCCGCGGGCGATTCCGAATCTGATGAAGGCGGTTCGCGGCAATTTAGGGGTTCCGGCGCAACTTTACGTCCCGCGAGCGTCGGCGAAACGCGACGATATTTTCGATTATCCGACCCTCTTCATGCACGGTCGGAACGCTTTTTCGTTTGAAAAAGAGGAAAGAGAACGATTAAAACTTTACTTTGAGCGCGGCGGATTTTTGTTTGCGAACGCCGTTTGCGCTTCGAAAACATTCGAGGAGGCGTTTTTAGCGGAAATCGAAGCGATTTTCCCCGACGCCGAGCTCGTCGACGTGCCGGCGGACGACCCGATTTTTACCGGGCGATACGGCGGTTTTAAAATTGAAACGCTGCAATATCGGACGCGAAAAATCGAAAACGGACGGAAAACGACCGCGACCGTCGTCGAGGGGCCGCCGCGCTTGAAGGGCGTCGCCGTCGACGGACGCTGGGTCTTGCTGTACTCGCCGGACGACGTCGCCTGCGCGTTGGAGAACGTCGCCGCGTCAAACTGCGACGGTTTAACGCAAAAAAGCGCGTTTCGATTGGCGACGAATATTTTGTTTTACGCGGCGGAGTCGTTTTGACGGCGAGTAAAAACGCGTCGTTTGGGAAGACGCGACTCTTTGGGGAGATTAGAAAAACGCGGCGACGGCGAAAAGCGAAGCGGTTTTGCGAACGCCGCGTCGGAAAAAACGTTAAAAATGGGAATAAAGTCGCGGATAACGAAGAAATGGAAGAAAATTTGGCGCCCCCTCCTTGCGCTTGTTGCGTTTGGGGGTAAAATCGAAAAGATTAGAAGCGGCGTCGCGCCAAGTTCCCGCCTCTCTTTCTTAGACTTTGGGGAGCGGACGCGTTCCCGCGAACGTCGATTTTGTCAATATTATTAATAGCGCGTCGTTTTTGAGCGACGAAAGAAGCCTCGGACGCGGCGTTTCGGCGCCGAAAACGTCCCCCTTTCGAAACGAGCCGCCCAATGTTTGAGTCCTTAACCGACCGTTTAAGCGCCGCTTTCCGCGCGATGACGGGCCAAGGTCGCCTTACCGAATCGAATATTCGCGAGGGAATGAACCTCGTTCGCCAAGCGTTGCTCGAGGCGGACGCGAACGTCGAGACGACGCGCAAGTTCGTCGACTCCGTTCAAGAGAAGGTTCTCGGGCTCGAAGTTTCGCGAGCTTTGAACCCGACGCAACAAATTTTGAAGATCGTCAACGACGAGTTGATTGCGCTGATGGGCCCGGTCGACCATTCGCTTCCGGAAAAGAAGCCGTTCGCGACGATTATGCTTTGCGGGTTGCAAGGGTCGGGGAAAACGACGAGTTGCGGCAAGTTGGGCAAACGTCTCCTGGCCGCCGGTCGCAAGCCGATGTTCGTCGCCGCCGACTTGCAGCGTCCCGCCGCTATCGACCAGCTCGAAGTGTTGGGCGGTCAGCTCGGCGTTCCGGTTTTCGTCGACCGCGAATCGAAAGACCCGGTCGACGTGTGCCGCCGCGCGTTGAAAGAAGCGAAAGAAAAAGCCGTCGACGTCGTGATTCTCGACACCGCCGGCCGCCTGCACGTCGACGAAGAGTTGATGGCGCAACTGAACCAAATCGAACGCAAGGTTCAGCCCGACCAAGTTTACTTCGTCGTCGACGCGATGACCGGGCAAGACGCGGTCAACAGCGCCAAGGCGTTTAACGACGCGCTCGAACTCGACGGCGTCGTTTTGACGAAGCTCGACGGCGACGCTCGCGGCGGCGCGGCGCTTTCCGTCAAATCCGTTACCGGCGTTCCGATCAAATTCATCGGCGTCGGCGAAACGCTCGAAGCGCTCGAAGACTTCCATCCGGAACGGATGGCGAGCCGCATGCTCGGGATGGGCGACGTGATGACGCTCATCGAAACGGCGCAAGCGAAGTTCGACGAAGAAGAACTCCGCCGCCAACAAGAGCAAATGGAGAAGGGCGTTTTCACGCTCGACGACTTCCGCAAGCAAATGTCGCAAGCGAGCCGCCTTGGTTCGATGAGCAAAATCATGAGCTTTATCCCGGGAATGGGACGGCTTAGCGGCATGCTCGGCGAACTGAACGTCGACCCGGATAAAGAAATGCGCAAAATCGGCGGGATCATCGACTCGATGACGCCGGAAGAACGCCGCCGTCCGGACATTATCGACCTGCGCCGCAAAAAACGCATCGCCGCCGGCGCCGGGGTCGAAACGACGCAAGTCAACGAGCTCCTGAAAATGCACGAGCGGATGGCCGGCATGGTCAAGAGTTGGTCCTCGATGGGAATGGGCGATCGTATGCGCTCGCTGCAACAGATGACGCAGCAAGTTTCGGCGAACCCGTTCTCGATGCTCGGCCCGATGAAAAAGGGCTCGACTGGGAAACGCCTCACGCCTAAAGAACGCGCCGAACAGCGCAAGCGTCTTGAAAAAGAGCGCCGCAAGAAGAAGCGCAAGTAAAAACGTCGCGTCGGTAAATTTTGCCGATAAAAGAACGCGCGTGGATTTTGTCGATAAGTCGGCAAAAACGAGAACAAACGAAGACGCTCGCCGAGCGGCGAGCGTCGCGCCGAATCGAAACCGGTGGAAATAACGGCGGTTCGGCAAGTTAGGGAATATTTAAGTCGGTTGGAAACGCCCTCTTAAATCGAGTCGACTTTGACGGTCGGCGCCGCGACGCTTGCTTCGCGCAAGCGAGTCCCCCCGAAAACTCGGGCGGCCGCGCCGAAAACGTCGACGATAAACGACGAGCCGTTCGAAGAACGAGCGGTTCGAAAAAATAACGAAATACCTTTTGACGAAGGAGTTTTAAGTGGCTGTTAAAATTCGTATGAAGAAGTTCGGTCGCAAGCACCGCCCGTTTTTCCGCGTTGTCGCCGTCGACGCTCGTTGCCCGCGCGACGGTCGCGTTTTGGAAGAACTCGGTTACTATGACCCGATGGTTCCGGAAACGGACGCTCGCGTCGTTCTCAAGAACGAACGCGTCGCCTATTGGCTCGGCGTCGGCGCTCAACCGACCGACAAATGCGCCGTTTTGATCAAGAAATACGGCCCGAACGGCAAATGCCTCGAAGCGCAAAAAGCCGCGCAAGAACGTTTGGCCCAAAGCCGTCGTCGTCCGTCCGTCGACGCCGAATAATTTCGGTTTGACGTTCGAACGAGCGAAATTTGATTGATAATTGAAGCGTTGCGACGCGGTTAAGCGTCGAAAAAAACGCGTTTTTTGTCGTCGACCGCCTGTTAAATGGGCGCGAGTCGATCGGTTTCGAAGCGAGTCGAAGACTCCGAACGAAGCGACGATTTTTGCGGCCCGGGGGTAAAAAGCGAATGCGATTCGACGTTTTGACGTTGTTTCCCGGAATTTTTGAAGGTTATCTTTCGGAAAGTCTGTTGAAAGACGCGATCGAACGCGGCTCGCTTGAAGTGTTCCTCCACAATATGCGGGACTGGGCGAACGACAAGCACAACACGATGGACGACCGGCCTTTCGGAGGCGGGCCCGGCATGGTGTTGAAAGTCGACAGAATCGTACCTTGCGTCGAAGAGGTGCAGACGTACGCCGAGCGGCCCGGTCGTTTGGTGATGATGACGCCTCAAGGCCGTCCGTTGACGCAGCGCGTCGTCGAAGAGTTGGCTCAAGAAGAGCGGATTCTTTTGTTGTGCGGACGTTACGAAGGGTTCGATCAGCGCGTCGTAGAAATCCTGCAGCCCGACGAAATATCCATCGGGGACTACGTTTTGAACGGCGGGGAAGTCGCGGCGGCGGTCGTTATCGATTCCGTCATGCGTTTGATTCCGGGCGTGTTGGGAGACGAAAATTCGGCGGTGGTCGATTCGTTCTCCTCGGGCAACCGGCTCCTCGAAGAAGACCAATACACGCGACCGCGCGAATATCGCGGTTTGACCGTTCCGGAAATCCTTCTGAGCGGCGATCACGGCGCGATCGAACGTTGGCGATTGAGCAACCGCAGAGAAAAAACGCTGGCTCGGCGTCCCGATTTGCTGGACGGCGAGGAAATGAAAACCGACGAAGACGAGAAAAAGAAGAAAAAGAAGCGACCGAAAAAGGCGAAAGAGCCGGAACAAGTCGCGGAATCGGAAAACGTCGTCGAAGCGAAGCCGAGCGAAACGCCGGAAGCCGCCGACGCGCCCGAAAAAGAAAAAAACGTCGACGTTTGATTTTCAAAAACAATAAAAGGGGCGAGTTAATTGGAATCGGCGATTCGAGCGAATCGCGACGAGCGTTCCGACGAAGCGTCGGGGAAAACGTTTCCAATTTTCTTTCTAGTCCGGCGCGGTTTGCCGGAAGTTTTTAACGCCGCCTTTCCGAGAAAAAAATCAAGAAATTGAAGGAATATATCCGTGAGTCAAGATCTCATTCGTTTAGTTGAAGCTCGCGCTAAAAAAGAGAGCGTTTCCAAATTTGAAATCGGCGACGTCGTCAACGTTCACTGCAAGATTCTCGAAGGCGACAAAGAGCGCGTTCAAATCTTCAACGGCGTCGTTATCGCGCGCAGCGGCGGCGGTTCCTCCGAAATGTTCACCGTTCGTCGCATCGTCGCCGGCGAAGGCGTTGAACGCAAGTTCCCGCTTCACAGCCCGCGTATCGCGAAGATCGAAGTCGTTCGTTCTTCGGTCGTTCGTCGCGCGAAACTTTACTTCCTCCGCGATCGCGTCGGGAAGGCGACCCGTTTGGCCGAACGCCGCGTGGAACGCGCCGCGACGCAACAAACCGGCGCGAAGGTTATGAAACGCGGGAAGAAGGCCGCGCGCGCTCGTCGCCAAGCCGCCGAAGCCGCGAAGAAAGCCGCCGAATAATCGCCGCTTAACGTTCGTCAAAATTGACGACGCGAACGAAAGACGCTCCGGCGTCCGACGTTCGCGTCGTTTTTTCTTGCCGCTTTTTAACGCGGCGCTCTTTTGGATTTTTGCTTAACGCTTGCGCGGTTTGCACATTTTGCTTATTTTGTCCGATTCGCTCGTTTTTAGCGACGCGTCGGAGTGAAAACGACGCGCGGGTGTTTCGGGTTCAACGCGGGGCGAACGGTAAGGAGAAGAAAACGGTTCGCGACGCGTCGAAAATTTTGCCGACGACGGGAAAGTCAAAGCGTTGCGGGAAGATCGGCGCCTTTGTTTTAAGGTTGGCCGATGAAAATGACGCGGCTTGCCTATTTTAACGTTGGGAAACGCAAAACGCCGCGTTCCGGAGGACGCGGCGCAAGAAACAACGATTCGCGAAACAACCGCGCCGACGAGAAAAACGACGGCGCGGCATTTCGCAACGTTAAACGTCAAAAGACGTTAAGCTAAATCAGACTTCCCAACCTTCGCGGTATTCCGTTTGCAGGAACTTGTTCGCGTCGGCGTTGTTGACGATCTTCATCGCCTTCGCGTCCCATTCCAGCTTGACCTTGCCCGCGCGGAGCGAAACGGCGCCGAGTTGCACCGCTTCCGAAAGACGACCGGCGTACTCGAAGTTGCAGAGCGGCGTCGATTTGCCGCCGTCGATGATCGAGTTGATCCATTCGCGGTGATGGCCCGCCGACGACGGAATCGTTTGCGCCGGACGTTCGTATTTTTCGTATTTTTCGGTCGGGTAAAGACGAATCGTGCCGTAGTCCGCTTCCAAAATCCCTTCGTCGCCGACGAAAATGACGCCCATCCCGAGGTTTTCGAGTTTCTTTTCGGCGATGACCTTCGGACGACGCTTGCCGTCGTACCAAGTGAGCGGGAGCGTTTTGCCGTTCCAGTCGAATTCGTAACGGCATTCGACGTCGAGCGGGCAGCACATCGGGCTGATTTCCGTGTCGCACGTCGCTTCGATCGTCTTCGGATATTGCAGATCGAGCGCCCAGAACGGAAGGTCCATCAGGTGGCAGGCCATATCGCCGAACGTGCCGGTGCCGAACGGCCAGTAGCCGCGCCAACGAGCCGGGACGTAGCACGGGTTGTAGTCGACCCATTGCGCCGGGCCGAGCCATTCGTCCCAGTGGAAGTGTTTCGGAACTTCAAATTTTTCTTTCGACGGTTCCGGATAGCCGCCCCAACCTTTGCCGCACCAAACGTGAACTTCTTGCGTTTCGCCGATCGCGCCCGCTTGAATCAGCTCGACGACGCGGCGATAGTTGTCGGTCGCGTGAATGACCGTCCCCATTTGCGTCGCGAGGTTCTTTTCCTTCGCAACCTTTTGCATCGCGCGAATTTCGGCGACGTCGTGCGCGAGCGGTTTTTCGCAGAAGCAAGGAAGGCCGCGCTTCATCGCCGCCAACGATTGGACGGCGTGCGTGTGGTCCGGGCCGCTGACGAGAACGCAGTCGAGGTCTTTCATTTCGTCGAACATCGTACGATAATCGTAGAACCGTTTCGCGTCTTTAAATTTGGCGCCTTGCGACGCGAGCGTGTTTTCGTCGACGTCGCAAAGAGCGGCGATGTTGACCAGGTCGTGCGGAAGTTCGTTGATGTTCCCATTGCCGCGACCGCCGATCCCGATAACGGCGATGTTCAGCTTCGACGAAGCGTTGTTGGCGCGGGCGACATACGGGGAAGCGACGCCCGAAACGCTCAACGCGGCGGCGGAAAGGGCGGACGTTTTCAGAAATTGACGACGATTGAGAGCCATCGCGGTCTCCTTATACGGTAAAATGGCGAAAATGGGTGGAACAAAATTCCGCGTCGACGGCGAAACGGAGGGGGGAACCGCTCGACGGGCGACGCGTCGACGCCGGTTTTATCGGTTTTTTTGAACGTCTTGGCGTCGGAAAAATTGAAGAAAATCGTTAAAAACGGTAAAATTTAACCGCCGAACGCCGAGAAAATGCGCTCGGCGGCGCCGTTTTCAACGATTTTACGCGAAACGACGGCGCTTTTCAAGCGAAAAATCGGATTATTCCGGCGTTTTTTCCAATTCGTTCAAGAGCGCGACAAACCAAGAGCGGTTGTCGGCGCCGCAATACGTCATCCGCCCGCCCATTCGGCTGAACGTTTTGCAGTAACGGTGGTAGTAAGCCGGGTCGGTTTGCGGCGGTTCGCCGTTCCGCGTCCAATCCCAGGTCGACTCGGCGAGGTCGACGACGTGAATCGAGAAATCGGTTATCGAACGCCCCTCCTGTCGGGCGACGTTGCGCGACATCGCGAGCGACTTTTCGAAAATCATCGGCGACAAAACCGCCGAGCCGACCGAGAGATAAACGCCTCCTTCGAGCCGCGAAACGGAGTCGGCGTAAAGGAGAAAATCGCGTTGGGCGGCGCGACCGATCGCCGCGCAGTCGTTCGCCGGGTGCGTGTAAATAATATCGCAGCCGATCATTGGTCCGCAGGTGAAACGGACGTCGGCGCGTCGGGTTCGGAAGGCGGTCGAGTATTCGCGGAACGGGTGCGCGATTTCGTGCTTGCCGTCCGGAAGCGCGAAACGTCGTTTGGCGCGGAGCAAATCGGCGGCGGCCGCGGCGCGGTCGAGCGTTTCCGTTAGCTTGGCGTCGGCGAATTGCGGCAAATTGGGCGAATTGGGGGGAATAGACGCGTCGGCAAGGCGCGCTCCGGCGGCGATCGCGTCGCGAAGTTCGGCGTCGGACGGGATTTCGAAACCGTCGTCGAGAATCGTTTGCCCGACCGCCGCGCCGTAACCGAGCCCGCGGTAAGCGCCGACGATAATCGCTAAGTTAATGAAACGGCCGGTTTCCTCCCAAATTCCGAACTGGCCTTCGGTCGCGTAACGTTGGACGTCTTCGCCCGATCGGCCCTGGAACGCGAACTCCCAGTCGTGAATGACGCCGGCGCCGTTCGTCGTCAGGTGCGTCAGCCAACCGCTTTCGGCGAGACGGGAAAGAATCGGGCCGAGGCCGTTCTTAATCGAGTGCGCGCCGTATGTTAGAACGCGAGCGGCGCCGAGTTTTTTAGCGCGTCGGAGTTCGGCGGCGGTCGCTTCGACGTCGCGAAACGCTTCGTCGGTCAGTGAAACGGGGTGCGTCGCCGGGTCGATCGCTTCGCGTTGGATATCGATTTTGTTGACGCGGCGGGCAAGGGGGAAAATTTCAAGGCGGTCGCGGGAAAATAACTGGGACATTGGTTAATGTTGAGAAAGTAGGTGAAATAGGAGGAGTGAAGCGATGGAAAATACGCAAACGCTGAAAAACGCGCGGACGATTAATAGGAAAGCTCTTCGCGGATTTGCGTTGCTTTGTAACGGTTAAGCGCGTAATCCTCTAAAAAATCGCGTAATTCTTTCATTAACGCCGCGACGGTTTTCGCGGTGGGAATTGCGTCGACGCCCCGCATAAAAATTGCGAGTCCGGGGGCCTTAAACGTTTTTTTAACCCGTTCGGCGATTTCGAGGATTTGGCGAATTGTTTCGGGAGCCAATTCGCGGCGAGTTTGGTCGCGCAATTCAAGCGCTCGTTTGATTTCCGAGTCGATTTCGTCTTTTAACAACTCTTCGGCGGTCGGCGGCTTAACGCCGGTTTTCAACCAACGTTCGAACGCGTCGGCGTCCTTTTTGTCGGTTAACGCGAGATCGAATTTTTTCGCGACCGCTTTAACGGTCGAGGCGGTCGCTTTTCGGAAGTCGGCGACAAGCGTTTCGACCGTGTCCGGATCGCCGAAATCGGGCGTTTCGCCGTTTTGGAACTTTTCGATTCTCGCGACGAAACCGTCGGGCGTTTTCAGGAAGTTTTTGCGTTGTTTGACGAGCGCGTTTTTTAATTCGGCGAGAGAAGTCGTCTTGAACATCGTCAACAACTCGGACAACGCTTCGAGTTCTTTCTTGGCGTTCGCGCTCAAAAACGGAACCAACGCTTGTAACGATTGAAGGAACGTAACTTTTTCGGCGTTCGCGGTCATTGGTAAACTCTCCGATAAACTTCCGTCGCGAGACGGTGAAAATGGGGCGACGCGGCGTAAGGAAGCGGTTTGCCGTCGACGCCGTTAATGTAATTGCCGCCGGTGCGACGTGGGATAAAGGCGTCGAGAACGGCGGGACGATCGGGCGAATCGGGAAAAAAAGCGCGGAAATCGTCGTAAAATAATTTTATGCGAGTTTTATTCTTTTCTTCGATCGTCGTCAAGTCGTTTTCGTTGTTGGTGCGATTAAGGACGACGCCGCCAAATTGAACGGGGAGGCGCAAATTTTGTCGGGTTTTCCCGAACCAGTTTAACATTCGCGCGATCGAATTGACGTCGAACGATTCCGGCGCCGTCGGAATAAAGACCGAATCGGAGGCGACAAGCGCGCAAACCGAGGAGGCCGTTAAACGCGGCGGACAATCGAAGAAAACGAAGTCGTATTTTTCAAAAACGTCGGGACGATGGAACCAAAGACGGTGAAAAAAACGCGTTTCTTGGTAACGACTCGACAATTCGTTGAGGCGGCGAACGTCTTTATCGTCGAGATCTTCGTAAGCCGGAAGGAGGTCCGCGTTGGGCGAGCCGAGGAAGGGAACGGTTAAATCCTCAAACTCGATTTTTACTTTTGACGGGTTGTCGAGAAGCCGAGTCGACGTTAATCTGTTTTTATACGCGTTTTGTAAGTCGTTGGGACGAGCGCAACGTTGGCTAAGCGTCCCTTGGAAGTCGAGGTCGACGGCAAGAATGCGGGCCGGGCGGTTGGAGCGACCGTCGAGGTCGCGAAAATTGCCCGCCGCGAACGCCGCGACGAGGTTCGCCGTCAACGTCGTTTTGCCGACGCCGCCCTTTAGATTAATAAAAGAGACGATTCGCGTTTTTCCGCCGCTTGGCGCCGTCGGGCGACGAACAAGAGGACAAAAGACCGGAATTTTTTCCGCCGCTAAGCCCGTTGGGCGCGTCCAAATGGAACGGTTGGCTTCTAAGACGTTTTTTAAACGATTTTCCGAGCGATTGTAACGTTGAAGAAGCTCCCGCGTCGCGGCCTCCATTTCGCCGAGATTTTCTTGAAGCGCGTCGAGAAGTTCGCGGTATTCTGCGACGGACGGTTCTTCGTATTCGTTGCGCGGCGTAAGGATTTTGACGATTTTGCGACGTAGCTCGTAAAAGTCCTCCAACTGACGCCCGACAATTTCTTGCGACGATAAATTTTTCGACGTCGACATTACAAAAACTCCAAAACGCGGAGGGAAAGGAATTGCGAAAACGATAAAAGCGCGAAGTCGGCGTGTCGGCGGGCGATCATTCCGTCAACGCGGCGACGATTTGCTCGACCGTCGCGGTTCCGGTAACGCCGAGTTGCTTGATCGTGATCGACGAGACGACGCCCGCCAAAAACGCCGACTCGACGAGCGAAAAACCGAGCGACCGCGCGAAAACAAAACCGGCGTTCGTCGCGTCGCCCGCGCCGCAAATATCGAACGGCGGTTCGACCGGACGCGGCGGGACGGCGAAAACGGAAATCTGGGCGTTTTTAGCGGACGGGGCAATATCGGCAACGTCGGAGGCTTTGGCGGTTTGGGAAGTTTGCGGCGTCTGGTCGGTTTGGGCGACGCCGAAGAGGAGGGAACCGAGGGCGCCGCGCGTCGCTAAAACCGGACGACCGTTGCGCTTTGCCAACCAAGCGCCCGCTTCGCAAAGCGCCGCGACGTTCGACTCCGCGTCGCCGGTGAGCGTCGTTTCTCGTTTGCGGTCGGCCCCGCGAGCGGTCGCGAAAACGTCGAGCAGCTCGTTCGCGTTGCATTTGACGAGCGTTTCGCGGTAACTTTCGGCGAAGAAACGCGAGTCGCAAAGGAAGAAAACGTCGGGGTTGGCGCGGGCGACGTCCGCCAAAAAAGCGCGAAAGTCCGGCGAAAACGTCGTCTCCGAACCGGGCGGGAACTGCTCCAAAACGACGACCGCGTCGAACTCCGCGACGCGCTTGCGGAAATTTTCTTTGAGCGCGTCGACCGCCGCCGTCGGGAACGGGCCCGGATTGCGAACGTCGTAACGATTTTCTTCGACCCAACCGCCGTCGCCGTCCGGACTCGTCGGCTTAACATAAGTCGACGTAAGGACTTCCGACGACGCGACCATTCCGGAAACGTCGGCGCCGATTCCGCGAAGCGCCTTCAAAAGTTCGAAACCGTCGCCGTCGTCGCCGACGATTCCGAAGCAAGACGTCGCCGCGCCGAGCGCCCGCAAGTTGTTCGCGACCGTCCCGCCCGCTCCGGCAAAAACGCGCCGCGCCCGAATTTGGAACGCCGTTTTCCCCGTTTCGACCGAAATTTCGTTTAATTCCGGCGACAAAAAGAGATATTTGTCGAGACAAAAGTCGCCGATCACCGCGATTTTCGGCGTTTTCGCGGCGGCAAGACGCGCCAAACGGTCGGCTAAGTCGGCGGGCGGAGCGAACGGAACGGGCATTAAATCGGACATTGGGCGCTTTCGGAGAAATAGGGCGGTTGGCGACGACGGGGAAAATAAAGGAAACAAGCGAGCGACGCAAAACGGGGAAAAAACGACGCGACCGGCGCCGCAAGCCGTCCGGCGTCGCAAAAAAGGCGTTGAATTGGGCGGTTTGCGATGTTTACGCTATTTGCGGCACGGCGTTTAAAGGCGTTAAAACGGGTGAATTGAGTAAACGGCGGCGAGTTTACGCGTCGACGCCGGTCGTCAAAAAGCGGAACAAACGCTCGGGTTCGCCGAAGTCCGGCGCGATAACGTCAGCGCCCGCTTCGAGGAGACGGCCTCGCTTCCAAGCGTCGACGCCGGCGCCCGGATTCGCTTCGTTCGTCGCGACGCCGACCGCGTAACCGCCGACTTCGCGGACGTTTTCGATCTCGACGTAACCGTCGCCGAAGCCGACCAACTCCGCGCCGTCCAATTTGTTGATTTCGATCAGCCGCGAGATGACGAGAGCCTTCGAGAACGTCTTGTAATCGTCCTGCGCGCCGTAAATCCCGCCGTCGAAAAAGTCCGTTAATTGGAGAAGTTCCGCTTCTTGCTTGACGTAAAACTCGTCGGTGCCGCTGGCAAGATAAAGTTTGCAACCGGCTTCGCGCAAAAGAGTTAAGAAGCGGCGCGCGCCCGGGACGACGAAATCGTCCGGAGAGGCGGTTCCGGCGGCCAACGCGTCGACTCGGCTTTGAATCCGCTCTTGAAGTCGGCGCAAATATTCCTTTTTGTATACGAGCGGGTCGAGCGGCGTTCCTCCGCGCTCTTCGACTTCCTTCGCCAGATGGATGCATTGGTAAATCGTTTGTTTGCCGGTGATTCGGTCGACGAAATCGCGAACGATTCGCTCCGCCTCCGTCGCGTCGTCCATCGTTTCGAGGAGAACGTCGCGAAAATACGGAACCATAATGTCTTGCCAACCTTCGCGAACGAGGCTCAACGTGCCGTCGAAATCGAAGAGCGCGGCGCGGAAGCGGCGAGTGGTTTCTGGAGCTCGGATAATTTCAAGGGAAAACGGCGAGGCGGACAACGGACGCTCCTTTCGAGAACAGTAAGACGGGTAGATTAGGCGGATTGGCGACTTAGACGACGCGGAACGAACGCGCTCGACGGATAAAAACGCCGGAAAATCGTTCGCGCCTCCTCTTTTCTATTTAACTCCAAGCGGCGGCGTTTGTCAAGGAACGAGTGAAATTTGCAAAAATTTCTCGCAAAAAAGTCGCGTCGGCCCTCGTTCTCGCAAAAGAAGAAAAGAGAATGAAATTTGTTTGATACTTTAATCAAAAAATAATCAAATCGACGACGATAATCGCGTTTTAGGTTTGAAATTTATTACGAAGAGAAAAAAAAGGCAAGTCGAGGCCGAGGCGGCGCGGAAAAAAGCCGCTTCATCGCGTCGAACGGCGAAAAGCGTAAGGCGAGGAAGCGGTTTTTAAGGCGGATTGATAAAATAGGATGTTTGCGTAAGCAGGGAAGCCGGCTTAACGCTTGGCGTTCGGCGAATCGGGCGTCGCGACGACGAAAAAGCGGGCGCCAGGAACAAATTTGTCGAGCCAACGCGTCCAACGGAAAAGCGAGTCGTAGAATTTGAGCGCTCGCCGACTCGGCGTTTTTCCGCCGCGCTTTCCAAGGAGCGCCGCGAGCGCGTCGAAACGTTCGATTTTTTCGGCGCGGAACCCGGCCTCCGCGAGTCGGCGCTCGATTTCCGACGGCAAATAACGGCGCGAAACGGCGCAAGCGTTCTCGGCGGGGAGCGTAAAGACGACGCGACCGTTAGATTTTAACAGCGAACGGAGACGCCCGAACGCATGCGCGTCGTCGAAACGAAGCGCGTCGACTCGGTTGAAAGCGACGACGGCGTCGTATTGGAGCGTCGGGGCGCCTTGCGGGGATCGCGCGGTTTGCGTCGGTTCCGGCGTCGCGGAGGAAACGGCGAAATCGAGAAGGGGCGCGTCGGGAGCGGAAGTCGCGTCGAGACGGAGACGAGCGACGTCGACGACCGCGTTTCCGTCGTAACCGGCGCGCAAAAATTTGACGTTTTTCTCGTCCGGGTCGGCGAGCGTCAACCGCTCTTTTTGCGGCAAATAGCGCGACGCTTCCCCTTGCCCGGCGCCGATTTCAAGCGTTCGCAATCCTAGGAACGGCGAGGCTTTATCAACGGTCGCTTTCGTCGAAAGACGGCTGCGCTCGAACGTTCGCGCGGCGCCGCTTTCCGGATCGCCGTCGTAAAAACAGTCGTCGACAAGCCAATATTTGACGATGGTGCGGATCGCGCTGACGCCGTCTTTCCAGCCGATTTTCTTTCCTTCGGAATAACGGCGACCGTTGTAACTGATCGGCACTTCGTAAACCGTCCAGCCGCGCTTGGCGATTTTCGCGGTGATTTCCGGCTCGATCCCGAATCGATTCGAGCGTAACGGAATCGACTTTAAAACGTCCGCGCGAAACGCTTTATAACACGTCTCCATATCGGTTAGGTCAAGGCCGGTCGTCCAGTTCGAAAGATGCGTTAAAAATAAATTGCCGAGCTTGTGATGATAATTGACGATTTTGCGCGTTTCCCGAGTCGCAAAGCGCGAGCCGTACACGACGTCGGCGCGACCGTCGAGAAGGGGCGCCAAAACGAGCGAATATTCGTTCGGATTGTATTCGAGGTCGGCGTCCTGAATGATCGCGTAATCGCCTCTCGTTTCTTGGATTGCGCGTCGGATGGCGGCGCCTTTGCCCTGATTTTTCGGCTGACGAAACGCTCGAATTTTGTCCGGATAGCGGGCGACCAACGCGGCGACGACTTCCGGCGTGCGGTCGGCCGAGCAGTCGTCGACGAGAATCAGCTCCCGATCGACGCCGTTCGGAAGGGGCGCCGCCAAGACGCGCTCGACGACCCGCGCCAAATACGCCTGTTCGTTGTAAACCGGAATCAAAATCGAAAAGAGAACGCTCCCGCGCTCGGCGGAAGTCGACGACGAAACGTTGGCGCTCATGATGATTTGCGTGGAATAGGAAGGGGAAAACGGGCGGATAACAAGTCGAAGAAAACAACGCGAAACGTTGAATTGAAACGGCGGCAAACTCGACGAAGCCGCGCTATCCTTCTTATATTAACTATTATAGCGGGAAGTTCGCAAAGGTGAAGCGGCGTCCGCGATATTTTCGGGCGCTTTTGTGTCGCGAGGCGGAAAAATCGGACGGAAGCGAAGAAAACGAACGAGCGAGCCTTTACGACGCCGAAAATGAGGTATATAATTAATAAAGAGACGGCGATCGCGAAGAACGGATCGACGGCGGCGCCGATTCCCACGCTTTTTTGAGTCGTCTTTTAAACGACGTCGTCGACGATAAACGGAACGACGACGGATTTTAGGAAAGGAAAAAAGAATGAAAAGTTTGAAAGGAACGAAAACCGAAGCGAATTTGCTGAAAGCGTTCGCCGGCGAATCTCAAGCGCGCAACCGTTACACCTACTTCGCGTCGCAAGCGAAGAAAGACGGGTACGAACTCGTCGCTTCCGTTTTCGAAGAAACCGCGAACCAAGAAAAGGAACACGCGAAACGCTTCTTTAAGTTCTTGGAAGGCGGCGATTTGGAAATTACCGCGACCTTCCCGGCGGGAAAAATCGGGACGACGCTCGAAAATCTTCTCGCGGCGGCTTGCGGCGAACAAGAAGAATGGGAGCAAATGTACCCGGAGTTTGCGCAAGTCGCGGAAGAAGAAGGCTTTAACGAAATCGCCGCGGTCTTTCGCAACGTCGCGATCGCCGAAAAGCAACACGAACGCCGTTATCGCGGTTTCGCCGACGCGATCCAAAACGGAACGATGTTCGAAAACGACGGCGAAATCGTTTGGCGCTGCCGCAACTGCGGTTTTGTTCACCTTGGCAAGTCGGCGCCGAAAGTTTGCCCGGCCTGCGCGCACCCGCAAGCGCACTTCGAACGCCTCGCCGAGAATTGGAAGTAATTCGAAACCCCGTTTTTTAAAGCGTCTTTGATTTTTAGAAAACGGAAACAAAAACGCGCCGCCAAGCGTTTTTTAAACGCCGAGCGTCGCGTTTTTTATTGTTAAAACGGCGTTGCAAACGCGGCGTTTGAAAAGTTTGATAATCGTTTGAAAAATTTTTTTTTAGGAGACGCGTCAAAACAGCGAGCGGAGTTCCCGCGTCTTGGCGGCGACGTCCCGCGCTTGCGTTATCTCCGTAACGAGCGCGATTCTTTCGACGCCGATCGAACGCAACTCTTTGATGTGACGCGCTTTAACGCCGCCCATTACGGTCGTTGGAACGGTCGTCGCTTTTCTTAATTCCGCCAAAAGTTCGAGCCCAACCGGCGGGTAAGCGACCGCTTTCGTTTGCGTCGCGAAAATTGGTCCGATGTTGAGATAGTCGACGTTAAGCGCCTGCGCTTCTTGGATTTCCGCGAGGTTGTGCGTCGACGCGCCGATCAACAATTCCGGCGCCAAACGCTTCGCGACGTCCCAGCGAATATCGTCTTGCCCGAGATGAACGCCGTCCGCGTTCGCCGCCAGCGCGACGTCGAGGCGATCGTCGACGATAAAGAGCGCGCCGAAACGGTTGGCGAGCTTGCGACACTTGACGGCGAGACGGAAAACGTCGCGGTCGGACGCGCTTTTTTCCCGAAGTTGGACGATTCGGGCGCCGCCTTCAAAAACTTCTCGAACGACGGCGAGCGGGTCGCGACCGGCGCAAAATTCCGACGTAACGACCGGATAAATATCGATTTGGCAAAACGCCGCGGCGCGTTCGGCAAGGGAAGGGAAACAGGAAGGCGGAACGATTGGTTGCGACATGGCGGTTCTCGTTGAGGGAAATTGGACGCGAACGTTGAAAAAACGACGAACTTATAATAAGAAACGCTTATTATAAGCAAAATAAATAATAGCGATTCGCCGCGACCGGCGTCGCGGCGGTGAAAACGCGAAAATGATAAATTTGATTAACGTTGCAAACTCTCTTGAATCAAACGCGCCGCTTTGCGACCGGAAAGGAGCATGCCGCCGAAGATCGGGCCCATTCTATAACCGCCCATTACGTTGTTTGCGCTCATTCCGCAAGCGAAAAGATTCGGAAAATATTCGCGCGTGTTTTCGACCGTCGACGCTTCGCCGGAAATCGCGAACATCGGTTTTTCGCCGAGAATTCCGCCGGTCGGGGTGTCGAGTTTGATTTGCGCTTTTTTTGTCGCGAGATTAATAATTTCGCTCGGATGTCCCGTGCCGTCGAGAACGCGTTTGGCGATAACGACGAGCGGGTCGACGTGCATTCCGAGGCGTTCGACCGGCGTCCAGTTGACGACGAGTCCGCCGATTTCGTCGTTTTTGAAGACGACGTCCTCGACGCTCATCGCGTTAAAGATTTTAGCGCCGGACTTTAGCGCGCCGAAGATTAAACCGCTCGCCATCTCGACCGTATCGAGTGTGTAAAAGCCGGGCGCGGTCGCGATCTCTTGCGTTCCGATTCCGAAATCGTCGAGAATTTCGAGCGCGTCGCGTTGAACGACGGCTTCGTTGAAGAGCATGCCGCCGCCCCAAGTTCCGCCGCCAGGCGCAAGTTTTCGTTCGAAAATCGCCGTCTTGACGCCGACGTCGGCCAAGTATTTCGCCGCGACGAGAGCCGACGGGCCGCCGCCGACGATCGCGACGTCGACTTGGAGGTTGTCGATAAGTTTCGCGTTAAAAGAAGATACGATAGCGGAGGAAACAAGGTTTTCCATCGTCGGTCTTTCCTTTCTTGGACGGAGCGAAAGGAAATTAGACCGGCGTCTCGCGTTCGAACGACTTTCGGCAAAACGAAAAAGTCGCTGGAAACGGAGGGGCGTCGCTCGTAATTTCCTTCGCCGGCATTATCCGGAGCAGGTTCGAGGGGTGCTTCTCAGCCTCCGCTCGCGTTCGAGCGGAAGCGCCCCCATTACGTTGCGGGTGAAACCGAAGTTGTTGAGATCGCGTTGTTTAACGTTGATTTCGGCGTTCGGTCGCGTCGTTTCCGAACGTCGGCGGCAAAAAAATTTCCGTCGTCGCTCGGAACGTTGGGCGTTATTATAATCGCGAAGCGGCGAGGCGCAAGGGGGCGCGAAGGAATTTTTTATCGCGGCGTTTTATAAGCGGAGTTTGCGACGGTTTTAACAAGTAATAAACCGCGCTTATAATGCCAAAGGCGAGGTTTGGCGTGGTGGAACGAGGAAAAGCAGGGAAAAGGAAACGTAAGCGAGACGAGTAAAAACGTGAGGAAACAAAGTGAGAAAAACGCGGTGTTTTCGCGTCGACGGGGAGCGAAAACACCGCGTTTTTTAGCGCGTTTGAAAAAGTTTATTTTTGAGCGTTAATCTTTGTAGATTTCCGCGTGTTCCGGAACGTAAACGAAAGCGTCCGGCTCGCGTTCGCGGATTTTCGACGCAAGCGCTTGCGACGCCGATTTTTCGCCGTGGACGACGAACGTCGTTTTCGGCGGATTCGGCATGGCGGCGCGCCAGGCGAGCAGCTCGTTTTGGTCGGCGTGTCCGGAAACGCCGCGAACGACGATAATTTCCGCTTTGACTTTGCGCGGCTTACCGTGGATTCGCACCTCCGGAGCGCCGTCGACGATCAACCGTCCGAGCGTTCCCGCCGCTTGGTAACCGAGGAAAACGACCGAGTTTTTCGCGTCGCCGATGTGATTTGCTAGGTGGTGCTTGATTCGTCCGGCGTTGCACATCCCCGACGACGCGAGAATCAGCGCCGGGCCCTTCATGTCGTTGAGTTTGCGCGACTCGTCCGGAGTTCGCAGCAAGCCTAGATTCGACAGCGTTTGCGCGCCGCGTTTCGAAAGTTCGAGCGTTTCTTCGTCGAAGCACTCCGGATGCCGAACGAAGATTTCGGTCGCTTCGACCGCCATCGGACTATCGAGAAAAACGGGAACGTCGGACGGGATTCGCCCGCCTTCGCGGAGCGTCGCGATTCTGTACAGAATTTCTTGCGCTCGTTCGACCGCGAAAACCGGCATGATCGCTTTGCCGCCGCGAGCGACGGTTCGAGAAATCGCGTCCGCCAGCTGGTCGTCGACCGTTTCGATCGCGTCCGAAACTCGGTCGCCGTAAGTCGACTCGAGGAAGAGGTGCGAAACGGGCGCCTCGTCAACGTAACATTCGGGATCGCGGAGGATAGGGCGGTTCGCGCGACCGAGGTCGCCGGAAAAAACGAGACGGCGCGGCTCGTCGGCGTCGAACGCCGGGCGCGTCAGCTCGATTTCGATAAAGGAGGAGCCGAGGATGTGTCCGGCGTCGCGGAACGTCGCTCGGACGCCGGGCGCGATTTGCGTCGGCGTCGAGTAAGGAATCGGACGAAAAAGACGGAGCGTCGCGTCGACGTCGCTTTGCGCGTAAAGCGCGCGATTCGGTCGGTTGGGGTTGGGCTTGCGATTTTCTTTCGCGTGTCGTTTTCTCTTGAACGCGACGTCTTCCTCTTGGATTCGCGCCGAGTCGAACAGAATCAAACGAGTCAGTTCGAGCGTCGCCGGCGTGCCGTAAATCGCGCCCTTGAAGCCGTCGGCGACGAGTTTCGGGAGCAAACCGCAGTGGTCGAGGTGCGCGTGCGTCAGGAAAACGGCGTCGAGGGCGCTCGGCGTTTCCGGGAGCCGCTCCCAGTTGCGACCGATATGCGCTCGCTCTTGGACGAGCCCGCAGTCGACGAGAAATTGGAAATTGTCGCAAACGACGAGGTGCTTTGAGCCGGTAACGCTTCCGGCGGCGCCGCAAAATTGAAATTCCATCGCGAACTCCTTTCGTTGAACGACTTGCGTCGTTGGGGAAACGGGCGAGCGTCGGCGCGGAAAACGTCGGCGTTCGGCTTTTCGTTATTAATTATAGGAACGCGGCGACGAAATTCAACGTTTTTTCGGGATTTTTTTCGCGGTCGCGGCGGTTTGCGGCAGAGTATAAGGAAAGGGAATTTAGCGCGGGGGAACGATAAGCGAAGCTAATGCGAAGTCGTGGAATAAGCCGGTGAAATGGAACGTTATGGAAGTATAAGACGGGCTAATGACGATTGTTTGCGACTTTCGCAAAAGCGGCAAAATCGGTGTTGACTCGCGGCGTTTTTTT
Source organism: Thermoguttaceae bacterium (assembly GCA_017559825.1). Classification (GTDB taxonomy): domain Bacteria; phylum Planctomycetota; class Planctomycetia; order Pirellulales; family Thermoguttaceae; genus RUG369. Next base: position 6,876 of record JAFYQR010000060.1, on the reverse strand, counting down.
TGTTAACGTCGCGGCGTCGGTAATTAAAGAGACGTCGACGACGTTCAAAAACGGCGTCGCGAGCGAAACTCCGTCGACGAGGCGGAATAGGAAAATAATTAAGGAGTCGGCGGCGATGAGAAATAAGCGAAACGCGGGGCTTTGGGGCGTTTTTATTCTTCTGTTGGCGGTCGTCGTCGGGCGAGATAACGACGCGTTGACGCCGGCGTCCGTCGAAGCGCAAACCGGAGCGACCGGCGCCGACGTCGAAACATTGCGCTCGGCGATCGGGAACTTTTTCGAAAACCTCTCCGACCCGAATCGCGGCCCGAGAAAAGCGCTCGACGAATTGATGAAAAACACCGCGCTCGGCGACAACGAAAAAACGACGAGCGGACTGGCCGACAATTTGAAGCAGATTTCGACTAACTTCGGCGCTTACGTCGCTTACGAACCGGTCGGCGTTAAAACGCTTGGTTCCGATTTGATCGAGTTTCATTATCTGTACAAGTGTCAGAACCATCCGATCGTTTGGCGTTTCACTTATTACCGCCCGCGTCCGAACTCCGCCGATCCGGCGTCGGTTTCGTGGACGTTGCTCGGCGTTCGTTTCGATTCGGATATCGACGCGGCGTTTCGCGACGTCGCCCTTTGAGCGGGCGTCGAGCGAAATTAACGACGGTCGGCTAGAAAGTCGATCGAATTAACGACAAAACGCTTTCGCGACGCGAGTTTTCCCCGTCGTCGCGAAAGCGTTTTGTCGTTGGATACGAGCGCTCGACGGTTTCGCGGCGTTTGCGAAACGGACGGAACGCGCGCTAAGTTGCGGAAAATCAAACGAAAAGGTCGTCCGCGCCGACGAGCGAAACGTTCGCCGCTCGCAGAACTTCCAACGCTTTGTCGACGTCGTTCATCGCCAAAACGATCGCCGCGACGCCGCGTTTCTTCGACGTGAAGCCGTACATGTATTCGACGTTCAAACCGTCGTTTTGCGCGAAAAGCGCGAGAAGTTTCGCCAGCGCGCCCGGCTCGTCGGCGACTTGAACGGCGAGCGCGTCCGTCTTTTTGACGGTGAAACGCCCTTTCAGCGCTTCGAACGCGGCGTCGGGATTCTTCGCCAACACGCGCAAAACGCCGAACTCGCCCGCTTCGACGAGGGACATCGTTTCGACGTTGACGCCGGCGTCGGAGAGCGCGGAACACGCTTCCATCAGGCGACCCGGTTTGTTTTCGAGAAAGACCGAAATTTGTTGCAGTTTCATGATTTCGCTCCGGATTTATGTCGGTCGCGGGGAATCGAGGCGGCGCGTCGACTCGAAAAAAGGCGTCGCCGGGAGCCCGCGAAAATTATCGCGTCTCGCCTTATTATACCAAAAAAATAAACGACGCGGAAGGCGCCGGAACGTTCGCGTCGTTTTTTTATCGTTTCGCTCGCCGAGCGGCTCCGTCGTTTCCGTTTTTGACGGTTTCAAGGTCGCGGCGAGTCGGCGTTTTCGCGTTCTTTGATTTTTTGAAAACAGCGCCAATTTTTGGCGGTTCGCGTTAGAACGTAAGGCGAGCGGCAAACTCGGTTCGGAACGTTTCGCCCGGTTTCATCGACGTAAAAACCGGAGTTTCGCCGGTAACGTCGGCTTTTTGGTATTGCGTTCGCCAATAGCCGCACTCGATTCCGGTCATGAAGTTCGGAGTCCAGTTGTACAGGAAGTTGACGAAATACAACTCGTTGCGCGTTCGCGACGTTGTGAAGCCGTTCGACGCGACGCTCGTTCCGACGAGATCGTCCTCGTCCATTTTTTCGAAGCCGTAACCGACGTTCGTCGCGAATTTATCCGTCCAGTCGGTATGGAGCGCGAGCCAGCCGCCGGACGCTCCGAGCGCGTCGCGACGGTAAAGGTCGACGCCTTGGTTAATCCCGCCGCAGAAAGAGCTTAGGTTCGCGCCGACGGTGTATTCGCCTTGGACGCGAAACTTTTTCGTCAACGGAATATCCGCGTCGAGGTTCGCCGACCAAGTTTCGACCGCGACCCGTTCGCTCGTCGAGGCAAAGGTTCCGGCGATCGGCGAAAACTTGTAATATTGCTCGCCGATATGCCCGGAGACGCCGAGCGTGATCGGCAGCCCGTCGCGAGCGTCTTTGAAAAGCGAAACGGCGCAACGCCCTTCGAGCACCGGCCAACCGGACGTCGCGGCGGAAACGCCCGCCGTCGACGTATAGTCGCCGAGAACGTTGTCGCAAACGGCGAACTGAGCGAGCGTTTGGAAGTCTGGGCTGAACGTATAACCTTGCTCGAAACGGACTTGCGCTCGGCGGTATTGAATGCTTCCGGCGAATCCGCCCGGGAGATAGTTCAGCATCTGCGGCGCGAGGGGCGAAATGATCTCCCACTCTTGCCCGGCCAAGAAGCGTCGTTGATTTTCCGCGTCGACCAACTCGGCGTAAGCGCGGCGGAGCTGGACGCCCCCTTTGTTTTTCGAACCGTTCGGCGCGCCTTGGAAGTCGAACTCAAGGCAGCCGCGCAAGTCGGCGTTCAGCCGTTCGACTCGGGAGCCCTCCATTTTGAGGCCGAGGCGGGACGTCCGCGCGTCGACGGTGAAGTCGGCGGAATCGTCGACGTCCGGCGTCTGCGCGTAAAGTATGTATTCGCCCGGAACGGCGCGCTGCGTGTCGCTCGACATGGAGAGGTTCAGGAACCCGTACGGCGTGATTCGGAAGTCGCCTTTTTTCCAGCTCATCGTCGACATTTCTTCTCGAAGCGCGTCGAGTTCGGCGCGAGTCGCGAACGTTCCGTTCGAATCGAGCCGACCGTCTAAATCGAGCGGCGGCAAGTTTTCGTTTACCGGCGTCAATTTCGGTTCCTCGACGCGTTCGACGTGCTCGACCGGCTCGACTTCCGGCGGCTCCGGCGCGTCATAGTCGGCGAAACGACTCCCGAAAAGACGAGGCGTTCGACCGCGGCGAAGAGAACGCAACCGATGAAACGGACCCGTTTCGGCGTCGTCCGTTTCGGCTAACGGAGCGAGCGCTTCGGCGTAGGCGTCGTCCGGCTCCGCTTCGACGTATTCTTCGTCCGAGTAATCGGCCGCGTCCTCGTTTTCGTCGAGAGCGTAAAAGGGCGCGTCGGTTTCTTCGGCGGCGGTTGTTTCGACGGCTCGCCAACCGTCGCTTTCGACGGCGAGCGTCTTGGGCGACGCGTCGTTCGGAAGCGAAATAAAAATAGCGACGAAAAACGAGAAAACGCCCGCTCCGCGACCCGCGACGAGACGAAGCGCGTTCCAAAGGGCGCGGCGTCGGCGAGACGCGGCGTCGGCGGCGGTGAAAACGGCGGTTTTCATAACGACGGCGAAAATTAAATAAGCGTTTGGATTTCAAAAACGTCGATTTCGGCGTCGGGCGCGCGTCGAATGGGAGAACGAACGCGAACGGCGAAACGGCGTTTTTGTCATTAATATTAATAGGCGCGAGCGCGGCGGCGGGGAAGCGTCGACGGTTTGTCGGGCAAACGCCGTTGTAACCGGTAAAGTTTAACGGCGTTCGTTATCGTTATTATCGTCGTTTTTACCGTCGCGACGCGAATATTTTCCCGGCGCGGAAAGAAAATTTTGGAAAAAAGAGAAAAACGCCGAAAAAAAACGCTTGAAATCGCCCGCGACTTGAGCTTATAATGAACGGATAGCGTCGAGCGGTTCCGCGCGGTTTTTTCGCAACGTCGCGACGGGGATGTTCGCCGCTGATTTTTCGACGCGTTTGACGACGGCGGTTCGCCGTTCGCTCGGTCGGAGGGCGGTTCGCGAAGCGTTCGCGACGGCGTTCGACGGAACAACCCGGGTTTCCCAAGAACCCCGGATTTGGCGACGATTCGCGGCTCTCGCGACCAAGAGGCGAGCGGGCGAAACGGTCGGCGGTCGACGCGAAATTTCCGGAAATTTTTTCGAAAAACCTTCAGGAGGTTCCTATGGGTATGTACGGGCGTTTGCAAGTCGCCTATTTGATGCAGTTTGCGATTTGGGGTTCTTGGAACATAGCTCTCGGCGCGCTCGCCGCGGCGAAAGGGTTCAACCCCGGCGCTCTTTATTCGTTCTTCGCGCTCGGCGCTCTCTTCGCTCCGGTGATCGGCCCGATCGCCGACAGCAAGTTCGCGGCGCAAAAGGTTTTGGCGTTTATGCACTTCCTCGGCGGCGCGGCCCTTCTCGCTTGCGGCGTCGTTTCGAACGCCGAAACGGTCAACATGACCGCCTTCATCGCGTTGATGTTCGTCGCCGGTTTCGCTTACATGCCGTCGATTCCGTTGATTAACGCCGTCGTTTTCAAACACATTCCGAATAAAGACAAAGCTTCGTTCGTCTTCATCTTCGGGACGCTCGGCTGGATTCTCATCAACCTGATCGTTAAACCGACGACGTGCTTCTACCTCGGCGGTCTCGTTTCGCTCGTCTTCGCCGCTTACGCGCTGACGCTGCCGAACACCCCGCCGGCCGGCACGAAGAACAACGACCCGTTCGGTTTGAAAGCCCTCGCGCTCTTCAAACGCAAGGACTTCGCCGCGTTTATGATCTGCGCCTTTATGGTCTCGATCTTCGGTTCGAACTTCTACTTCCCGATGTTCGGTTCCTACGTCAGCGACGTCCTGAACGTCTCGACGGACCGCGCCGCGACCTTCGGCACCCTGAACCAAGTTTCGGAACTCCTGTTTATGGCCGCGTTGGCGTTCGCCGTCGGTCGCATCGGTTTGAAAGGCGTTTTGCTCGCCGGTTTGGCCGCTTGGACGATCCGTTACGCGCTCTTCTCGACCGGCGTTATGTCGTTGGCCGTCGTCGCGATTCTGCTTCACGGTCTCGCTTACGCGTTCCTTTACACCGCTTCGTACATGTTCGGCGACCGCGTCGCTCCGGCTGAAATGAAGGCGTCCGTCCAATCGCTGATCGCGTTCCTGCTCCTCGGCGTCGGCCAATTCATCAGCGGTTTCGCGCTCGACACCCTGAAAGACAAGTACACCGTCGCCGACGCCGCCCAACCGGCCGCCGTCCAAGAAGAAGCGACGACCGAAGAAGCCGCCCCGGCGGAAGCCGCCGCTCCGGCCGAAGCCGTCTCCTTCGCTCTGACGAGCGTCGCGTTCGCGCAAGACGCTTCGATCGACGAAGCCGCCCCGGTTGAAGCCGTCGCCCCGGTTGCCGAAGCCGCCCCGGCTGACGCCGCCGTCGCCGCCGCTCCGGTTGAAGAAGCCGCGACCGTCGAAGCCGCCCCGGCTGAAGAAGCCGCGACCGCCGCCGCTCCGGCTCCGAAGACCGACTGGAAAAAACTCCTCTACATCCCGACCGTTTTCTGCCTCTTCTGGACGATCGTTTTCGCCGTCCTCGGCAAAGAACCGAAAGCCGCCGAAGAAGCCGCCGCTTCCGACGCCGCGTGATTTCGACTTTAACGGTTAAAATAAAAGCGAGCGGAACGGCGCGTTCGTTCCGCTTTCGAACCGTCGGCGTTTTGTCGACGGTTTGATTTGAGCTTTGAGGCAAAACGCGTCGTTTCTTCGGAGACGGCGCGTTTTTTGTTTTTCTTGAGGGCGTTGGCGCGCGACGGCGCGAACGAAGCGACGAAGGAAATAATGTTAAAGCGGGTAAAGCGCAATGGGTTTGCGGTTTGGTCTGGTCGTTCGGGTCGTCGCGTTTTTTTTGGAGTCGGCGGCGGCGAACGGTCGAGAAGGGGATAAGGTCGCGTTTTTACGACGCGGCGCGTCGCGGTCGAGCGAACGAAACGACGGCGGCGAATCGGAACAACCCGCAAACTCAAACGGCGGCGGAGCGGCGGCGCTCGCGTTCGTCGAGGAGAAGAACGATGAAATTCGAGAAATTTTTCCGCGCGGCGGTCGGCGTCGCGGCGTCGGCGTTGTTGACTTTGAGCGCCGCGAGCGTCGGAGCGCAAGAGGAACTCGACGCGACGGCGAGTTTGGGCGTCGCGCAACAAAGCCGGTTCGCCGGCGGCGCGGAGCCGGTCGCGATGGAACGGGCGCAGATCGTTCCGGGGACGCCGTTGGCCGTCAACTCGACGATGCAGCGTCTTATTTCGTCGAGCCGCGGGTCGTTCGGCGGGATTTTGGCGCGTTACGACGTCGACAATTTTGGGAAGTTTTTCGGCGGCGGTTCGGTCGCGTTGCGCGATTTGACGGCGCTGAGCGACCGTCTTTCCGAACTTGAGGACTTGGCCGCCGGGGACAACGAAGTCGAGAACGACGTCGACGTCGCGCGGATGTATCCGCCGCGCTTGTCGTTAAACTTCGCCGAATTCCCGAGACGTTCGCTGACGACGGGGAGCGCGCAAACGAACTTGGCGGCGCAAATCGAAAACGTCGTCGCGCGGTTCCCGGTCGATAAAAACGTCGAAAGTTTCGCTTACGAGGCGAAGGGGAACGTCGTTTATTTGCGCGGCAAATTGAAGTCGACGCGGATGATTAAGACGCTCGAAAACGTCGTTTCGATGCAGCCGGGCGTCGCGAAAGTCGTCAACGAAATCAAGCCGCTCGAACCGGCGCCGGGAAAAGTCGACGTTTTCGGGCGACCGCTGAAATAACGACGTTAATCGCAAGTTTTTAAGCGACGGCGCGAAACGTTCGCGCTTGAACGCAAGAAACGCCAAACGCTCGCGGAGGGGAAAACTTTCGCGAGCGTTTTTCGTTAGCGGCGTTAGACCGTTAAGGTCGACGCGGTTTTAGGGGCGCGTCAGTAACGAGCGGGCGGACGACCGACGCGAACCTCGGTCGGCGGCGCGGACGAGTCCGGTTGGAAGTCGCCGAGACCGTCGTCGAACGCTTGCGGCGCCGTTTTTTGCGTCGTCGTCGCGACCGGAAGTTGCGCCGCTACTTCGTCGGCGAACGCGACGCGGGCCGGTTCGCGAGCGTCGGGGTAACC
>JAFYQR010000059.1 GCA_017559825.1 Thermoguttaceae bacterium | reverse complement strand
GTAGTCGAACTCTCACGCTTGACCGATGACGATAGGGCCGGAACCGATAATAAGAACTTTCTTTACGTCGTCGCGACGGGGCATCTTAGCGTCTCCTTAGGAACGAATTTTCGAGATTTTTTTAAGGCGCGTTTTCGGTTTCCGTCGCGTTCGCCAAGCGCGCCAAAAACGCCCTCGACCAACGACGGCGAAACGGAAGGCCCCGTAAACTCGCCTCAAATTCATCTCATTATAAAACGGTAAAATTTCCCGTCAAGGAGAAGTCCGCCCTCGACGCGCATTTTCCATTGATTTTTCGCCGTTTTTTTGCGAAAAGAGCATCATCGTTATCATCGGTGCAACCGTTAAAACCAGCGCGACCTATGCGACCAAACTTTTTTAACGCCGTCAAAGAGAAGAAATCGCGCCGCCAATCTTATTATAAGAATCGCTTATAACCGATCTTATACTATAACAGTCGATTATCCAACGCGCAACCAATTCTCTCGCCGCCGTTTACGCGTTCTCCGCAACCGTTTCTCCCCTCGCGATCTTATTTTTTGCGCTTTCAACCGAAAGACGGCCCCGTCGTCAAAAAATTTCGCAAAAAAAGAAAGAAAAGGGTCGAAAATTGTTGCGCCGCGCCCCTCCGTTTATTATAATCGACGGCGAGACGTAATTTTGACGCCGACCGTTCGCCGACGCGACCGTCGTCGTTCGCCCGTTATTCTTAAGTAATAAGGAGAAACGCCCATGACGCGCCCCGCTTTCAACTCGACACGCCGCCGCTTCTTAACGGCCGGAGCCGCCGCGCTCGCCGCTTCGCCGCTTTTGTCGTCCTTCGCTTCGTCTCCCTTTCTAAACGCCGCGATCGCCGCCGACGAAATCGCGAAAAAGCCCGCCGACGCCCGAATCTGGGGTATTTTGCTTCACCTCGGCCACAACATGTGGGGCGATACCGAACGCGCCTACACGCCGCCGACCGACAAATTCGACTGCGACGTCGCGCTTTGGGAAGAACTTTCCGTTAAATCCGCCGAATCGGGACTTAACATGCTCGTGATCGATATCGGCGAAGCGATTCAGTACAAGTCGCATCCGGAACTCGCTATCGACGGCGCTTGGAGCGTCGATCGGTTGCGCGCCGACCTTAAACGCTTGCGAAACATTGGGATCGAACCGATTCCGAAACTAAATTTCTCGACCTGCCACGACTTCTGGCTCGGCAAATACGAACGGATGGTCTCGACGCCGGAATACTACAAAGTCTGCGCCGACCTGATCGCGGAAGTCGCCGAAATCTTCGACCAACCGCGCTTCTTCCACCTCGGTTACGACGAAGAAAACTACCCGGTGCAAAGGACTTACGACTACGTCGTTATCCGCCAAGGCGAACTTTGGAAACGCGATTTCCTCTTCTTCGTCGAACAGGTCGAAAAAGCCGGTTCGCGCCCCTGGATTTGGGCCGACTACTATTGGGATCACCCGGAATTTTTGGAGTGGGCGCCGAAGTCGATTTTGATGTCCAACTGGTATTACGGCAAGGACTTCGATCCAAAATCGAACAAGGTCGCGCAGGCGTATATCGACTTCGACAAAGCCGGTTTCGACCAAGTTCCGACCGGCTCGAACTGGTCGAACGACGAAAACTTCGGCCTCACCGTCGACTTCTGCCGCAAAAACCTTTCGGAAGAGCGACTTAAGGGGTTCCTGACCGCGCCTTGGAAGTTCACCTTCGCGGACGACCGTCAACACCACCTCAACGCGATCGCCCAAGTGAAAGCCGCGAAGTACTAATCGTTCGCCGTCGTTAATCTTGCGTCGACGCGAAACCGACTTGCGCGGCGTCGCGTCGACGTTCTATTCACCATCTTAAACCCTTCTACAACAATGGTTATTCCCTTTTACTGCGAAGATTGCCCCGAAGAACCGGAAGGGTTCGACCAAGCCGAGTCGCCTCCCGCGTTGCCCGACGCCGAAAAGCCGACGTCTTATCAACAAAGCGTTCGCGTTCCGTCGACCGCCGTAAAACGCCGCTTCATCCTCTATTTACCGTCTCTTTAAAGGAAGCCGATTATGAAGTTAAACCCCGCCCCCAATCCCGCGACCGACTTTGAAGCGAGCGTCGAAAACGACGCCGTTTCGCTCGACAAATTTCTCGCGGAAAACGCGACTTCCGCCGTCGTTCCCGACGAAATCGACGGCCGCAAGGTTGCCAAAATCGGCGTCCGCGCGTTCCAAAACCGCGAATTGCTAACGCAAATCGTTCTTCCGACGACGCTTAAAGAAATCGCCGACTCCGCGTTTTCCGGTTGCTCGGCGGCGACGGAAATCGTTTTACCCGACGGTCTCGAACGAATCGGCGCCCGCGCCTTCGCCGACTGCGCGTCGCTCGCACGAATCGTTGTTCCGGAAAGCGTTCGAGAAATCGACGAATGCGCGTTCTCCGGATGCAAGCGTCTTGCGCAAGTTGTTCTCTCCAACAATCTTAAAGAGATTGGAATCGGCGCGTTTTCTTTTTGTGAATCGCTGACGCAAATCGAACTGCCCGCGAGCCTCGAGCGAATCGGCGAAACCGCGTTCTTCGCTTGCGAGTCGCTGGCGGCAATTCGCGTCGCGCCGCAAAACTTGTCGTTCCGCGACTTCGACGGCGCTCTCGCGACAAGCGACGGCAAGACGCTCCTCCGTTGCCCCGAAGGAAAAAGCGGCGAGTTCGTCGTCCCGAAGAGCGTTAAAAAACTCGGCGACGAAGCGTTTTTCCGCTGCAAAAAATTGACGCGAATCCTTTTGCCCGAAGGACTTGAAAAAATCGGCGGCGCCGCGTTTTCGCATTGCTCGACGTTGACGCAAATCGCAATTCCGGCGAATGTCAAAACGCTCGGCTCCGACGCCTTTCTCGGTTGCGAGTCGCTAACGCAAATCGTTGTTCCGCCGAAAATTAAGGCGATTCCAGAACGCGCTTTTTACCGTTGCGTCTCGGCGTCGCGCGTCGAGCTTCCCGAAAGCGTCGAGAAAATCGGCCGCCACGCGTTCGGCTCCTGCGAGTCGTTGACGCAAATCAAGCTTCCGCCGAACGTTAAATCGCTCGGCGACCGCGCCTTCTCCGGTTGCGTCGCGCTGCAAAAAATCGCGCTCCCGGAAAAAATTGACAAAATCCCCGAATACGCGTTTTTTCAATGTTTATCCCTTACGGAAGTCGTTTTTTCGCCGAATATTAAAGAGATTCAAATCGGCGCGTTTTTCGACTGCTCGTCGCTAAAATCGGTCGCGCTTCCGAAAGAACTAAAGAAAATCGGCGATTCAGCGTTCAACGGTTGCGAATCGCTAACGCAAGTCGTTTTTCCCGAAGGTCTTGAAAAAATTTGCGACAGCGCGTTTTCCGACAGCCAAGCGCTCGCGGAAGTCGCGCTTCCCGACAGCGTTAAGTGGTTCGGACGCCGCCCGTTCGCGCGCACGACTGTTTGTCGCGCTTGCCCCGAGGTCGCGAGAAAATTCGCCAACGCGCAAAAACCGCCCTTCTGGGAAATCTTGGCCGCCGAAGCGAAAAAAAAGGCTTCCGAAAACTGAAACGCGCAGCCTATTCACACGACGCAAACCAAGATTTTAAACGTTTTAAACGCGTTAATTTTTCGTTTTATTCGACGAGGTAGGCGCAAAAAAATCGAAAAAAAATTCGCCGAAACCGTTTCCGGGGCTCGACGCCAAACTTTCCGGCGCTATAATAAACAGCGGCAGTTTTTATATTCCGAGTTTTCGCCGCGCGTTCGTTTAACGACGTCAAGTCGTTTTAACGGCGTTTTTTCGACGTTTTCAAACCGACCGGCAAAACTTAACGTCAAACGAAGAAAAGGGTTACGATGCGTTCCGACTTAATTAAAAAAGGCGCCAACCGCGCGCCTCACCGCGGTCTTCTCCGAGCTTGCGGCGTCTCGCAAAAAGATTTCAAACGCCCGTTCATCGCGATCGTCAGCAGCCGCGTCGACGTCATCCCGGGCCACGTTCACCTCGAACAGGTCGCCGAGTTCGTCGCCGACGCAGTTCGCGCCGCGGGAGGCGTTCCCTTTATCTTCAACACTATCGGCGTTTGCGACGGCGTCGCGATGGGGCACGACGGAATGAAATACTCCCTCGCCAGCCGCGAAATCATCGCCGACGCGGTCGAAACGATGATCAACGCCCACAAATTCGACGGCATGATCTGCATTCCGAACTGCGACAAAATCGTCCCCGGCATGCTGATGGCGTCGATGCGTTGCAACATTCCGACGATTTTCACCTCCGGCGGCCCGATGGAAGCCGGTCGCGATAACGACGGTTCCGCGCTCGACTTAATCTCGATCTTCGCCGCCGCGGCCGGGAACGAAAACGGCAAAGTGTCGAACGCTCGCCTCCAACAAATCGAAGAAAAAAGCTGCCCGACGTGCGGTTCCTGCTCCGGCATGTTCACCGCCAACAGTATGAACTGCCTCTGCGAAGCGCTCGGGATCGCGCTCCCGGGGAACGGCACCGTTCTCGCGACGAGTTCGGAACGTCGCAAGATTTACAAAAAAGCCGCCAAGCGCATCATCGAAATGGTGAAAATCCAAGAGTTGCGCGAAAAGGTCGCCGCCGGCGAACTGACGAAAGCCGAAGCGTCGACGCCGCGTCGCCCCGCGACGAAAAAAATCGATCTCGACTTCCCGATTCTCCCGCGCGAAATCGTTACGAAAGCGGCGATCGACAACGCGATGATTCTCGATATGGCGATGGGCGGCAGCTCGAACACGATTCTGCACCTCCTCGCCATCGCGAAGGAAGCCGGGCTCGACTACAAACTCGCGCGTTTCAACGAGTTAAGCCAAACGACGCCGCACATCTGCAAAGTGTCGCCGAGCTGCGATTACCACATCGAAGACGTTCACAACTCCGGCGGCATCGCGACGATTTTCGGCGAACTCCGTCGCGGGAAAATCCCGGGAATCGACTTCAAAGCGCCGACCGTTTCGGGACTTACGCTCGGTCAAACCGTCGACGAATACGACCTCCGTTCGCGCAAAGTTTCGCAAGACGCGCTCGAAATGTACGCCGCCGTCCCGGGCAATCGCCCGAACACGACCGCGATGAGCGTTCGCCGCCGTTGCGCCACCGTCAAAGAACTTGAACTCGCGTTTGACCCGAAAGACTGCATCCGTCCTTGCAAAAAGGCTTACCGTCAGTCGGGCGGTCTCACGATCCTCTTCGGCAACCTCGCCCCGAACGGCGCGGTCGTCAAGACGGCGGGCGTTCTTCCGCAAATGATGAAGCACGCGGGCCCGGCGGTCATCTTCAACTCCGAACCCGAGGCGTATCAAGGAATTGTGAGCGGCAAAGTGAAGGCCGGCGACGTTGTGATCGTCCGTTACGAAGGCCCGAAAGGCGGCCCCGGCATGCAAGAAATGCTCGCCCCGACCGCCGCGCTCAAAGGCGTTAAACTCGACGACTCCGTCGCTCTCGTTACAGACGGTCGCTTCTCCGGCGGCACGGCGGGCGCCTGCATCGGGCACGTCAGTCCGGAAGCCGCGTCGGGCGGCCCGATCGGTCTCCTCGAAAACGGCGACATTGTCGAAATCGACATTCCGAACGAATCGATCAACGTCAAACTTTCCGCCGCCGAGTTGAAAAAGCGCGCCGCGAAATTTAAGGCTCCGGCGCCGCGTTACACGACCGGCTATCTCGCGAAATACGCGAAACTTGCGACGAGCGCGGACGAAGGCGCCGTCCTGAAATGGGACTGATCGTTTAGCGACAATTTTCTAAAAGCGCGACGTCTTACCGCTTTAGCGTAAGGCGTCGCGTTTGCCGTTTAAGCGGTTTCTTAAAGTCGCCGCAACGTTTAGCGTTAAGCGCGTTTTTCGCTACTGCCCTTCGATTATTATTCGTTTTACTACCGTCCTTATTCTTCGCTTGTCATACTCGACGAACTTAACATCAATAAGGAGGCGTTTTATGCAACGCTCTATTCGTTCCGCGACGTTCCTTGCGTCGGCGTTTGCGTTCGCGATCTTAACGCTAACCGCGTCGTCGGCGTTCGCGTTCACCTATCACCGCGCGACTTCCGGCCCGTTGACGTTCGAAATTTCCAAAATGCCGGCGCTTACGACCGAAGGCCAAATTTACAAAGCGCCGTTAATTGTCGACAACGCGTCGGACGCGCCCGTTTCGATTCGCTTGAAGTACTCAACTATTGAAACCGTCTATCTTTACGACGACTCCGAAAAGGAAATCGCCGCCCCGAACGTCGTTGAAAAAACGTTCGTCGTCGACGCGAAGAGTCGCTTCGAATCGTCGATTCCGTTCGCCGTCCGCGGCGCCTACCGCGACGCGCATTATCCTATCCGCGCTAACTTTACGTTCGAACTCGACGGCGCCGAAAAGACCGTCGAACTCGTTCCGGTTTTCGCGACGAAGTTGACCGAGTTTTTGCCGACGTCGCAAGACTTGAAAACGCTCGACTTCGGCGGTCGCGACTTCCTAAAACTAACGGAATCGACCGATTACGCCGCGTATTGGCGCCGCGACGGCGGAGAGCATTCGCCGCTTGCGACAGGTTGGAGCGGTTCCGAAGAGGAGTCGAAAGCGTCGTTTAACCTCTGTTCAATGACGCGCGGCGGCGTTCAACGTTCCGCTTGGTCGGTTCACCCGCCTTACGCGGGCGGCCCGGGCGTCGTCGGCGTCCGTTACACGGTTTCGCTTCCCGACGTTAAGCCGTTGGAATTGCGTTTCTTCCGAGCGATGCGCGACGTTTTCCCGCCGGAACCGCCGACCGACGGCGTCGTGTACCGCGTCTTCGCCGAACCGACTCCCGCCGATTGCGACGCGGAGACGCTTACGCGCCTCGCGCAAAAACAACCGCTTCCGTCGACGCTCGTTTTCGAAGAACTCGGCGCGCAAACCAGCTGGCTCGAAGCGAAAGTCGACCTCTCTAAGTTCGCCGGTCAAAAGGTTTTGTTGACGTTCGAAACCGATCCCGGCGCGAAACGCGACACGACGTGCGACGGTTCCTTTTGGGGCGACGTCGCCCTCGTCGCGAATCCGTCGAACGCAACGCTTTTAACGATGCCGGAACGCGAGCGTTTGCAAGCGATTAACGCCGAAAGTTTCGCGGCGTTTTTAAAGTTGAACGCGCAAAAACTTCCGTCGGCCGGCGTTCCCCTTTCCGTCGACGGCGTCAAGTCGCAAGGCTTTGAGTTCGGCGACGGTCAATTCGCGGTCGTAACGCCAGGAAAACACGGCGTTTGCGACGGTTTCGTTACGATCGGTTCCGCCGCGAAAAACGTCCAAATCGACGGCGTTCGCGCTCGTTACCAAGGCGTCAACGTCGGCTTCGAACGTCCGTTTGCCGCCGTCGACGTTTCATTACAATTCGTCGACGCCACAAATTCCGCCGAAGAAGCGAAGCGTTTCCTCGACGCAAACGCCGGTAAAAACGCGCTTTGCTGCTTCGTTTCGCGCTCGACCGGCGGGCTCGCTTTCCGTTGGGTCGCGACCAACCGCGACGAAATCGAACGCCTCGATTTCGGGCCCTTCTCGCAAAAAGCGCCGCGCGTTTACTTCGGACACGGCTACTGCCTCGTCGAACCTAAAGCCTTTGAATTCGAGGGCGACGGTTTCGCTTGCTCGACGAGCCACGTCGCGTTCGAGTTCGCAAACGGCCTCGCGCTTCTTCAATCGTCGACCGCGCCGATCGACCGTTTCGTCGTCGACCCGGAACGCCGTATTTACACGCTGGCGGCGCGTCCCGATTCGACGTTAACCCTTCGTTCTAGCGAACTTGGAGCGTTCGACTGCGCCCGCAAATACGCTCCGGGTTTCGACAAAGTCGCGGCGCCGCTCGTTCCGAAAAAAGCCGGTCGCTTCGTTTACGACTATTGGGGCGGCTCCTATCGCGGCGTTCTCGACCGAATGAAAACCTTTGTCGGTTACGGACTTACCGATACGCTTCTCATTCAGCACGTTTGGCAGCGGCACGGGTACGACGTCCGCCTCCCCGATATTTGGCCGCCGCGTCCGGAGCAAGGGACGCTCGCCGACCTCCAAGAAACGCAAGCCTTCTGCGATAAACACGGGATTCCGTTCGGGTTGCACGACAACTACATCGACTTTTATCCGGACGCCGACGGCTTCAATTACGACGACATTATCATCAACCCGGACGGTCAGCCGCAAAAAGCGTGGTACAACCCGGGCCCGGACGTCCAAAGTTACCGTTTCAACCCGACGAAAATCTTCCCGTACGCCAAGCGCAATTTCGCGCTTATCAAACCGGAACTCCAACAAACTGCGTACTTTACGGACGTTTTTTCGTCGATTCACATAATGGACTTTTACGACCGTCAAGGCAAGTTCCACTCGCGCGCCGAAACGCTCGACAGCTGGAACCGTTACTTCGACCTTGTTCGTAAAACGTTCGACGACAACGCGATAACGATTAGCGAATCGGGTTCCGACGCCTTGATCGGGCATCTCGACGGCGCGGACGCGATTCTCCGTCGCATTACCAAGCATCCGGAAAACTATACCGGCGTAATCGATTGCGCCGACTATGAATACGTTCCTTGGTTCGACGCGGTGAACCACAACCGCTTCATTTTACACGGCGTCGGTTACAGCGAACGTTACGAGGGCGGGATTTCCCGTTCTCTGCGCGGTATCGAAAGCGACGACTACTTGTCGTCCGAAGCGTTGACCGGGCACGCGCTGATGGTCGACTTGGCGACGTCCGATCGCGGAACAATTCGCAAATACTGGCTGATGCAAAACTTAGCGCGTTCTTTGGCGATGGACGAAATCGTCGGTTTCGAATTTGTCGACGGCGATATTCACCGTCAAAAAATCGCTTGGAAATCGGGCGTCGTCGTTTACGTCAACCGAGGCGCAAATGATTGGCAAATAGGAACTTACCCGAATTCGGAACGTCCGTTGATTTTGCCGCGCTTCGGTTTTTGGGCGACTAACGAAAACGCGTCGCAAAACCCGAACTCTTCGTTCGGCGGCGTCGTTCGTCTCGACGGTCAAGTCGCCGAAATCCGCGTCGACGACGGTTATTATTTTGTCAACGGCCGCCAAAAACTCCCGCATGAAGCGACGCCGATTCGCCCGCTTCTCGACGACGTTAAAATCTTTGACGGCAAGGAGTTGCGCGGCAAACTTTCCTGGGACGCCCTGCGACCGACCGACAAGCCTTACGCGCCGTTCCTCCACTTGGAGCGTCCGAAAACCTGGTGGGCCGACAAACCGGAGCTTCACGTCTTGCCGCTCGCCGATCCGAGCAAGCCGACGAATCGTTGGCAAGGTCTTGAAACGCAACTGTTTGGCGACGAAATCGCGGTTCCGCTCCCCGCCGACCTTCCGTCGGGCAAATACGATCTTCTCGTCGGTCTTTACGACCGCGACGGCGACGGCAAACGCTTGACGCTTCTCGGTTTCGGAACGGACGATCACCGTTATAAACTCGGTATGATCGTCGTCGAAGGCCAAGGCGAAAACCGCCGCGTTTCGTTTGAGCCGACCGGCGCGCCCGATTTGATCGACCTGCGTCTTATTCCGAACGATAAAGCGAGTAATTTCGGCGTTTGCAAAACGCTCGGCGCGTTCCGTTGCGAGCAACTTTCCGATACGACGGCGCGCCTTACGCCGCTTCCAAACGAACCGAAATTTGACGTTCGCTTGACGACGCCTTTCTTCGCCGACGGAGCGTTCGACGTTATCCTCCGCGACCGAACCGGCGAAGAAACAAGACGTTATGAAGTGAAAAGCGCCGACGGCGCTCTTGTTCTTTCGGTCGACGCCTCCGAAGCGTTCGCGTTGGAAATCGTTAAAAAATAGCGACTTCCGTCGTTTGTTCAGCGTCGCGCCGCCGTTTAAATCTCGCGTTTAAACGACGGCGCGTCCTTACCGCTTATTTAACGCAGTTTAGGAATCCGCCGATGCTCGCGCGTCTCCGTTTTCTCCGTTCTCGCCGCGTTCGCCGCCTCGTTCCTTTTTCGTTCGTCGCGCTGTTCCTTTTTTCCCAAGCGGCGTTTGGCGCAAATTGTTGCGTTTTCAGCGCTTCCGATTCGTCGTCCTCAACGGCGGCCTCCGCGTCCGTTAAATCGTCAAATCGCGATTTTTCAACGATTTACGCCGAATACCAAGAAAAACTCCGAGCTAACGCCAAAATCTGCGACGAACGCGGCATGACGCTCGAAGCGCGAATCACTCGTTCGCTTTTGGATCAAAACGATTCTTATCTCTTTGTTTTTCCGACGCTTAAAAAGGAGCCGCAACCGTCGGAGCTTCCAGCCGACGCGTCGAGCGAACAACGAAGCTGGTACGCCGCGCTTCGAAAATTGCGACGTCGTTACGCCGAAGAGACCTTCGAGCTGGCTAAGCGTCGCGCCGCCGAAAAACGCGGTTGGGACGCGTTCGCTTGCGCGCAGACGGCGCTTTATATCGATCCGGATTGCGAAGGCGCTCGACGTTTTTTCGGTTATAAACTCCGCGATGGAGCGTGGCGAACAGACTGGGAAATCAAACGCCTCGACGCGGGCGAAGTCGAAACGGAACGCTTCGGCTGGCTTCCTAAAGAAAACGTTGAACGTTACGAAAAAGGAGAACGCAACTACCGTAATCGCTGGATTTCCGAAGCGGATGAAGCGAAAAAAATTCTCGCGAGCTCGTCCGGTTGGCGCGTTGAAACCGAGCATTTTACGATACTTTCGCGCGTTTCGCTGGAACGCGGCGTCGAAATCGGGCGTTTTTTAGAAAATTATTACAATGTGTGGCTCCAACTTTATTATCGTTTTGTCGCGACGGAACCTCAGTGGACGTCGCGGTTTAACGGCAAAGGAGCCGTTCTTTCGAAGCGTTTTAAAGTCATCGTCTATCAAAATCGCGAAGAATACCTCGGGGAATTGCGCAAACACGACGAAAAAATCGACGCCAGCATCGGTTGGTATCTTCCTAAAATGCGTTGTATCTTCGCTTACGAACCTTCGCCGAACGAAGAATTTGAATTTGACTTACTGTCGCTTCTTGCGCACGAAGCGACGCATCAGCTTTTTAACGAGTGTTACCTTGCGACTTCCAATCGCAACAAACCGGTCGCGAACCCCGGCGACCGCGCGAACTTTTGGGCGCTTGAAGGCGTCGCGGTCTATATGGAAACCTACGCGCTAACCGCCGCGAACGCGAGACTTGGCGGCGTCGACGCATATCGATTGCAACAAGCCGTCGCCAGTTGTCTCGACGAAAAAACTTACGTTCCGTTAAGACGTTACGCCGCGGCGTCGCGGCAAACGTTCCAGACCGCCGACGATTTGCAACTCTTCTACGCGCAAGCCGCTGGTTTGACGTATTTCTTCGTTCACCATCGGGAAGGAGTTTATCGAAACGCTTTTATCGCCTACCTTTACGCCGTTTATCAAGGAATCGATCGAGCCGATTCGCTCGAACGTTTGACCGGTCGTTCCTTCGAAGAACTCGACGCCGAGTATCGCGAATTTTTACAAGGCGTCCGCGCCGCAAGTTCCGAAGCGCGACGCCGTTAGCCGTTTTTTATCGTCCGTTTTCACGCAGCCGCTCAAATAAATCGCTATGGAAACCACCGACTCGCCGCAAATTCTCTCCGACGCAACCACGACCGTTAAAGACGTTCTGTTTGTTTTGGCGACTTACAATGAAATCGACAACCTTCCCTGCCTCGTCGACGCGCTCCTTGCGACCGTCCCCAACGCCGACGTCTTGATTGTCGACGACGACTCGCCCGACGGCACGGGAAAGTGGGCGCAAACAGCTTCGTCCAACGACTTGCGAGTTCACGCTATTGTTCGAAAAAACGAACGCGGGCTCGGTTCGGCCGTCGTCGCCGGACTTCGCTTCGCCGTCGCCAATAATTATCGACGCGTTGTCAACATGGACGCCGATTTTAGTCATCCGGTTGACGTCGCGCCGCGTCTCTTGGCTCGACTCGACGGGAAAACGCTCGAAACCAACGCGCAATCGACTGAAAAATCGCAAGTTGCCGATCAAGAATTACTCTACGTCGCCCCGGTCGACGTCGTTATCGGTTCGCGTTACGTTTCCGGCGGCGCGACGCCCGATTGGCCTCTGCGACGTCGTTTAATGAGTCGTTGCGTCAACGCTTTCGCGCGCCTAACGCTCGGTTTGCAAACGAAGGACAACAGCGGCTCCTACCGATGCTATCGCGTCGAAACGTTGCGAAAACTAGACTTCGATTCGATTATTTCGCGCGGCTACTCGTTCTTCGAGGAACTGCTTTACCGTTTGCGACTTGTCGACGCAAGTTTTGCCGAAGTTCCTATCGTCTTTGTCGACAGACGTTTCGGCGTTTCGAAAATTAACCGAAAAGAAGCGTTTCGCGCCGTCGCCATTATGGCGCGACTTGGCGTCGTCCGATTATTTCGGCTCGAAAGCCGAGCGGCAAAACGCAGAAGTTATTTTTTTTAAAGAACTTACGCGTTCTCGTTTTACCTTATTTCCCTTTTACCCCTAATCGAGGCCTCTCCAATGCCCGTCGAAAATCCAATCGCCGTTCCTTCGCGTCCCGCGCAGCGCCGAATTATCGCCGAAATCGTATCTATTGGCGACGAAATAACTTCCGGCGCAATTTTAGATACGAACGCGCAATATTTGAGCCGTTCGCTTTCCGAAATCGGCGTCCGCGTTCTTTATCATTCGACGATCGGCGACGACCTTGAAGCGATGACCGAAGCGTTCGCCCTCGCCTTTCGCCGCGCCGAAGTCGTCGTCGTTACCGGCGGTCTCGGCCCGACGCAAGACGATTTAACGCGGGAGGTTGCGTCGCGAACGCTCGGCGCCGAACTGACGTTCGACCCCGATTCCTTCGCTCATATCGAAAGCCTGTTCGCCCGTCGCGGTCGCGTCATGACCGACTCGAACAAAGTTCAGGCCTATTTCCCGCTCGGCTCGCGGGTTATCCGCAACCCCAACGGCACGGCGCCCGGTTTCTTTTTCGAAGGCTCTCGTTCGCAAACCACAGATAAAAAAGACTTTATCGCGCTGTTCTTTCCCGGAGTTCCCGCCGAGTTGCGCGAAATGTGGAACGGCCCGGACGGTCGCGCGGCTGTCGAACGGTTCGCGAATCGTCTT
The DNA here is from genome assembly GCA_017559825.1 of Thermoguttaceae bacterium. Taxonomy (GTDB): domain Bacteria; phylum Planctomycetota; class Planctomycetia; order Pirellulales; family Thermoguttaceae; genus RUG369. The sequence continues at coordinate 29,888 of JAFYQR010000059.1, read as the reverse complement.
CTCGACGGGCGCCGTCCGATCTATCGCTCAAAAACGATCCGCGCCTTCGGCGCCGGCGAAAGCGCTCTCGAAGCGCGACTTCCGAATTTGATCGCTCGCGACCATGTTCCAACCGTCGGTATTACCGCGAAAGACGCGATTATTTCGTTGCGGATTCTCGCCGAAGGCGCGACAGAAGCCGATTGCGAACGCCAAATCGAGGAAACGTCGAGGTTTATCTACGATCGCGTCGGCGAGTTTGTCTTCGGAGAGGACGACGAAACGCTACCTTCCATCGTTTGTCGCAGTCTGCGAGCGCAGTGTTTGCGCGTCGGCGTTCTAGAATGGGGCGCGCGCGGTTTTTTGGCGACTAAAATAGAAAACGACGTCTTGTCCTTCGCAAGAATCTACGGAGAATCGGAACGCGACGAGTTTGAGCGTCTCTTTCCGACGCCCGAATCGACGTCCGCAAACGTCGATATATTAAAAGATAACGCAAGCGGCGCTACGTTCGGCCCAAGCAGCGTCGTTACGACGGAAATCTCGGACGCGCTGCGCTCGACATTGGCGACGCTTGATCCCAACGTCGCGTTCTGTTTAGCCGTCGGGCCCTATCCGTTGCCGCGCGACGCAACTGCTTGCGACGCCGACGCTTCGGAATCGCGAACAGTCGTCGCGTTCGTCGATTTACGCGATCCCGAGCGTCCGACGGTTCGCCTCGAAACGTTTGTTTTCGGCGGACATCCGGCGGTCGTCGACGCGCTCTTCTGCAACCGAGCCCTCGACGCGCTCCGCAAATATCAGTAACCCAGCGTTTAAGCGCCTCGTTTTCGACGCAAAACAGAAAAGCTTCGTTCGGTTTCGAGCGTTGAAAACGAGCGTTCCGCGATCTGACAAGTCGGCCGCAACGTTTGGTTCCCAACTCGTCGAAACCGCCGCTTAATCGCCAACCGTTCCTCCCAATAAAAAACGCCAAGTCGCTAAAACAAACGACTTGGCGCAGTGGAGCCAACCGGGATCGAACCGGCGACCTCCGGCTTGCAAAGCCGGCGCTCTCCCAATTGAGCTATGGCCCCGTGGTAAAACGTCAATAAAAATCAACGTCTCACTAATTATATCGTTTATCGCGTCGCCGTCAAGGGGGCGCCGCTAATTTTGCGTCGTCTTTTCGGTTAAATAAATCGATCGTCCGACGCTCGATTGCGGAACGTTCCTCGACGCGCTCGCTTCCCTTTCGCCGGTTTCTCGCCTAATCGGGTAAAGAACGAAACGACGAACGCTATTGGGAATCGCGCCTATTGCTCAAACGTCACGCGACGTACCGCTAAATACTTTAATATCAATCGTTAGCAGACAAAACTACGAACGCGATCGCCAACGTTTTACAATGAGTCAACGACAACTTCGCCTCGACGACGCCTAATTCGTCGGCGATTTTTTTCGCGCCGCCCGTCAAAAAAAGTTCCGGCGCGCCTTCCGGACGATTGACTACCTCGACGTCCGTCCAAGAAATTCCAGCAGCCCAACCGACGCCCAACGCCTTCAACGTCGCCTCTTTAGCCGCCCAACGCGCCGCCAACGACTCCCCAAAATTGCGTTTTTTGCGCAGACAGTACTCGCGCTCGCGCTCCGTAAACACCCGATTTAAAAAGGTTTCCGGAAAACGTTCGTAAAGTTTTACCACGCGGTCGATCTCCGCCGCGTCCGTTCCGATTCCCACGACTCGCATCGTTTCCTCCCGCGTAGTTCTTCGGTAATAAATATTGTCTTTACGTCGGTTGCGTTCGCCGCGCTCCACGCTCGCCAACGCGACGCCGCGCCGTTTCTTCCGTCGCTAAAATCCGCGCCGCAACGATTTACCGACCTTTCAAGCGGTCGGCAAGAGTAAAAAACCGACCGCGAAAATACCGGCGTCAATCAAACCGTGGCTCAACCAAGCGCCGTAAATCGAGTCGTTGCGGCGATATATCTCCTGCCAAACGAGCCCGCCGACGAAAACGCCGAACGAACAAATCCACGTCGCCGGTTGGTCGAATCCGAAGTATACGCCCAGCAACAAGATATGGTGCAGCGCGAACGCCGCGTTCGCGAGAAGCGTCGCCGCGAAATACGGAAGCCGCGCCGCCAACAGTCCGAACGTAAACCACCGCCAATAATACTCTTCCAGTCCGGAATGCGCGACGGAGTAAAAAAGCGTCAACACGATAAACGCGCTCGGCGTCGCCAACCCCAACGGCTCGAGCCGTCCGAGAAGCTCGCCTCGCGCTTGCTCGACCAGCGGCGCGAACGCTCCCGGATTCTTCGCTAAATATCCGCCGATCAAAAAGATAGCGAGCCCAACGACAATCCCGAAAATCGCGCCCGCCGCCAAACCGCGCCGATTCGGACGGCGAACAAGCCAACGCGTCTGCAACACGAACGTCGCGATAAACGCCGGAAACGCAAATTGCAACGTCTTGCCCGCGACGAAAAGATATTTTGAAAACGACGGCGCAAACCGTTCTCCGAAAATGAAATACGCCCAAGTCAACAGCGTCGGAAAGAAAAGCGCGAAGGCCAAAACCGACGCGTCGCGACGAAACGTCGACGTTCCTTTAAACGGCAAACTAAGCGGACGACGCTCCTTGCCCGAAACTTTTTGAAACAATGTCATAATCTTTCTCCTTGAACGAGTCGCGTCGCTCGAAAATTTTTTGAGTCGACGAGGCGCGCCTTAAGGTTCGCTTCGCCGACTCTTTAAACGCCGTCGTTAAAGCGTTTGAAACGCTTCGGCGGCGACTTCGATCGTTCGATCGATCAATTCGCCCGTATGCGCGACGCTGGTAAACATCGCTTCGAACTGGCTGCACGGGAGATAAACCCCGCCGTCCAAGAGTTTCCAGAAGAATTTCGCAAATTTTTGCGCGTCGCAACGCGACGCGGACGGCCAGTCGACGACGGCTTCGTCTTCGCCGCCGAGGAAAAAGAGCGTCGCCATTCCGCCGCAACGTTGAACGGAAACCTTGACGCCGGCGGACTTTGCGGCTTGCGATAAACCGTCGGCAAGCCGCTTGGTCGCGCGTTCGATTTTCGCGTAAAAATCGGGATCTTCGTCAAGCGCTTTCAAGGTCGCGATCCCGGCGGCCGTCGCAAGCGGGTTCCCGCTTAACGTCCCGGCTTGAAAGACTTTACCGCACGGAATCACCGCGTTCATGAACTCCGCCTTGCCGCCGTAAGCGCCGACCGGAAGTCCGCCGCCGATCACTTTGCCAAGCGTCGTTAAGTCCGGGTCGATTCCGTAAACCTCTTGCGCTCCGCCCTTTGCGACGCGGAACCCGCTCATCACCTCGTCGAAAATCAGGAGCGCGCCCGCTTTTTTCGTTTCTTCTCGCAGCGCTTGCAGGAACTCCGGTTTCCCCGGAACGCACCCCATATTGCCGGCGACCGGCTCGACGATGACGCCCGCGATTTCAGAGGCGCGCTCCGCGAAGGTTCGTCGAACCCCCTCGACGTCGTTGTATTCGAGAAGAATCGTATCTCCCGCCGTTCCAGGAGTTACGCCAGGAGAATTCGGAACGGCAAGAGTCGCCGCCGCGCTCCCCGCCGCCACGAGAAGGCTGTCGACGTGGCCGTGATAACAACCGATAAATTTCACGATTTTGTCGCGTCCCGTGTAGCCGCGAGCCAGCCGAATCGCGCTCATCGTCGCCTCGGTGCCGGAGTTGACAAGGCGTACTTTTTCAATCGACGGAACCAATTTAACGACCAGCTCGGCGAGGTCGTTTTCCGCTTGCGTCGGAGCGCCGTAACTTGTTCCCTTTTCGGCGCTTACTTTTAACGTTTCGACGACGCGAGGATCGGCGTGGCCGAGAATCATCGGGCCCCACGACAGAACATAGTCGATATAGCGGTTTCCGTCGACGTCGAAGAGAAACGGCCCCTCGGCTCGGTCGATTACGACAGGGACGCCGCCGACGCCGCCGAACGCCCGCGCCGGACTGTTGACGCCGCCGGGAATCAGCGTTAAGGCTTTTTCGAAAATTTGACGACTTTTTTCACGATTCATTTCGCTCGACCTAACATTTGCAAAACAAAGATTTAAACTACGACGATTTCGCAAGCGCCGCGCGTCGATTCGACGAAGTCGCGACGTTATTCTCTAGTATACCCTAACGCGGCGAATCCGCAAGGCCCCGCGAACGAATCGGCAAAAATCGCCCGCGCCCGGTTCCCAACGCGGTAAAATCGGGTACAATAGGTTCGGACGGGCAAACAGCCCGCGACGCCGCAACGGAGAAAAACGATGAAAAAGCAACCTTCCCCCCGCCCCGTCGCCGACAAACCGACGCTCAAAAGTCAAGTTATCGCGGCGTTTAGCAACGAATCGCCAGACTGCGACGTCAAATCGTTTTTCGGTCGCGACGGTCGATTCGCGCTTTTAAGCGACGCGTCCGACGCAAGCGATCGTTCCAAAGAGGTTTACGTCGAATTTCCAACGAACCGTCCGCTCCGCTCGCCGCTTGAAATCTACGTTGGACGACGCCGAATCGTCGCTGGAATTTGGCGCGCCGACCTTTGGGCGAACGAGCAAAAACTCGACGCAACCGGGCCTTGGCGAACGCTTTGCGAAGAAATCGACGAAAACGGCGCGTTTCTCGAACGCTCGCTTTCGCTGACCGGCGGACGCGCGTTTTCTCGGCGACTTTTCGTCGCATATAACGAAGGTCTTTTCCTAAACGTCGACGTTCTGCACGGTTCGGACTCCGAACGCGCCGCCGTCGAACACGGTTTGGGCTCGAACGCGCCGCTCCTGCGGATTCGGTCGGCGTTTCCGCTCGACTCGACCGACGCGTTTGCGACGCAAACCGAAGCGCCGAGCGAGGTTGCGTTTCACGACGTCGATTCGCGATCTCTCGCGTTCGCCCGCGCTTTTCTCCTCGAAGCCTACGAAAATCCGAGCGACGAACGCGACGGAACGCTTGCCGTCAAAACGACTTACGGCGGGATCCTAGCGGCCGAAGCGCGACGGCGAGGCGGCTCGCTTTGCGTCGCGACGCTTTTCGATTGGAACGCAAGCCGAGCGACAAGAGCGGTTAGAATCGGCAAAGCGACGGTCGGCGAAAACTTGCGAGCAGTCGACGAGAACTCCGCGCTCGGGCGACAGATTCAGCTTGGGCGCGAGCGTTACGTCCTTTACGTTTCGACGTCGCGTCGACCGGCGATCCGCTCGATTTTGAGCCGCAACCTCTTGTCGGACTTCATGTTCGGCAAATTTCTCGTCGGTCGAGGCGTCGAACCGCTCGTCGACGTTGAAGTTCCAGACGGTTTTTAGAACGCGACGGTCGCTCGAAGTCCCGGCGCCCAAACGACTTTCGCCTCGCCGTCGCCACCCGCGCCGTCGATCCGCTGCAACGAAGGCGTCGCCGAAAAATACTTGTTGACTTGAAACGAATAGTAAAGTTCGAAGTGATTTTCGTCGACGGAGTTTTCGTTAAGCTCTTTAAAGTCGTCGCTTACGAACATGATTCCGTACCCGAAACCGAGAGCGTCGTCCGGGCGTTCCTCGCTAAAAGAATGGAGTTCGAACCCGGCGGTCAACGCGCGATCAAACTCGTTGCATTTGCCGTTTTGTTGGCCGTAACGTCCCCAAAGACCGACGTTGCGCGAAATCTCTTGGTCAAAAGAGAGCCCCCAACCGTCGTTTATCAAGTCGTCGTCGCTTCCGTCGAGGGCTTCGCGCGGGCCGAAATTCGCCGTAACATAGCCTCGATACGTTCCTTGGAGCCCGCCGAAATCGACGCGGCGGTCGACTTCAAAAATCGCGACGCCGTTGGAAAACATCTCGCGACAATCGCGATCGGACTCGGCGTAACCCGCGCCGACGCGCCATTTATCGTTCGGTTCCCACCAAATTTGCCCGCCGAGCGAGTTCGCCGCGCATTCGAACGTCAAGTTGTTGACGAAGGCGTCCGACAAAAATTGGCAGTATTCGTCGTTCGCGTAAGCGTTCGCGTCGAAGTCGCTCGTCAAATCGAGGTAGCCGACGCGCGCTCGCCAACGGTTGCCATCGCCGAACTTACGCTCGTACCAAAGTTGGTTCAGATAGACGTTGCGCCCGGCGCCCGACGCCGCGTTCAGACCGCAAAAAGACGGGATCCGTTCGCCGAGCCCTTCGCCCATCCCGGCTTTGAAGGTCGCGCGCACCGTGTCGCGCTCCGTAAGTTCCGCTTTCGCTTTAAGTTCGACCATCAACGAACCGTCGATTCCGGAATCGCTCGCGCCGAAACTCGAGTGTTGCCCGACCGTCGTGATCGTCGCGCCAAACTTGGTTTTATCGATTAATTGCCGAAACGCCGAAACGCCGCCGACACGCTCGCCGTGCAACTCGTGCGTCTCATATCCTAAAGCGTTGATTTCCAACGTATTAGTCGTTTCTTCCCACTTGGCGTTCAACGCGTCTTCCGCAACTTCGGAGGCGCCTTCCGGACGCGGCGCGTCGTCGAGTCCCGCCTCGTCGACGCTATCGTAATACTCCGTATCGCCAAGACTCACCTCCGCTCCGCGAACCGTCGGCAACGCGACGCCCCAACTCGCCCCAACGGCGCCAAGAAGAACGACGTTCCCCAAAATCGCGACCCGCGCGGCCAATTTCGACGCCTCGCGAGTTCGGCGTTTCTTTTTCAACGTTATTTTAGTTCGCTTAATCATTTGTCGCAATTCAATTTGCCAAAGCAAAAACGGCAAAAATTATACGATGAAACCTCGTTGCATCGACGCCGAGGCCGTATCGGCGGTGAATCAAGTTCCGATTTCCAAGACAAGATTTCAGGAAAAAAGGAAAGTTAGACTTATCTTCGGTTTTCGTAAAACCGCAACTTCAAGAAATGCAAGAAATTTTTTCGTTTTTTACAATTTTAACGCTTATACTGTCAAATTAGGCAAGGTACGCAAGACGTTAGCCGTCGACGCCGCCGTTTTGCGCCCCCGCTCCCTTGCGAAAAATCTCAAACGCCGTATAATGTTAAGACGGTTTTTTGCGCTCCGTCGCAGCGAAGCGCCCGTTCGGCGTCGGCGGTAAACGACGCGTTTTTCGAGGTTTAAGAACAATGCCGCTCGAATCTTTGTTGACGGCGACGACGGCGGTCGTCGGGCTGTGCGCCGCGTTTTTAATCGGCGTTTCGAAAACCGGCGTCCCCGGCGTCGGACTTTTCGCGTGTTTGCTGATGATTTCCGCTTTCCGGGGACGCGAGATGTTCGCCTCCGGCGCGGTCGTTCCTCTTTTGATTCTCGGCGACGTCGCGGCGGTTTGGTTTTATCGCAAAGACTGCGATTTCAAGATGTTGCGACGTCTCTTTCGTCCTGTTGGAGTCGGTTTGCTCGGCGGCGCGGCGGTCTTGTGCTTCATGGACAACGCGCAGTTCAAGCTGACCGTCGGGATTTTGGCGACGTCGATTTTGATTTTCGAGTTCGTGCGCAAACGGATGGGCTGGACGCAAATCTCGACGAGCGCGACCTTTAGAGTCGGTTGCGGAACGCTCGCCGGATTGACGACGATGCTTGGGAACGCCGCGGGCGCGGTTTCGGCGGCGTATTTTGCGTCGCAAAACCTTGACAAACAACGTTTTATGGGAACAAACGCCGTTTTCTTTTTCCTCGTCAACGTTAGTAAAATCCCGCTTTTGCTCGCGGCGACGGCGGTGAAGACGAACCTCGGTTTCGACGCGGTCGACGCGCAAATCATGAACGCGACAACGTTTATGTTGACGCTCTTCTTCGCGCCGGGCCTTCTTATCGGAGCGTTCGTCGGACGCCGCCTCTACCGAGCGATTCCGGAACGCGTCTTCGTTCCTTTCGTCTTGATTTTGAACATGTTGACAGCGTTACAAATCTTAATTTCGGCCGCGCTCGGATAAGCGGTTTTGGCGACGCTATCTCGAAAACAAAAAGCGTTCGACGCAAACGCCGAACGCTTCAAGCTTTAGGCGGCGACGTTTCGCTTCCGCAAGCGTTCCGTCGCCTTTTTTTTGTCGCAACCTAATATTATTCGATATTAAATTCGAATTCGCAATATTTAGCGCGGTTCCAAGCGTTCGCTTGCGTCGTCGGCGAAATCGCGAAGAGCGGCGAGAACGTCCGCACCTTCACAGTTTTCATATCCTTCGAAAATTCAAGGAGTTGCAGCCAACCGTCGCCGCCGTTCCCTTCCCAGCCGCCGCCGATCGCCTGCGTGTCGAAGAGAAGTTGCGAAACCGTTTTGCCGGCGACGTTTTTGTCGACGCGAAAGCCCGTGCAGCCTTCCATATTGTCGGCGGTCGAGTGATGCCCGCAGACCACAAGTCGAATATTCGTCGACGGTTGCACCAACTTTTGCCAAATCGTTTCGCCGGCCGCGCCGCCCGCTTTGCTAAGACCGTATCCTTCTTTCACGTCGCGTTCAAGTCCCGCCGTATAAGGTCTTAAATAGGAGTGCGTTACAACGATCCCAAAGTGTTCCGCGTACTCCGGTCGAGCGAAGAGCGCCTTGGCCCATTCGAGCGTTTCCGGTCGCGGCGCAAATTCGAGCGAAACGACCAAAATCTTTTGTCCGCCGGTTCCCTCGAACTCGTACGCGGCGTTTTCTAACGTCTTCTTACCAAACGCGTTAGGAAAACACTCGACGACGACGTCCTTCCAAAGCGGGTTGCGCTCGATCGGGAAAAATTCGCCGAAAAGCGAGTCGCGCGTTTCGGAGGAGCGGACGCCGTAATGGGTTCCCTCCGGGAAAATGTCCGGCCCGTAATCGTGGTTGCCGGTGCAAGGCACGTAAGGAACGACGCCGTCGAGGCGTTCGAAGGCGCGCGAACACGACGTCCACATCTGCCGCCCGGTTTGGTTCGCGAACTTGCCGTCGGCTTTTTGCAGGCCGTTCGACTCCACTAAGTCGCCGACGCAAAGGACTTGGCGAATCGAGAGCGCGTCCTTATTTTCGGCGATCCAAGCGGTCATCAGCTCGAAAATCCCCTGATTGCGACCGTACCGCGAGTAAGCCTGCGGATCGGGAATCACAACCATCGTCCAAGCGTCCTTTTCTTGGAGCGCGGGAGCAACGTAAGCCGTTTGATTTTCAGCGTTTTGAGCGACGACAAACGAAGTCGACGCGGCGCCGACGAACGCCGACGAAGCCGCGACGATAAGAAAGAAATTGCGCAACGATTTTAACATTCGACAAAACCTTTCGAAAAACGGGACAATTCGCGCCGTTCGCCGCTCGAACGACGCGCGATTTTTTCGCTTAGGAAAATGATACCCGATTTTCCGCAAGATTTCAAGAGTCCGCCGCAAAAAACGCCGCAAAAGAAAGGTCGACGCCGCGAGCGTCAACGCAAGAACAGGCGCAAAAGCGTCGCGTACAAACGACTTCGATACGGTTGATACCGCATCGGCAAGTCGAGCCAAGTTCCCTTGTCGACGATCGATTTGCGGTGCGAAAACGCGTCGAAACCGGTCTCGCCGTGGTACGCGCCCATCCCGCTTTCGCCGACGCCGCCGAACCCCATCTCCGTCGTCGCCAAGTGAATCACGACGTCGTTCACACATCCGCCGCCGTAGGAAAGTTCGGTCGTTACTCGCTTTACGCGCCGTTTATCACTTGTGAAAAGATAAAGCGCGAGCGGTTTTTCCTTCGTTTTAAGCTCGTCGACGACCGCGTCGAAATCGTCGAAGGTCAAAATCGGCATAATCGGGCCGAAAATTTCCTCGCCCATGACCGCGTCGGCCTCCGTAACGCCGTCCATCACCGTCGGCTCAATACGGCAAGCCGCCGCGTCCGCGCCTCCGCCGAAAACGACCTTATTTTGGTCGATCAAACCGAGAAGCCGCTCGAAGTGCCTCGCGTTGACGATTTTTCCGTAATCTTTATTTTCCAACGGGTTATCGCCGAATTGTTTTTTAATTTGCGCGACGACCTCCGCGACGAAAGCGTCCTTAATCGAACGCTCGCAAAGGATATAGTCCGGCGCGACGCACGTTTGGCCGCAGTTGAGGAATTTTCCGAACGCAATTCGTTTGGCGGCAACCTTTATGTTCGCCGTCGCGTCGACGACGCACGGACTCTTCCCGCCGAGCTCCAACGCCGCGGGCGTCAGTCGCTCGGCGGCGCGGCGCAGAACCTCCTTCCCGACCGTCTGGCCGCCGGTGAAGAAGATAAAGTCGAATTTTTGATCGAGGAGCGCGGCGTTTTCGGCTCGCCCGCCCGTTACGACCGCGACGTATTCTTCCGCAAACGATTCTTTGACAATCTTTGCGACGACGGCGCTCGTCGCGGGCGAATAGGCGCTCGGCTTCAAAATCGCGACGTTTCCGGCGGCGAGCGCGTCGGTCAGCGGGCCGATCGTCAGCAGGAACGGATAGTTCCAAGGGCTCATAATCAAAACGTTTCCGCGCGGAACCGGTTGAACGTAACTGCGCGACGGAAACTGCGCGAGCGGCGTCCAAACTCGCTTCGCTCGAGCGAATTTTTTCGTCTTGCGAATCATGTGCGAAATTTCGGAAAGCGCGAGGCCTACTTCGCACATAAACCCTTCGTAAACGCTTTTTCCGAGGTCGGTTAGAAGCGCTTCGGCGATCTCGTTTTCGCGCTTTTTAATCGCCGAGCGCAATCGTTTCAACGCGTCGACGCGAAAAGCGACCGGAAGCGTCGCGCCGCTCCGGTAAAATTTTCGCTGTTTTTCGAGCAAGCGTTCGATTTCTTGGGCGGTCATCGCGTTTCGCTCCCTTCTTCGCCTCGTTCGGCGATTTCGTAATAAAAGCGTTCCAACTCTTTCGCCGTCAAGAGCTTAGGAACCGGATAAAGCGGGTTCGCCTCCTTGGCCGCGAGACGCGCCATCGTCGGAACGTCTTCGCGGCGGATCTCGGGAAGACGCTCCGGAATCCCCAATTTCGCGTTGAGTCGGCGAACGGCGGCAACAAATTTTTCGGCGGCCTCGGAAGCCGAATCTTGCGACGAAGCGACGCCGGCGGCGACGGCAAGATCGCGCAGTTTTCGCCAAACGCTCTTGCCGTAAGCGTCTAAAACGCAAGGCGTAAGAACCGCGTTGGCAAGTCCGTGCGGCGTTCCGTAACGGCCTCCGAGCGCGTGCGCGACGGCGTGAATATACCCGACGTAAGACTTCGAGAACGCGAGCCCCGCCATGTGCGCCGCGCGGAGCATGTTCGCCCGAGCCTCGCGGTTCCGCCCGTCGACGCAAGCGGTTTCAAGGTTCGCGAAAATCAATTTCGTCGCGTCTAAAGCCAAACGCCTCGTCTCTTTAGTCGTCGAACGACCGACATAAGCCTCGACGGCGTGAACGAGCGCGTCGAGCCCGGTCGTCGCGGTCAAACTCGGCGGCAACGAAAAAGTAAGCGTCGGATCGAGAACGGCGTAAGTCGGCGTCAACGGGAAACTTAAAAGCGCGTACTTGTGTTGTTTCTCGGCGTCGACGATCACGGCGGCGACGGTCGTTTCGCTCCCGGTGCCGGCGGTCGTCGGAACGGCGATGAGCGGCGGCAGGGCTCGCCAAACGCGCAGCAGTCCCTTAAGCTTGCCGACGCTCTTCTTAGGATAGGCGACTCGGGCGCCGACGGTTTTCGCGCAATCGATCGGCGAGCCGCCGCCGACGGCGATCAGCGCGTCGCAATCGTTTTGGCGATAAACGTTTAACGCTTCCTCGACGTTGTCGACGGTCGGATTCGGCCGCGTCTTGTCGTAAACGACGCAAGCGACGCCGCTCTTCGCCGCCGCCTCCTCGACGGGAACGAGCAAACCGGCGTTTCTAACTCCTTGATCGGCGACGATTAAGACCTTTTTAATCTTTTCTTTAATAAAGACGCGGTCGAGTTCCGCGAGCGTTGGAACGATTTCCGGCTCGCGGTACGGAAGAATCGGGAGCGCGGCGCGAAACGCCGCTTGAAACGCGCGGCAATACGCCGCTTGGAGAAAAAACATAATCGCTTTCCTTTTCGCAGTTTTCGTAAAAGCCGAGCGCGAAATCTTGCGCCGACGGCAACCCCAAATTATAACGCGAATTTAGCGAACGTCAAGAAGCCCGTTTTCGTCGCCGCGCCGCGCTCCCGAGAAGCGGCGGCGTCCCAATTTTCCCCCTATTTTCAACGCGTCGCGACAAAATATTTTATCGAAGCCGTTATCGAATAAAATTTCTTACAAAACGCCTTGAAAGCGCGAAACTTCGCTCGACAAAATCGTTTTTTTCGTTTAAAATAGAGCGACGCGTCGATTCGGCGTTTTCCCGCGTCGTTTGACGCCGACTAAGCGTTTTCCCCTCTTTATTGATGTAAAGGTCGCTTCCAATGTCCCGCCCGCTTTCCGTCTCCGCTTCGCCGTTCAACTCCAACTCGGTGATTCGCGGCGCTTTAGATTTTGCTTTCGACTTGATTTCGCCGCAAAACCGCAAAGCGACGATTATCCTTTGCTACGCGGTTTTCGCGTTGACGCTTTGGAAATATCTCCCGCCGTCGCCGCGATTTGCCGATCCGGAAACCGGAAAATGCGTCTTTAACGCGCAAACGTTCGAAGACGATAATATCGGCGCCGTTTTCGAAAAATCAAACGCCGATTTAACGCCGGAAAAATCGGCGGAATCGTTAAAATCGACGCCAATTAAACCGCTAGACGGAACGCTGAGCGCCGAAACGACGCCTCTTCGTTTTCTTTGGGGCGCGCGCAAACATTGGGCGGCGTTCTTCCTCATGGGCGTTTTCCCGGCGCTGATCGTCAAGTTCGTATTCCGCGAAAAACTAAGCGATTACGGCGTCGGTTGGGGCGACCGAAAACGAACGCTTCGTTCTTTTTTGACGTTGGCGCCGATTCTCTTCGCGGTCGGTTGGGCCAGCGGCTTAGGCGACGCCGGACGCGCGTTCTACGCCGTTTATCCGTACAACCCGACGGCGGGCGTCTCTTGGGCGACGCTTATTTTTCATACAATTTCCTATTTTTGTCTCTATTATCTCGCTTGGGAGTTCATGTTTCGCGGTTTTTTGCTCCGCGGACTCGCTCCGACGGTCGGTTTTTCGACGGCGGTTTGGATCCAAGTCGTTATTTCGACGGCGCTTCACTACGGCCATCCGGCCTCGGAGACGTTCGGTTGTATCGCCGGCGGCCTTCTTTGGGGGTTCCTCGCGCTCCGAACTCGTTCGATTTTCGCCGGTTGGGGGCAACACGCTCTCCTTGGAATCGCGCTCGATTGGAGCTTAATTCTCGCCGCTTGCTAAGCGTCGACGCCGCTTTTTCCCGGACGCCGTCGACAATCTAAAACAAATGGTCGCAACGTTTTAACGTCGCGACCGTTTTTATTTCGCCGACGTCTCCCAAAACGCCGACGCTCTTTTCGTTGCGTTCGTCGGAAACGACGACCAATCGAGCGGTTAGCGTTCACGTTTTAAGAACGTCCAATCGTCGACGAGCCCTTCGAGCGACGGCGGAAGCGCGTTTTCTCGACGTTGGAAGACGCCGCGAAGCCGTCCGTCGGCGCGACGCCAAATCGCGACGTCGACCGGGTCGCCCGCGATCTCCGCGTCCGGAATCTCGACGTTTAAATCGCCGATTTTCAGCGTTTTAAGCTCCGCCGCCGCGACCGCGTCCAACGCTCCGTTCGCGCCGAACCGAACCGCGAAAACGCCGTTCGCGTCGACCGAAATCGGCGTCGAGCCGCTTCCGTCGGCGAATCGAACGGTCGCGCCGTCCAAAGCAATCGGGTCGCCCAACGCGTTTTCCTTCGCCGCGATCCAAACGGTCGTCCCGTCGATAAAACGCGACGTCGAAACGAGTTGCGGACGACTCGACCGTTCCTTCGGAACCGAAAACGCCGTTTCGTCGAGCTTCCAAGGCGTTTGCGGCTCGACGTTCGCGGCCTTCAACGCGGCGATCAACTCGGCGGCGAACGCGTCTTTTTCGGCGGCGGTCGCGTCCGCTTTGATTCTTTTAATTTTCGTTCGGCAATTCGCTCCGGCAAGTTCAAGGAGCGCGGCGAAATCGGCGGCGTCCGCGTCGTTTTCGCCCCAAAGAATCAACGCCGAATATCGCTGCGGTCCGTATTGCAAATAGCCGTCGTCGCTCAACTTCCAACGCTTTTCGCCCGTTTGCGTCGTCGACGTTATTTCGTCGACGGGAATCAAGTCGGCCGGAAAACCCGCCGTCGAAAGTCGGTCGCAAAGGTCGACGCCGACCTTGCCAAAACCGGAGCGCAACGGGTTCGCCGCGCCGAACCGTCCGAAAACGACCGCGACCGGCGAGTCGAGCGGAGCGTCCGAAATCAAGCTCAGCGTCCGAATTTTCGACCGAATTCGCGCGACGCCGCCGTCTTCGACGATCGGCATAAGTCGATTGTCGAGCGGGTTTTGCGGCGAATTCTCGTCGCGCGGATAAACGTTGTGAATGTGAACGCGCCCGCCGGACGCCGCCGCGGTCCAATGCTCGAAAATATACGGCGGAACTTGGCGCGCGTAAAACATATTGATCCAGTGCGAATCGGTCGCTTTCGCCAGCGAGTTGCGGCAACAGAACGGAACGTACTCGTCCGACTGCGCGAAATCGCGGGGCGCCTTCCACCACATCACGCCGTTTTTGCGCATTTCGAGCGTATTCGGGAACGGAAACCAAGTGCAATGAACGCCGACGAACGCGTCCGACCCCCAAATTTCCTTCGTCGTTTGATAATTTTGAATCTCGTACTTCAAAACGCGTTCGGCGCAAAGTCGGTTGAAGCGGTCGACGGCGGCGATTCGCTCCGTTTCACGCCCCGCTTGCGCCCGGAACGCCAAGAAAAGATCGTCGACCAGGTCGACCGGAGCGTCCGCCGTCCCGAACGCCGCCGAGTAAGCGCGCCGGGTCGCCTCGGAGTACCAAAAATCGTCGAGCCGGTTTTCACGGTCGAACGACGGCGGAAAGCCCCACTCGTCCTTCGCGACGCCGAGCGCCGGAACGTCGCGGTATTGCTCGTAAAGCCGCTTTTCGAGTTCGAGCGTTTCGTCGGCGAAAATATCCGGACAAGAGTACCGAAACGCGACAGCGACGGTCAAAAAGTCGTCGCCGTCCGCCGATTTTTCCTTATCCGCAAAATCCGTTTTATCCGCCAATCTCGCCGCGTCTTCTCCGCTTGCCGACTTTACTCCGTCGAGCGCCGCCGTCTCGACCGGAACGACGAAGCGGTTGCGGCTCGTCGCGTCGACGAAATCGCCCCGATTTTTCTCGAGCGGAGCGTTCGTCGTCGGAACGTTAAACGCCGACGAAACGTCGACGACGGAGCTCGGCTCGACCGCGCCGTCGGCGTTTTTACGGTACCGCCAAGCCTTGACAAAGCGAGCGCCGCGAACGTAAAACGGCCGAGCGCCCGCGTAATGATCGTTCAAATTCGGCGCCTCGAACGCCAATTCGCCGCGCTCGCCCGCCTTGCCGAGCGTTCGCAAGTCGATTTCTTTCAAATAAATACGTTCCTGCGACAAATCGGGGCGCGCCGCTTCGAAGTCGTATCGGGCGATTCGCAGGTCGACGTCGAGAATCGCGCCGACGCCTCGTTCGCGAGCGTATTCGACCGCCCGTTTCGTCGCGGCGACGGCGGCGGCGTTCCCGTCGAAACGCGGCAAGCTCCGGAGCGTTATCGTCAGCGCGTCAAAGGCGCCGGTCGGCTCGACCGCGTCGAAAAGCGTTCGGTAATCGTCGCCGTCGACGCCAAATCCCCAAAAGCAACCGAAATCGGGCGCGAGTCGCAACCCGTCGAGCGTTTTCGGCAACCGCCCGGGCGCCGTCGGATTCAACGGCTCGCAAACGCGGCCGATTTTAGCGGTTTTAACGCTTTTGCCGGAGTCGTCCCCTTCAACGCTCGCTCCGATAACGGCGGAGTCGACCGCCGGAACCTTTTCGACGCTCCAAACGATCGCTTCGTTCGCGCTCCACCCGCCGAGCGTCGCCGCGACAACCGCTCCCGCCCAAACGCGGCGCGACTTCGCTTTACTCTTCTTCGTCATCGTCGTTTTTCTCCTCATTAATATTAATGACAAAATCGCCGAACGCCGCCGATCGCCGTCCGCGCCGACGCCGTCGATTATACCAAATCGCGACTCGCTTCGAAAGCGGCCGACGCTTCGCCGCCTCGATTTTTCCCCAAAACCGCGCCGTCGTCGCCGACTTGCCCCGCCGCAAAACTCGCGACCATCGTTTCTTCGTCAATAGCTAAACTCGTCGATTTCCTCGCAAAAACCGCGTTTTCGCCAAAGCGCCGTCGTTTCGCTCTCTTTCGTTCGTTCAACGCGAAAAATCCTCGACGGCGCGAAAAAATTTCTCAAAAAAAACGCTAAGTTGACAAAAAAACGCCAAACTGCTCTTTACACAAACCGGAAAAATCGTCAAAATCACTCCAACGATGAAACGCGCGGGAACGTCCGTTCGGTCGCCTTCCCACTCGCCCTTTTTCGTCGACGCACGTTAAAATCGGCTCGATTCGCGTTTCCTAACGAACAAATTTCGGCCTCGCGTCGTCGGACGCATCCGACTCCCCCCCGCGGCCCTCGATTATCGACGTATCAAGGAGATTCAAAGTGAAAAACGTTCGCTCGCTCACCCGCTCGCTTCTTTGCGCCTCGCTCTGCTTGGTTTGCGGTTTGGCCGAAGCTCAACAACCCGCCGCTCGCCAAGCCGCCCCGGCCGCCCCGCAACAGGCTCGTCAAGCCTCGCCGTTGCTCGTCGGCGTCATCGACATGCGCGCCGTTCTCGACCGCCACCCGAGCGTCGCGGACGAAATGCCGGCTCTCATTGAATCGCTCAAAGCCGAAGATGCCAAACTGATGAAAATGCGTCAAGAGGTCGACAAAGAGCTCACCGGAATCCAAGCGCAATTCGAAGTCGGCAGCAAAGAATACAACGAACAAACTCGCGCCGTCAAAGAACGCTACACTAACGCCACCTTCCAAGCGCAAGAAGTGCAAGATGGCGTCGTCGCGCAACGAACTCGCCTTCTTTACCAGGCTTACGTCGACATCCAAGAAGCGATTAAAGTCGTCGCGCAACAACAAGGCCTCCTGATCGTTCACTCGAAAATCAAATTCGACGCCGCGGGCAAAGTTCCGGAAGAAGTCGCCGCGCTCCAAGAAGCCGACCAAAACCCGATCGTTTGGAACCGTCCGGAATGCGACATCACCGACGCGGTGATCAAGCAGCTCTCCGCGAAAGTCGGCGTTCCGAAAGCGAAAGCGGGCGCCGCTCAACAAACCGCGCTCTCGAACGTCGGTCAACAAGCGATGCAAGCCGCCGCCAAAACTCCGGCCGCCGCGCCGAAAACCGCTCCGCGAACCGCCTCCGCCTCCTCGGCCGCCGCGCCGCGCCGCTAAGCGTTCCCTTTGAGCTTTCCGAAAAAGCCGCCGGTTGCGATCGACGGCTTTTTTCGCGCTCTTAAACGCAAAACCGTTAAAATCGACGCGGCAGTCCGTCTCGACCGAGTTCGCCTCGATTTCCCGTTTCGCCCTTTTTCCCGTCGCTCTCGCGAGCGCGCCGCCGACGGAGACCTCCTTTGACTTCCTCGCTTCCCGAAATCGTTCGCGTCGATTCGACTCGCCGTCAACGAACGTTGGCGCGCCGCGTCGACGTCTCCGGTTTCGGCTTTTGGACGAGTCGCGACGTCGTCTTTTCGTTCCTTCCGGCCGACGACGACGCCGGCGTTCGTTTTTTCCGCGTCGACCTCCCTAATTCCGAGCCGATTCCGGCCCTCGTCGCCAACCGAATTCGTAAGCCGCGCCAAACGAGTCTCGTCGTCGGCGACGCGCAAGTCGATATGATCGAACACGTTCTCGCCGCGCTCCGAGGCGCCGGAATCGACAACTGCGACGTGTTGGTCGACGCGCCTGAAGCGCCCGGTCTCGACGGCTCTTGCGCTCCGTTTTTGGAAGCCTTCCTCGAAGCCGGCGTCGTCGAGCAAACCCGCGAACGCGCTCGACTTAAAGTCGTTTTTCCCGGTCGTTTCGGCGACGACTCCGCGTTTATCGACTTCCTTCCGAGCGCGCCTCCAACCGTCGACTCGAACGAAAACGCCGATTTTAACGCTTCCAACGATTCCTCCGAAAACAGCGCGTATGATTTTGGCTCGCCCTGTTACGAATATCGATTAATTTACGACGTACCGCGTTCGATCCCGAATCAAAGAGCGCAATTCGAGTTTACCCCCGAAACGTTCCGCCGCGAAATCGCTCCCGCGCGCACTTTTTTAACGTTCGAGGAAGCGAGTTACCTCCGCGAACAAGGAATTTGCGATCGAGTCGGCCCGCGCGACGTTCTCGTATTCGGTCCCGACGGCCCGATTGAAAACCGTCTCCGTTTTGAAAACGAGTGCGCTCGCCACAAGATTCTCGACATGTTCGGCGACTTCGCGCTCGCTCCGGTCGATTGGGACGGCGAGTTCCGAGCCTGCAAAACCGGGCACCAACAAAACGCCGACGCGTTGGCGAAAGCGCTTGAAATCGCTCGTTAAAATTTACCGTTTCCGCTCAATTTACCGCGCGGCGAGGCGGTAAACAGCGGCAAACTTTAAGAAAAATCGGCAAAATCCGCGTTTTTCTTCCAATCCCCAGAATTTTCCTCGTTCCCAAAATCGGAAACGAGGTTATAATGAACCGAAACCGCGACGCGTTTTTTTCCGACGCGCCGCGACTCGGCGAATCCGTCCGCGCCGTCGGGCGAGTTCGCGCAACCGACGTCGTTTTTCTTTGCGCCGACGACCGCGCCAATCGCGTTAAGTCGTTCAAAATCGGAGAAAAGCGACAAGTCAACGAAAAGGCGAAAAAATGAACAAATTGCGTTTGGGCGTCGTCGGGGCGGGCCGTCTCGGCGGTTTTCACGCCGACAAAGCCGCGGCCAACCCGGAAGTCGAACTGATCGGCGTCGCCGACGTTTCGGAAGCGAATCGCCGTCGCGTCGCGGAAAAGCTGAATATCGAAGATTTTGCGACGGTCGCCGAATTGCTTCCGAAAGTCGACGCGGTCGTCGTCGCGGCGCCGTCGATTCTGCACGCGGAAATCGGTCGCGAAGTCCTGAACGCCGGCAAACACCTCCTAATGGAAAAACCGGCGACGACGTCAGGCAAGTCCGCGCTCGAACTCGCTCGCCTTGCCGCGTCGCGCAACCTCGTTTTCCAAGTCGGGCACGTCGAACAATACAACCCGGCTTGGCAGGCGGCGCAAACGTTCTTGACCGACGTCCGCGCCGGTCGCGAATCGGTTTTCGTCGACGCGACGCGAACGAGCGGCTACACGTTCCGCTCGACCGACGTCGGCGCCGTTTACGACTTGATGATTCACGACTTAGAGCTCGTTTTATCGTTGATTCCGTCGCCGGTCGAACGCGTTTCGGCGTTTGGTTACTCGCAGTTCGGCGGTTGCGAAGACGCCGCGTTCGCGACGCTGGAGTTCGCAAACGGTTCCGTCGCAAGACTTTCCGCTTCGCGAGTCGAACAAACTCCGGTTCGCAAAACGACGATTCGCGCCGCGTCGCAAACGCTCGAAATCGACTTTGCGGCCCGCTCGGCCAAACGCTTAACCCCGAAAAAATCGATTCTTAGCGGCGAATACGCTCCGAATCGTGTTTCGTTCGCCGAGATGGCGTCGCGCGTTCCGACCTTTATGTCGGAGGAATACGAAACGGAAGAACTCGTTCGCGATCCGTTCGACGCGTTGTCGCTTGAAATGCAAAACTTTGTTTCATCGATTTTACGCGGAACGCCGTCGACCGTTCCGGGCGAACGCGCCGCGCAAGCCGTCGCCGTCGCCGACGCGATCATTCGCGACGTCGCCGCTCGTTCCGCGACGCTCCGTCCCGCGCTCAAAATCGCCGGTTGATCGTTTTGCGAAATTGCGCAATTCCATAAAAATCGCCGGTTAAGCGACTTCGTTTTGCGCTTAACCGGCTTCGAATCCTTGCGACGCTCGCCGTTTCGTTTGCAAACGGCGAGCGTTTTTTCACGCCGCGCTTCTCGTTGAAATCGACGTCGCGTCGTCTATTTTAGCCGCGATACGGCTGCGTCCAAGCGGCGTCGGTCGGAAGCGGCGACTTATCGGCGCCGGTTCCGAGATAAACCGTCTCGGCGCCGACTCGAGTAACGCGCGCCCGCACATATAAGTCGTCCGATTTCAACGTATACGAGCCTTCAATTCCGTCGAACGTCGCCAATTTTTCGCCGATTTTCTCCGAATATCCTTCGATGCGGCGGTTGATTTTCGGCCCGGCTTCCGCTTCGAAGTACTTCGGCGCCGGATCGTAATCCTTCTTCGTTCCGAAAAATTCGACGCGATAATTCCCTTCTTTTTCCGGTTTCGCTTTAACGGAAAGCGTTTTGCCGTCGAAGTTTACGTCTTCCAACTCGAGCCCGGTCGAAACATACGAATCGCCTCGGTTCATCGCGTCGAGAATCGCTTTCGGCGTCAATTCCTTCGCCCGGACGCCGGTCCAACCGTAAAACGCCACAAAACTGGTGTTATAAACGCCGTGCGAGTCGTCCGTTCCGGTTCCGTAAAGGAGATTTTGGTCGTGCGACGCTCTGTAAGCGTTGACGGCGTCCCAGAAGATTTCCGGCGTCCAGGCGCCCGGAATAAACGGGTGCGAGGTGCAGTTGTTGGTGAACTCGAAGAATTTAACCTCCGGGCGCGCAATGAGATCGCTCGGCTGCGCGTTGTAATACTGCCAAAGCGGGTGATTGACCATAAAGAGCCAAGGCTCGCCGGTTCCGTCGTACATTTCGCGCGCTTTATCGTAAGATTTCGAAATCACGCCGCCAATTTTTTCATCGCCGAGATAAAATTTTTCGTCGACATTGATCAAATTGAGGTGCGACCACGGCGTCGTCATCTCAAAAGCGGACATGAGAAGGAAATTTTCCTTGTCGCCAAATTGTTTCCGCAACTCGTCGCAAGTCTTTAAACGAACGAAAGTTCCCTCGGCGGTTTCCTTCGTAACGACCGAATCTTCGCCGAACGTTTCGCGCGCTTTGCGAAGACGATCTTCCGTCAAATTTGAGCGAACGCCCTTCGTCGCCAACCGTTTCCAATACGACGTTTCGCCTTCGAACGGCTTCGCGTCTTTGCCGTCGAATCGGAAATCGTTCTTTTGCAACGCGTTATGTTCGGTGAAAGCGAAAAAATTATACCCGCGTTTTTTATATTCGGCAAGCGCGACTTCCGGCAAATCCTGCCCGTCGCTCCATTGCGAATGCGCGTGCAGGTTCCCCTTATACCAACGAGCGGTCGGCTCGGCAGCCTTAACGGAGCCGGTCAACAAATTCGGAAGAAGCGGAGCGGCGAGAGCGCCGGCGGCGGTCGCGCGTAAAAAATCACGGCGTTTCATTTCAATAACTCCTTAAAAGGCAAGACAAACGTCAAACGCGCTTTCGTTCCCACGCCGAACGCCGCGTCGACTTCTCCTCTATTTTACCGCCGCGAGCTTCACAACGCAAGCAATTTTTCGATAAAACTCAAAAAAACTTCCGGCCGCCCGCGCCGCGGTTCGACTACCCGACGTCGCGCCGTTGGGCGCCGTTCATCGACGCCCCGTCTCGCCGTTTCCGAATCAGCCGTCCCAACGCTCGTTTTTCTTCGCCGGTCGTTTCCAACGCGAAAAGCGCCGCGCCGCCGACGACGACGTAAAAAACGCCCCAACAACAAATCGAATAATAATCCGGTTTAACGCAGTTCCAGACCGTCGCGAACGGAACGACGAGCGCCGCGACGCCCCGCGCCGTCGCCTTAAAACATCGCGACCAATACGTTCGCCGCCGTTCGCCGAGAAGCCGACAGGTCGCGTTCGGAAGCCACCCAAAATGAATCGCGACGCCGGGTAAAACAGTTCCAAGCGCGACGCCGTATAACCCGAGCCCGCAACGGATAAAAAGAAGACTCAAAAGGACGTTCGCGGCGCCGTGTAAAATCGCGCCGACGGCCAAAACGCGATGCCGAGCGACGCCCTGCAACGCCCGGGCGTTCGTTTCGGAACTCCCGCGATATAAAGCGGTTGCGACGACGCAAAGGCAAAGCGCCGGAAAAACGTCCAAATACGCCGCGCCGATCCAACGCTCGACGAACGCGCGCCCAAACGCTAAAACGCCGCCGGAAAGAAAAAGCGTCCAACAAATCGACGCGCGGTGAATCGCCGCTCTCGACGCGAAGAACTCGGCGCTTAACGTCGCTTCGCAACCCACCTTTTCGCAATGATTTCTCTCGCCTCGACCTTTCCGCGACTTGCTGTAAATTTTATCCGACGACGTTCCTTCGTTTTTTTTCATCGACGTCGCGTCGATTTTTTGCGTTTCCGCCGTCGACGCGGCGAGTTTCGCAAACCAATTCGTCTGCCACGTCGACGTTTCGCGGACAAAAGAAGTCAAGTAACTGCAAAGCGTTACGACAACCAAATTATAACGAGCGACGTCGTTTAACGACATAAACGCCGAAATCAACAAAAGATCGCTCCGATCGACCGCCGTTTCTCCGAGTTGCGCCAAAAAAGCGAAAACTCCGTACTCGAACAACTCGCGAACTCGCTCGGGCCGAAACGAGCGAAAAGAAAAATGAAAACGCGGAACCGCCGCTCGCATCAGAGCAATATAAACCACTAACTGCAAAAGAGTTAGAACAGCGTTGCCAACAACGAGCGCGACGACGCGGCCGCCGAAAAAAAGAATCGCGAAGTTGACGACGCCGAATAGTATCCGGAAAACGAAAACGGTCGCGCCCGTCAGCTCTTGTCGCAACGCGCCGCGCAACACGCCGCAAACGCCGTCCGAAACCTTTGAAATCGCGAAAGATACGCCGGAACAAAAGAGCGCGGCCGCCAGCGTCGGAGCGTCCGCCCCGGTCGCGAAAAAAAACGCCGCGCCGCATGCGACGAACGCCGTTGAAACGACCGCCGCCGAAAGCGCGCCGAAAAGAACGATCGCCGTCGAGCCGATTTCGTTCAGCCCGTCCCAATCGTCGATCGCGCAATATCTTGTTACGAAACGACTTGTCGTCGTTGTTAAACCGAAATCAAGGAGTCCGCACCACCCGGCGAAAAGAGACGCGCAGACGTAAATCCCATAAGCGCGCTCCCCCAACGTCGCGAGCGTATAAGGCGTCAAAAAAATTCCGAAAAATATCCCGACAAGAAGCGCTCCGCCCGAAAATCCCGCGCCCTTTAGCAGGCGTTTTAACCCTTGATTCATCGACGTTTATCCCTTGCGTTTCCGGAAACTTGCCCCGCCGCGACGTTTTCGCCTTGTCCTTATTTTACCGTCGAATCGCCGCTTGAAAAGCCGCTTTTCATTTTCTCGGATCGCGCCGTTATTACTACTTTGATAGAAATATTTTATCGCGACGTCTAAAACGCCGCGCGAAGGATAAATTTCAACTTACGGCAACGGCGAACCCCAAGATTTCGCGACGCGACGCCTCGCGTTTGGCCTCGTAATTTCTCGCGTTTTCAAATTTCGCGTCAGTCGTAATTTTACTTATTGTCAACGGCGAATAACTCGATATTTATTCGATAAAAAAACCGCTCGACGCCGAAACGCCGAACGGTTTAACGACTTTAAATCGCGACTTAGTGCAAGCGCATCCCCGGTTTCGCGCCTTCGTCCGGGAAGGTCAGGAAGACTTCCGGGCCGCCGGGGCCGCTCGCGACGACCATCCCTTCGCTAAGACCGAACTTCATTTGGCGCGGTTGAAGGTTCGCGACGAAAACGACCAGTTTGCCGATCAGCTTTTCCGCTTCCGGATACGCCGCTTTAATCCCGGCGAAAACTTGTCGCGTTTCGTCGCCGCCGAGCGAAATCTTCAATTTCAGCAACTTGCGCGCTTCCTTCACTTGCTCCGCTTCGATAATGCGACCGACGCGGAGGTCGACCTTCAAAAAGTCGTCGATCGTGATCGTTTCGCTCATCGGTTCCGCGGCCAACGGTTCCGCGGAGTCGAACCAAGGCGCGATCCCGACCGGAGCGGCGGTTTCCGCGTTTTCGGCGCCTTCGACGGCGGCGGTTTCGGGGGTTTCGGCGACCGGAGCGGTTTCGGCTTCCGGTTTCAACGTTTCTTTCGATTCTTCAAGCATCGCTGCGATTCCTTCCTTCGGGACGCGCGCCATCATATGACGGTATTCGTTCACCGCCGTTCCGAGAATCGGCGACTGCGCGTCGTTCCAACTTTCAATCTTCGTGTTAAGCAGCTCTTCCGTCTTCTTCGCCAACTCCGGCAAGACCGGCGCCAAGTAAACGACGACTTGGCGGAAGAGGTTCAAACTGACCGTAACGGCGTCTTGCAGACGACGGCGAGCCGCTTCCCGCGCTTCCGGCGTCGCGGTTTCGTCCTTTTCGAGCGCGGCCCATTCCTTGCGGAGCGTCCAAGGCGCGGTCTCCTCGACGTAACGATTGGCGCGGTAACCGCATTCCAAAATCGTTCGAATCGCCTTTCCGAAGTCGCGCTCTTCGTACGCCGCCGCGATTTCTTCCGATTTCGCCGCCGCTTCCGCGAAGAGTCCGCCGTCTTCCGGGTAAACGTCGGCCAAACCGGTCGCGTTCGCGAACTTCGCGGTGCGGCTCGCCAAGTTGACGACGACGCCGACCAAGTCCGCGTTGACTTTCAGCTCCATTTCCTCCAAGTTCAGGTCGAGGTCGTCGACGCGGGAACTCGTTTTCGTCGAGAAGAAATAGCGCAAGTACGACGGGTCGAGGTGATTCAAGTACGTGCGCGCCAAGACGAACGTCCCCTTCGACTTCGACATTTTTTCGCCGTCGACGGTCAAAAAGCCGTGGATATGCACCTTTTTCGGGAGGTTGAAGCCCGCCGTTTTGAGCGTCGCCGGCCAAAAGAGCGTGTGGAAATAGGTGATGTCCTTCCCGATGAAGTGGTGAATTTCCGTCGCCGGGTCGCGCCACCAACCGTCGAAATCTTCGCCGTTTTTCTCGCACCATTCGAGCGTCGACCCCATATAGCCGATCGGCGCGTCGAACCAAACGTACCAGTAGTTGCCGGGCGAATCCGGAATCTCGAAGCCGAAATACGGCGCCGGACGCGAAACGTCCCAAGGCCAAAGTTCGTCGCCGAGGAATTGGCCCTTGAGGTAATTCGCGATTTCCGACTGCAGGGCGCCTGACTCGTCGATCCAACGTTCGAGGAACGGACGCGCTTTTTCGATCTCGACGAAGAGGTGTTTCGCCTTGCGCAGTTCCGGCGTCGCTCCGGAGAGCGCGCTTTTCGGGTCGATCAGCTCGGTCGGCGAATAGACGGCGCCGCACTCGCAGCTGTCGCCGTATTGGTCGGTTTTGCCGCATTTCGGGCAGGTTCCGCGGACGAAGCGGTCGGCGAGGAAGCGGCCTTCAACCGGGTCGAAGAGCTGTTCGATTTCGCGTTCGGCGACAAAACCGGCTTCGCGGAGTTTCCCCCAAATCTCGTCGCAGAAGCGGCGGGTTTGCGGCGAGTTCGTGCTGCCGTAATGGTCGAACTCGATCCCGAACCCGGCGAAGTCGGCGCGGTGTTTTTCGTTGACTTCGGCGATAAACTCTTCTTCAGTAACGCCTTTTTTACGGGCCGAGATGGTGATCGCGGCGCCGTGCGTGTCGTCGGCGCAGAAGTAACGGCAGTTTTCGCCGCGCAGTTTTTGGAACCGAACCCAAACGTCCGTTTGAATGTATTCGACGAGGTGCCCGATGTGAATGTCGCCGTTGGCGTAAGGGAGCGCGCTCGTTACTAAAATCTTTCGTCCGCTCATTATTTTATTTTCGCACTTCTGTTTGAATTTCATTCGATTCCAAACCGAGGAAGACCGCGCCGACTTTAACGTCTTTAACGATCGCGGTTTTCTTGACGGCGAACGCCCTCCGACGCGGCGCCGATTCCCCGTCATTATACGCCGAACCGCCGTTTCGTCAAGGAGCCCCGCCGCGCCGTTTGCCCAACGTTTCCCGACGCGCCTCGACGCGCCTCGACGCCCTCTGCCGCCGACGCCGCCGGTCGCCAAAACCGTTAAAACCGCTAAAACCATTATTATCGCAACCATTTCGATCGCTTCGACCGTTTTTTAACGACTTTTTCGACAAAAATCGCTCGCAAAGCGTTGCAATTCGTCCCAACCCTCGTTACAATATGAAACAAGTCGACGTCGCGGCGCTTTTTTCGTTGTTATGCGACGCCGTGTTGTCGATATTATTAATGCGCGTCGACCGTCGACGCTTTCCCGTTTTACTTCGCCAAGACAAGAAAGGGTTTCCAATGCGACGCAACCTCCTCGCCGCCCTCGCGCCCGTTTTCCTCGGCGCCGCGCTTTTCGCCGCCGCCCCGACGCTCGCCCCGTCCGCGTTCGCGCAAGACGCGAATCAACCGCCCGCCGCGCCGTCCGCCGCCCAATTACGGTCGCTCCGCAACCTAAAACAACTCGCCCTCGCGGCGCAGAATTTTTACGACCGCCATATGTCGCTCCCGGCGCATTATTCGGTCGACGCGAACGGCAAACCGCTGCACAGTTGGCGCGTTTTCCTTCTGCCGTTTATCGAGCAAAACGAACTTTACAAGCAAATCCGCCTCGACGAGCCTTGGGACAGCGAGCACAACCGCCAATTTCACTCGAAGGCGCCCGAGATTTTCCGCCGTCCCGGCTCCTCCGACCCCGGTTGCGTTTACTCTTGCGTCGTCGATAAAACCGCCGCGCTCCAACCGGCGAAAGAGCCGGGTTCCCAACTCGGCTTCCGACTCGGCGCGTTCATCGACGGCACGATGAACACCGTTCTCTTCGTCGAGCGGAAGGAGTCGGTCTGTTGGATGGATCCGAACGTCGACTTGACGCTCGACGAGTTCCTCGCGACCGTCGCCGACGCGCCCGACGCCGTTCCGGCCGTTTTCGTCGACGGTCGCGCCGCGCTCCTTCCGAAGTCGAGCGAACCGTCCGTCTTGAAGGCTTACGTTACCCGAGCGGGCGGCGAAATCGTTCCGCAACCGCCCGTCGCGCCCGCCCTGGAATTCCAAGCCGCGGCGCTCAAAACGCAGTCGATCAACAACTTAAAACAGATTACGCTCGCGACGCACAACTTCGCCGACGCGCATAAGTCCGCGTTCCCGGCCCGGTATTCGGTCGACGCCGACGGCAAACCGCTCCACAGTTGGCGCGTTTTCCTCCTGCCGTTTGTCGAACAAGGAGAACTTTACAAGCAAATTCGCCTCGACGAGCCTTGGGACAGCGAACACAACCGCCAATTCCACTCGAAAACGCCCAAACTTTTCCGCCGTCCCGGCTCCGACGACAAAGGCTGCGTTTACGTTTGCGTCGCTTCCGAACGCGCCGCGCTCCAACCGGCGAAAGAATCGGGTTCGCAACTCGGCGCCCGTATCGCCTCCTTTACCGACGGCGTCTCGAACACGATTCTTTACGTCGAGCGGAAGGAGCCGGTCTGCTGGATGGACCCGAACGCCGACTTGACGCTCGACGAGTTCCTCAAAAACGTCGCCGAAGGAAGCGCCTACCGCGACGGCGGAACAAACGTTTCATTGGTCGACGGTCGCGCTCTCGTTCTTCGCCGCGACGCCGACCCGACGTTTTTAAAAGCGGCGATCACCCGAAACGGCGGCGAAGAAATCGATTTCGCGCCCTTCCTCGCTCGCGTTCAAGGGGCGACCCAAGCGGATTGGCAAGCGCGGTCGCTCGACAATTTGCGACGTCTCGCGCTCGCGGCGCACAACTTTTACGACCTCAATATGTCGCTCCCGGCGCGTTGTTCGGTCGACGCCGACGGCGCCCCGCTGCACAGTTGGCGCGTCTTCCTCTTGCCTTACCTCGGTCAAAACGAGCTTTACAAAAAAATCCGCCTCGACGAGCCTTGGGATTCGGAGCACAACCGCCAATTCCACGACCAAACGCCCGCGATTTTTTGCCGTCCCGGCTCCAAGGTTCAAGGTTGCGTTTACGCTTGCGTCGCCGACGAAACCGCCGCGCTCCAACCGGCGAAAGAGCCGGGCTCCCGTCTTGGAATCCGCTTCGCCGATATTCCCGACGGATCGACGAACACCCTCCTTTTCGTCGAGCGGAAGGAGCCGGTCTGCTGGATGGACCCGAACGCCGACTTGACGCTCGACGAGTTCCTCAAAAACGTCGCCGACGCGCCCGGCGCCGTTCCGGCCGCTTTCGCCGACGGTCGCGCCGCGCTTCTTCCCTCGACGCTTTCGCCGAGTTTCTTGAAGGCTTGCGTTACTCGAAACGGCGGCGACGCGCTCTTCGCCCGCTAACCTCCCGCCGCTTGAACGCCGTCGAGTCTCCGCGCTCGACGGCGGTTCGCGTTTCTTGCGAAGCGATTCTTCGCTCCGTTCGTCTCCCGTTTTTCTCGGCGTTTCCGGCGCTTCCGGCGCAACCGGAACAAGTTGCAAAAAGCCGCGAGAAATTCGGAAAAAATCGCGATAATTCTTCCTAGGCGGTCGAATTTCTTTGACGTCGACGCCGCGTCCCGGTATAATTGAGAAAATCGCCGCGTCCCGACGCCGCGTTCTCAACCGTTCGACTGTTCGACCGCCGACGGCTTCCGCTTTTGCCGCCGTCGCCCGTTCGCCAACCGTTTGATTAAGGAACACCGATGATTTTTTCGCCGCTTTTCTCGCTCCGCCGACGAGCGCGCCTCTTCGCCCGTTCGAGCGCCGTCGCCGCCGCTCTTTTCTCGCTCGTTCTCGGAACGACCGCCTTCGCCGCCGACGCCGCGACCGGATCGATTTCGCCCTTTATTAATAAGGACACGCTCGCCGTCGTTCGCGTTAATTTCGATAATATCGACGTCGCCCGCCTCGCCGAAACGCTCGACGGGATCGCCGCGACCGCGCTGAAAGATTTCGGCTACGACGCCGCTTCGGTCGAAAAAGTCGGCGCCGAGCTCGATAAAACGTTCGCCGCGCTCGTCGAAGACGGCCGAGCGAAACTCGCCGAAGCTCGCGAAACGGTCCTCCCGGGCGAAGCGTTCCTCGTCCTGCAAAGCTCGAAGGGCGAAGGCCTCGCGCTTCTCGTTCCGGTCGACAAAGCGAGCGAAGAACAGCGCGAGCTTTGGACGACGACCGCGAAACTCGCCGCTCGCGGCAAGGGCTTCGACGCCGCCGTCTACCAAGACCGTTGCCTTGTCGTCGCGCAAGACCTGAAAGCGTTTGGGCGCTATTACAAAAATTTCAAATCGAGCGAAAATCGCAAAATCGAGTCGTTTTTCAAGCAAAACGCCGACGCGTTCGTCGCCGGATATTGCGGAACGCTCCGGATTCGCCCGTTCCTCGACGCGGCGACCGACGGCGAGTCGCAAGCGCTCGTTTCGCAATTCCCTCGCTCCGCCCGCGACGCGCTTGAAATCTTCGACTCGACCTTCGTCGACGCTCGTTACGTCGCCGACCTCGGAACGATCTCCGACCGAACGACGCTGCGCTTCAACGCGCCGGTCGACTCGGGTCGTTTCTTGGCCGCGATTCAAGCGTTCGTCGATGAAATCGCGAAGCAAAAGTTCGCCCCGAAAACGAACGCGCTCGCCGACCTGCCGATTTCCGAAAAATACGTCGAAGAGTTCAACCTCCTTCCGCTCGCTCGCGAACTTTGGCGCGGACAAATCCGTTCGCAACTTCCAAAACAAAACGGCGCCGAGCTCGTTCTCGAACGCGACTTGACGAAAGAAGCCGCGAAAGCGACCGGAAGCGCCGCCGTCGTCGGAGTCGTCGCCAGTTTCCTTTTCCCGGCGGTTCAAGCCGCTCGCGTTCGCGCCCAAGAACTCGCCGCGCCCGACGAAATCGACTTTGAGTTCGAAGAAACGGAAAACGAAACGCTCGAAGAAACGGAAGTCGAAGCGGGCGAACCCGGAATCCTCAAGAGAGCGGAACCGGAAGAAACGCCCGTCGAATAACGTTTTTAACGATTTTAACAATTACGCAAACAACGAATCCTCGTTCCCGATATT
>JAFYQR010000058.1 GCA_017559825.1 Thermoguttaceae bacterium | reverse complement strand
GCGGAGCGCGAACTCGCCCGATTTTTTGGCGGCGGCGCTGGCGCGGGAGCTCGGCGTCCCCTGTTGGGCGCGGACTGTCCGTCGGATTCGCGCGACGCCGCCGCAAGCGTCGGTCGACTGGGCGACGAGACGGGAGAACGTCGCGGGCGCTTTTTCGATCGTCGGAATGAAGGACGTTCCGCTCGAGCGCTTGCGCGGAAAGCGGATTTTGCTCGTCGACGACGCGTTCACCTCCGGGGCGACGACGAACGAAATCTCCGCTTCGCTTAAAAGCGCCGGCGTCGAGGCGGTTTGCGTCGCGACGTTGGCTCGCGCCGGTTTGGGGCGTCCGAAGCGCCGCTGACGGCGAGTTGGGTAAAATAGGAAGACGCCTTCGTTTCGTTTCGGCGGAGCGGAGCGCGTCGAACGTTTTTTGCGTCTTTCCATTAATATTAATGGGAAACTTCAAGAAAGGTTAAATCGAATGCAACTGGTTAAATTGGGCAAACGAATCGCGGCGGCTCTTTGCGGAGTCGCCGCGTTCGCGGCGTTTTCGACGGCGGCGACCGTTCGAGCGGCGGAAGACGGCGAGCTTCGCGCTCCTTGTTACCCGCTGATTACCTGCGACCCTTATTTTAGCGTTTGGTCGAACGTCGACGAATTGGCCGACGCGTTCCCGGTTCACTGGACCGGTCGGATTCACGCGTTGACGTCGTTTGTTCGCGTCGACGAGAAAAATTACCGCTTGATGGGGGAACCGCGCGAATTTGACGACGCGGCGCAAAAAGCGACGCAAAAATCGGTTTCCGTTCGCGCGACGAAAACCGTTTACGCGTTCGAAGCGGGGGGCGTCGAGTTGACGCTGACCTTCCGGCGAACGCCGCTGCCGAACGATTGGGACGTCTTCTCGCGACCGGCGGTTTACGTCGTTTGGACGGCCAAGTCGCTCGACGGCAAGGAACATAACGTCGCGATTTATTACGATCAAAGCGCCGAGCTTTGCGTCGACGACGTTAAGCAAGAGGTCGCGCCGAACCGCTTCGCGACGGCGAACCTCGACGTTCTCCGCCTCGGCACGACCGAGCAGCCGATTCTCGAGAAAAAGGGCGACAACCGTTGCGTCGACTGGGGCAGCCTCTTCCTCGCGGTCGAAAAAGGGACGGCGCAAACCGCGATCGCCGGACACCTCGACGCTCGCCGCGGCTTCCTGACCGACGGCAAACTTCCGAGCGACGACAAGCGCTTCCCGCGTCGCGCCAACGACGATTGGCCGGTTATGTCGGTCGCGCTCAACTGCGGCGCCGTCGGCTCCGAAGCGGTCGAAAAACGGATTATCGTCGCTTACGACGACGAATACTCGATTGAATTTTTGGGGCAAAAATGCCGTCCGTATTGGCGCCGCAACGGGCTCGAAGCGCTCTCGATGCTCGAACTCGCCGCCGCCGAATACGCCGACTTGACCGTCCGCTGCGACGCGTTCGACGCCGAAATGTTCGAAAAAGCGACCGCGGTCGGCGGGACGAAATACGCGTCCCTTTGCTCGATCGCTTACCCGCAGGCGGTCGCGGCGCACAAACTCGCCGTTTTGCCGAACGGGAAACCGATTCTCGTTTCGAAAGAGAATTTCAGCAACGGTTGCGCGGCGACGGTCGACATCCTTTATCCGACGGCGCCGGTCTTCGCCGTTTACGACGCCGGGCTCCTGAAGGCGACAATGACGCCGGTTCTCGAGTACGTCGCCTCCGGTCGCTGGAAGTTCCCGTTCTCGCCGCACGACCTCGGAACGTATCCGAAGCTGAACGGTCAAGTTTACGGCGGCGGCGAACGCACTGAAGAGAACCAAATGCCGGTCGAAGAGTCCGCGAATATGCTGATTATCGCCGACGTCGTCGCGCGCCTCGACGGGAACGTCGAGTACGTCGCCGAATATTGGGACATTCTTGAATCTTGGGCCGAATATCTCCTCGCGAAGGGGCTCGACCCGGAAAACCAACTTTGCACCGACGACTTCGCCGGGCACCTCGCGCACAACGCCAACCTCTCCGCGAAGGCGATCGTCGCGCTGGCTTGCTTCGCCGACCTCTGCGAACGGAACGGCAAACCGGAGCTCGCGAAGAAATTCCGCGCCAAGGCTGAAGAGTTCGCCGTCGAATGGGGCAAGTTGGCCGACGGCGGCGACCGCTTCCTCCTCGCGTTCGACCGCAAGGATTCTTGGAGCCAAAAATACAACCTCGTTTGGGATAAACTCCTCGCGCTGAACCTCTTCCCGAAAGAAGTCGTCGCGAAGGAACTCGCCTATTACAAGACGAAGATGAACAAATACGGGCTTCCGCTCGACAATCGCGCCGATTACACCAAGCTCGACTGGGAACTTTGGACCGCGACGATGGCCGACTCCCGCGCCGACTTCGACGCGTTGACCGCGCCGGTTTACGAGTTCGTCGACAATACGCCGAACCGCGTTCCGCTCTCCGACTGGTACTTTACGAGCGACGCGAAGCAACGCGGCTTCCAAGCCCGCGCCGTCGTCGGCGGCGTCTTCATTAAGCTCTTGGAAAACGACGAGAGACTGACGAAGTAACGCTCGCGGCGTTTTAGCGTCGAAAAACGAAAACGCTCGTTTGGTCGCGCGAAACCGAGCGGGCGTTTTTTCTCGGCGGAGCGCGGCGTTTTCCAAGACGTTCAAGCGCGAGAGAACCGTTTAAACCGTTTAAATCGGACGGTTGAAGCGTTTTCATGTTTTTTCGGAAGACGCGGCTACTTGCCAAGACGGCGAAAGCCGTTATAATTACCTCTGAAAAATGTTCGTTGTTTGAACGGCGGCGCGTTTGAAAGAAAGATTGGATTTTGGTTCAATTTTGTAAAAACGTAAAAGTAAAACGCCGATAACGACGTTGAGAGACTTTAAACTCGACGCGCCGAAGGCGATTCGCTTGGCGCGTCAACAATTAGAAAACGTTAAAAGAAAGGACTTTTCGATGAAAAACGAATTCTTCGTCGACGGCATTGGCAAAATTCACTTCGCCGGCAACATGGTTCGCTTCGACTGCGTTACGCTCCAACCGGGCGCCGACGGCGAAAAACCGACCTCGGAAGAAGCGTTCCGCGTCGTCATGCCGCCGCAAGGCTTTTTGGCCGCGTTCAACAGCATGCAACAACTGATCGACAAGCTCGTCGCCGCGGGCGTTCTTCGCAAGAACGACCAAGCCGCGATCCAATGAGCGATCGGCGAGCGAGACGGCGGAAGAACTTCGCCGTTTTGACGCGAACAACCAAAACGAGCGTTCGACGCGAGTCGACCGCTCGTTTTGGCGTTTCTTGCGGACGGCGGGCGTCGAAAACGAGCTCGCGTCGGCGAAGTCGGAACGAAAAAACGCCGCGTCGACGTTAAACTTGCGAAGACGCGGCGGCGAAAGCGAGTTTAACGTCGACGGCGAATCGGGTTCGGCTTTGGCGCTTCGCGAGTCGGCGCGGCCTCGGCGTCGGCTTCTTCCGTTTCGGCGGTTTCGAGCGCTTCGTTCGCGTCGGTTTCTTCCGTTTCCGGCGCTTCGGCGGCGGGCGCTTTCGGTTTCGACTTCGAAACGGCGAGCTTCGGCGCGGGCGCTGAGGCGTTCGGGCGAGCCTCCCAAATCCAGCCGTGCGGTTGGAAGAGAAGACCGCGTCCGAAGACGGCGCAAGCGGCGAAGACCGCGTAAACGAGGAGCGCTTTCCCGAAGTTGCAGTCGAAGAAAATCAACGCGCCGAACGAGCCGACGACCGCGACCGGAATCAAAAGAAGCGTCGCCGTCAAGCCTTGGTTCCCCAAAAGCGCGACGAAAATCTCAAAAACGATCCAAGAACCGCCGAAAACGAGCGCGGCGAAGAGCGCTTTTTGCGTCAGCTCGCCCCCTTCGAGTTTTTCAAGGTCGTCGGCGTCGCGAATCAGCATGTACCCGAACCGCGCGATCGGGAAGGCGATCCCAAAGACCGCGACGGCGCCGACGATTCCGCTCAAAACCGTCGACTTCGCGAGCCCGACGCCGAACGCCGCGCCGAAAACGAGCAAAATCCCGAGAAGCGAAAGAAGGAGACCCGTCGTCGAAAACTCGAACCGCTTTTGCTCGATGGGGCGCGTTTCCTTGCCGACGCGCGTCGTTTTTCCGTCTTGAACGACTTCGTCCGGCGCGTGAACGACGACTTGAACCTTCGGAATCTCGATGATGTGTCCGCACTTCGGGCAGGGGCCCTTTTGACCCGCGAACTGATCGCCGACTTCGAACGACGTCATGCAGCCGGAGCAGATAACTCGAATCGCCATTAATCTTTCCTTGCGTTGCGTTGGTGGGGGGACGAAAGCCGTCGCGTCGACGAAGCGAGCTCGGCGAAAAGGGGAAAAGCGAAACGCGGAAACGACCGCGCTTCCTTCATTTTAACGGGACGACGCGAAAATTTCAAGCCCGTTTTCCGGTTTGTCGGGCGTTTTCTCAATTTCCGACGGCGATAGTGGAAGAAACGCGCGGAGCGGATCCGTCGACGGATCGAGAAGGCGTTCGTTGGGCGAAAATAGGAGCGCGGGCGAAGAAAAGACGTTCGATAAAAATGAGAATCGAGCGAAGCGAGCGGCGGGAAACGTGTTGAGAAGAAATGGGAAAAACGGGCGGTTGGAACGGGGAACGAGAGCGAGCGTTCGCGGCCCGCGGTCGCGAAAACGAGAGAACGCGGCGAGCGCGTCAAGGTTTGAGACGCGACAGACCCAAACGAGCGCGGCGGCGGTTCAGCTCTTCGAGGCATTTCGGAACGGCCGACAAAAAGCGAACGATTTGACTCGCCGTCGTTTCAAGCGCGGCGGCGGTCGCGGGCAGATTCTCGTCTTTCGCTTCGAAAACGTCGAAAAACTCCGAAACGAGAATAGCGTAATCGAAATTTGTCGGCGCGACGCGGATTTTGCCGCCTTGGAGCCGCTCGAACCAACGAAGCGAAGCCCGGGCGGCGTTGGGGGACGCGTTTAAATTTTCTAAAGCGCCTAAACTGCCGTCGGCGGGGAAACGCAAGCTCGACGGAACGGGATTCCGAACGGTCAGCGCGATTTCAATTCGGAGCCGTTCGAGCGCGATTTTTCGGTTTTCGCCCTGATAACGCCGCTCGGTCGCCTCGCCGACGAGCCCGGTCGCCGGGTGGCGGAACCGAACCGCCGTCTCGACTTTGTTGCGGTTTTGCCCGCCGGGCCCGGAACGGCGCAAACGCTCCATTCGGCAAGCGCGTTCGAGCGCCTTCGGCTCGAGGTAAACCGGCGAACGGGGCGAACTTGGCGACGAAACGAAAAAATCGACGGCGGAGGACATGTCGCGTTGAACCGGGGGGAACGGGAAGAATTTGCGGTTTCGGCGAGCGTCGCGAGGGCGAGCCGACAAGCGCGTCGAAGCGGACGCTCGCCGTTAAAAAAACGAAAAAACGCGAAACCGTCGGCGAGAAGCGAGCGATTTCGCGTTAAAATAGGCGAGACGCGCGAAGGAGCGAAACGAAACCGCTCCCTTCGCGTCGCGTCGAGCCGACCAAAACGGCGTCCGGTCGGCCGTCGTTCGATTAGAAGTGCAAACCGAACGGGTTGTCGCCGGCGTTCGAGAGACCGCCCATGAGCGGGCCCTTCGGACGATTTTTCTTGATACGTTCGCGAACGGCGGCGGCTTCAGCTTCCGCTTGCGCGTCGGCGGCGGCTTCAGCGGCCGCGCTTTCGGCGTCGCGTTGACGTTTTGCCTCTTCGCGCGGGTCGGGCGTCAAACGCTTGATCGAGAGAGAAATCTTGCGTTTTTCGCGGTCGATCGAGAGGATTTGAACGTCGACGAAGTCGCCGACTTGAAGCGCGTCCGAAACTTGCGCGATGCGTTTGTAGCAAATTTCGCTGATGTGAACGAGCCCTTCGACGCCCGGCGCCAGCTCGACGAACGCGCCGAACGCCATCACGTTCGTCACGCGACCGCGCGTTTTGTCGCCCTCGACGAACGTTTCGTCGATTTTCTTCCACGGATCGCTCGCCGCGTCTTTGTAGGAAAGCGAAATGCGGTTGCGTTCGAGGTCGATTTTAGTAACGATGACGTTGATTCGCTCGCCGACTTTGACGACTTCGTTCGGGTCGGAGACGCGGCCCCAGCTCATTTCGGAGACCGGAAGGAAACCGTCGACGCCGCCGAGGTCGACGAAGGCGCCGACGGCGATAATGTTGCGGACGAGACCTTCGCGAGCTTGTCCGACGGCGAGTTCCGAAATCGTCTTTTCGCGCAGTTCTTCGCGTTCGCGTTCGATCAGAACGCGACGGCTGACGACGAGGTTGCGGCGTTCCGGATTGACTTCGGTAACGACGCACTTCCAGCGTTCGCCGACAAATTGCTCGGCGTTTTGGACGAAGAAACGGTCGATTTGGCCGCTCGGCATGAAGGCGCGGAGACGCCCGACTTCGCATTCGAGGCCGCCCTTGTTGGCGCCGGTAACGCGAGCTTCGACGATCGCGCCGACGGTAAGGCTAAGCCAGTCGCCGACTTCCGCCGCCGCCAACGGGAGCGAAACGTCGTAGACGCCGTCTTCGGCGTTGAAACGGGAGACGACCGCGTCGAACTCTTGCCCGACGGTCGGCTGCGCGTCTTCCGGGAATTGTTTCAGCGGAATAAGGCCGTGTTCGCGCCCGCCGACGTCGACGAAAACGGAGTCGCGTTGAACGGCTTCGACGCGGCAGCGAACTTTCGTTCCCTCTTCAAGCGTCGCGCCGCCGACGTTTTCCTTGTCGTTTTTCATCAGCGAGTCGAGCGATTCGCCGCTCAGAAGCGCGTTAAATTCGTCTTCAAGGTCGTCCGAGAGTCGAGCGCGGCGGTTCGGCGTCGGAACGGACGAGAGCGGGCCGCGCGGAGCGGCGGTCGGACGTTCGCGGCGTTCGCGACGACCTTCTTTTTTACCGTCTTTACCCTCTTTGCCCTCGCGATTTTCGCCGTCGCGTCGACGTTTGTTTTCGTCGCGGATCGCGCCGAGCGGAGACGACTTGCGTTCGCCGGCGGCTCGTTTGACGCGCTCTTCGATGACGCTCGCGTCGACGACCGGGGCCGAGGCGTTCATCGCTTCGTAAGTGGCGAGCGGGGACGGCGCGGCGGCGTCGGCGGCTTGTTGGACTTGTTGGACGGGTTCGACCGCGGGCGCGGCTTGTTCGGCGTTGAGATTTTGCTCGTTGTTTTGCATTTTTAACGTTTAACCGACTTGACGGCGCGGCGAGCGCGTCGTCGACTCAAAGTTGAAAAAACGGGAACGGCGTCGAAAGACGCGCGTTCGGGATTCTTTTTGTTGGTTTAAAATTTGATTTTCGTCGCTTGGAACGTTCGCGTCGTTCAAAACGGCGTCGATCAAGGGGAGCGAGGGGGCGCCGACGCGACCGCGACTCGACGTTTCTCTATTCTACCGCAAACGCGGCCGTTAAAAAGGGGGGCGTCGGCGTTTCGGCGCGACGAGGCGGAAGGCTTACGGGCCGACCGCGAAGCGCACCGGGAGGACGATTTCTTGCGTCGTTTCGGGAGTTTCGCCGACCGCGAAGACGATTTCGCCGAGCTGTTCCTTGTTTGGGCCCATGAACGCGCCTTGCGGGGAACCGGCCGGGATTCGCACCGTCGTTCCGACGACGCGCACCGGAGCGGCTTTTTGCAACTCTTCCGACGGATAAACGAACTCGACTTGCAGCCAGTCGGGGCGAACGCTCTTGACGCGCACCGTTTCGGCGTTGGCCGGGATTTTGTCGAGAATCGTCAAACGCAGTTGCTCCTCGGTCGTTTCGCGAGTCGAAACGGCGTCGAGCGTCAGATATCCGGTTCCTTTGTCGTCGTAGCGGCGGCCGGAAAGGCGAACCGTCGAGCCCGCGACTCGACCGCCGACGACGATTTCCAAGACCGGCGTTTTCGGACTGTTCGTGCGGACGCGGACGATCTCTTGGAACGCGCCCTGCGGCTTCCCGGGTTTAAGCGTCGCGACGCCTTTGAAAAGGTTCGTCGTGTTCGCGAAAAGGTTGTGCGCTCGCTCTTTGTCGGTCAGTTCGGCGAGGTCGGCTTTCTCGATTTGGAATTCGAGAAGCGCGTCTTCGTCGGCGTCGACGCCAAGGATTTCGAGCGGGAAGGGCGTTCCGTCGTCGTTGTGTTCGAAACCGAAAAGGCGGAACGTTCGCGTCGATTCGCTCGTCGCCGAGGCGTTCGGGAAGGAAATTTCGTTCGGTTCGCAAACGATCGGGGCGGTGTAGAGCCCGCGAACGGCGAAGTCGACTTCCGGCGCTTTCGGGTCGTTCGTCAAGACGCGAACGCCTTGGTTGAAGACGCCGCCGGAACGCGCCGCGTCCCACTTGAAGAGGACGGTCGCGGTTTCGCCGGGACGGAGCGACTTGCGCGAAATTTCGAAATCGGTGCAGAAACAACCTTTGCCGCCGTTGGCGAGCGTCAGCGTTTCGTCGCCGACGTTTTTGATTTTGAACGGATGCTCGCCTTTTTCGTTCGCGACGCTTTTTTCGAGGATCCCGAAGTCGAACGACGTTTCGAGAACCTCGACGCGCGGGCCGATTTTCGCTTTCGACGCGGCGGTCTCGGCGGGCTCGTTCTTTGGCGCGTCGGCGTTCGCGACCGCTTGCTTCGCCGCTTTTACGGTCGTATTAATTTCCATCGAAGGCGTCCAAGCGCGGCGGCTCGATTGAATTTTGCCGGTTCCGACGCCGACGACGGCGCCTAAAAGAAGGCCGCATAAAACGGTCGCGACGATCGCGCGCATTCGCAAACTCCCGCGACGTTGTTCGACGTCGCTTCGACGCGGCGGCGGAAAGAGCCGGCTTCGCGTCGCAAGAATCAAAAGTTAAGGTGGAAACGAAACGAACGAACGACGGCGCCAAACGCGAACGAACGCCGCGTCGGTACGAGCCGAAACGGACGCCGAAGCGCGTCGCGCCGCCGTCGGACGCGCCGAAATCACTCGATCGAGTATTGGTCGGCGAGTTGAATGAACTTTTCGAGGTCGGCTTCGGAGAGAACGCCGCGGCGTTCGATTTCGATTTTCGCCTCGCGGTTCGTCAGTTTTTCGCGCGCCGAAACGGAGATGCGCCCGGCTTTGTCGAACGAATACGTAACTTCGATCGGCGTTCCCTTGGCGAGCCCCTCCGGAAGCGCGACGCGGCATTTGCCGAGAAGAGCGCAAGCGGTCGGATCCGGCGCGTCCCCTTCCATGACTTGAACGCTGACGCGCGCTTGGCCGTCTTTGTTCGTTTGGAACGTCTTCGAAATCGAGTACGGCAGCGTCGTGTTGCGCGGAATCATGATGTGGTTGACAATCTGTTTCGTGCGCGGGTCGGTGGCGACGACGCCGAGGCCGTGCGAGTTGACGTCCTCTTCGCGAACGTTTTCGAGCATTTTCTTGACGCGCTCGCTCAGCTGCGAGTTTTCTTTATTGTATTGCGCTTCGAGGATCGCGGCGTGGATCGCGGCGCCGCGAGCGACGGCGGTGTGCGGGTTCAAATCTTCGTGAATATACGGCTTTTTACCGGTCAACTTTTCGAGCATCGCCGGGACTTGCGGCATCAGCGTCGAACCGCCGATAAGAACGATCGCGTCAAGGTCGTCGAACGTCAGCTTCGCCGATTGAACGACGTATTCGGTCGTGTCGGCGGTGCGTTGCAGGAGGTCGTAAGTCAAGTTCTCGAAGAGCTCGCGCGAAACCGGAACGCTGAGCGCTTTTCCTTCGTGGCGGACGGAAATCGACGCGTTTTCGCGGTCGGTCAACATAATCTTCGCGACGTCGCAGTCGTTGCGGAGAATTTGCATCGTTTTCGGAAATTGGTGCAGGTTGACGCCGTATTTTTCGAGGAATTTTTCGCAAACGTAGTCCGCGAGGCGGTCGTTCCAGTCGACGCCGCCGAGCTTAACGTCGCCGTCGGTCGCGACGACGTGGAAGGAGTTCGACGAATATTCGACGACCGTCGAGTCGAACGTGCCGCCGCCGAGGTCGTAGATGAGAATGCGGTGCGTCTCGGTGTGGTCGGCGCGCCCCAAGTGGTTGCGGTGCCAAGCGTAGGTGAGGGCGGCCGCGGTCGGCTCGTTGATGATGCTGACGACGTTCAGCCCGGCGATGCGCCCGGCGTCTTGCGTCGCTTTGCGGCGCGTGTCGTTGAAGTACGCCGGAACCGTGATGACGGCGTTCGCGATCTCGCCTAAGCGGCGTTCGCAGTCTTGCTTCAGCTTGCGAAGAATAAGCGACGAAACGAATTCCGGCGTAACGTCTTGCCCGTCGAAGACGCGGTGGTAGCCGACGCCCATTTGGCGCTTGATGCGTTCGACGACGTTTTCCGGGTCTTCCATCGCGGCGCGACTGCGGTTCGGGCCGACGATGACGTGTTTGCTTTCCGCGAGAAGAATGATGCTTGCGGTTTCGACCTCGTCGTCTTCGTTCGGAATCGGCGTCGGTTCGCCTTCGTTGTCGACGATCGCCAACGTCGAGAAAGTCGTGCCCAAGTCGATGCCAACGGTGTTGCCCTTTAAAAATTCCATATTCAACCTGCTTCGATTCGTT
Source organism: Thermoguttaceae bacterium (assembly GCA_017559825.1). Lineage (GTDB taxonomy): Bacteria > Planctomycetota > Planctomycetia > Pirellulales > Thermoguttaceae > RUG369. The sequence continues at coordinate 1,700 of JAFYQR010000058.1, read as the reverse complement.
TCGGGAAAAAGTTCGTCGGTTCGCGAGTCGTTCCGCGTTCGCCGCGTCTCGGCGTTATTAATAAATAACAAGGAAACGTCGACGTTCGACGCGAAAAAAATTTCGGTTCGACGCGTTTTGCGGAAAAACCCGCCGATATTCTCTATGCTAACCGTTTTTCCGCGTCGAGTCAAGGAAAAGTCGCGTTTTTCGTCGGAAAAACAAAATTTTTCTCCGCAAAATCCGCAAAACGCGAACTCGGCGCCCCGATTCGCCGCTCTCGACGCGTCGCCGAAGCGAAAACGACGAGAGCGAGCGAAAGGGGAGCGGGCGAGACGATCACTTGCCGGGCGTCGCTTTCTTAGCGTTTTTCGGCGCGGCTTGGGCGTCGCTTTCGTCGATCGGATCGTCGCCGAAGAGGTCGCCGCTGAAGAAGTCGTCTCCTTCTTGGTCGTTCTTTTCGAGCGTTTCGTCGTCGAGAGCGCGCGGGCCGAGGCCGAACGGCTTGGCGTCGCTCTCCTCTTCGTGCTTTTCGTCGTCGGTCGCCGTCGGCGTTCGAACGGTTATCGTCGGGACGAGCGCGTCGTCTTCGGCGTTTTCGTCGTTCGGAGCGGTTTCGGTTTCGCCGTCGATTTCGATTTCGGTCGCGTTCGGATCGGCGCCGGTTCCCGCGGCGGGAGCGTTCGGGTCGACGCCGATGGCGGCTCCGGCTTCGGACGCGGCGTTCGGGTCGGCGTTTTCGGCGTTCGGCTTCGCCTGCGCGTCGGTTTCCTCTCGGAGCTTTTTGAGCTCTTCGGCGGAGAGCGCCTCGCCGGAGTCGATTAGGAGGTAGCCGGCCCACCAGAACGGCAAGTCGTATTTCGGCGCGGCTTCGGAGCGGCCCGGCGTTTTGAGGCGCGGCTCCTCGTCGAGAACGACGTCGCGCTTCATGAGGGCGAGAACGGCGGTCTTCCAAGCGTCCGCGACCGGCTGCGACTCGTAATTCTTAAGGAAGTCGGTCGTCAAGTCGAACGCCGAGCGCCCGCCGGTTCGCCAACGGCTAAGGAGCGTCGCGTCGGCTCCGGTCGACTGCGCCGCGAGAACCGGGAGGAAAAGCTCCGAGCCGTCGCCGCCGTTTTTGAGCGAGTTTTCCGCCGGAGTGCGCAGCGCCGGAAGAACGAGCAGACGCGGCGCGCCCCAAGGCGCTCGAATCCAATCGTCGAGCCGGTTCCCTCGACGCGTTTGGCCCGGGAGAACCGGCGCCCAGTTCCAATCGTCGGCGACGATCTCGTCGAAAACGACGAGCCGCCGCGTTCGCGTCGCGTAAAGGGAGCCGGGGATCGCTTTCAACGAGCCGCGACGGAGACCCTCGACCTTCGAAACCGCTCGCGAAAGGCGGTCGAACGCCGCGTCGGTCGTTTCGACGGTTTCTTTCGGGAACGTTTCGCCGAGCAGAACCGTCGTTTCGACGAAAGCGCTTCGACCGAGCGCGTTCGGGAGCGCGAGAGCGACGGTCGCCGAGTAGCGAATCGTCAAGTCTTGCGCTTGAATCATCGGAATCAGCGTCGCTTCGTAGGCGTCGAGCTCTTCGCGTTCGCGAGCGGAGCGGCTTCGACGGCGCGGTTGCGCCGCGTCGGTCGTTTCGGCGTCGTCGGACGCGAGGGACGCCGAGGCGGTTTTTTTCGACGTTTTCGATTTTATGTTTTTTGTCGCGATTTTCTCTTTTTCGGCGTCGACGGCGG
>JAFYQR010000057.1 GCA_017559825.1 Thermoguttaceae bacterium | reverse complement strand
GCTCCGATTCGTAAAAACCGCCGAACGGGCCGCTCGGCGTCGGCGCGGCGGGCGGGTAGCCGGAGACGGTCGACGTCGGCGCGGCGCCGGGGATTTCCGCGTAGTCGACGCTTTCGACGATCGGCGTCGGCGCGTTCGGAGCGGGCGGCTTGCGGGCGAACTTCAGCGAATCGGAAACGCAGCCGACGAGCGTTGGAGCGAACGCGGCGGCGAGCGTCGGAACGAATAAGACGGGGCGTTGCATAAGTCGTTTCTCTTTATTGGTTTCGGCGAGGGAAACGGACGCGCGGCGGCGACGGGCCGAAGCGTCGGGTCGCGGGTATCTTAGAATCGCGGCGAGACGGGGCGCGGACGTCGGAACGATTTGCGGTCGAAAAAACCGATTTTGCGGCGAAAGAAAAATAAACGAAAGAAATTTGGGAAGAAAAGATAAAAGAAACGGAACGGACGGTTCGGGAACGCCGACGAAAAAGGGTCGACGCGCCCGTAAAGACGCGTCGACCGAAAATCCGCTCGCCGAGCGTCGCCGCGTCGTCGAAAAAGGAAAAGAAAACGACGACGGCGGCGCTTCGAAACGGCGAAACGGTTGGAACTCGATTTTGACGATTAGGCTTGCGCGTCGACGAGACCGTAAATTTGCAGCGCGAGATCTTTCACGCCTTTCAAGTCGAGCTTGCCGGTTCCCAAAATCGGAATCGCGTCGACTTTGCGGAAGTTGGCCGGCGACGGCACCCAAAGCTGCTGGAGCCCGGTCGCGGCGGTTCGTTTGCAAAGATCGTCGATATCGAGCGGCAAATCGGTGTAAAGAACGACCAACTTTTCGCCCTTTTTCTCGTCCGGAACCGCGGTAACGACGAGGCGGAGCGCCGATTTCGCGTCGTCGTCGGACGCGACGGCGTTCGGGTCGGCGTTTTCTTTCTCCCAATCTTGAACGACTTGCGCCAACCGCTCTTCGATGAGGCCGTGCGGCGCCATTTCGCCGCCGATCTTCGACATGCGGGTTTCGCGGCCGGTGATGAAGATAAAGTTGTCTTCGTCGATCTTGGCGATATCGCCGGAGACGTACCAGCCGTCGCGGAAAATCTTCGCGGTGCGTTCCGGGTCTTCGTAATAGCCGGGCGTGATCGAGTTGCTCTTGACGAGAAGCATCCCGGAGACGTTCGGCGGGAGTTCTTCGCCGGTCGTCATGTCGATCACCTTCGCGACGAAGTTCGGGCTCGTGCGACCGATCGAACCGGCTTTATGGTAGGGCGAAAAATCGTCCGGAGCGCGGTGCGGCGGCTTGTTGACCGACATAACCGGCGCCATTTCGGTCGCGCCGTACCCTTCGCAAAGGTCGTAACCGAACTTTTCCTTCCAAGAGGCGCGCAAGTCGGACGGCGTTTTTTCGGCGCCCGGCACCGGGAAGTCGATCGATTCGAAGTCGGCCGCGTCGCAACGGCGCAGGTACGAACGCAGGAACGTCGGCGTCGTCGGGAAAAGTTTCGGACGGTAGCGACGCGCGACCTCGGCGACCATGCGCGGCTCGAGCGGGTTGAAGTGGTAGTAGCAAGCGTAAGGGTACGCGAGCGGGAACCAAATCGACGTTGTGTAACCGAACGAGTGGAAGAACGGAAGGGTCGCGAGGAGCGAGTCGTCGACTTTCGGCGTCGCGGATTGGGCGAAACTTTGCATGTTCGCCGCGATGTTGCCGTGCGTGAGGATAACGCCCTTCGGCATCCCGGTCGAACCGCTCGTGAAGACGATCGTGTTGAGGTCGGTCAACTTGAGTTTCGTCAAGCCGAGGCGGCGTTCGAGGAGCCAAGTCGGCGTCAACGAGTCGAGGAGCCCGAGGATTTTGTCGATTTTCGCGATGTTCGGCGCGAGTTTTTCCAAGACGAGGAGTTCCGCGTCAAGGTTAAGGTTCGGAAGTTTCTGCAACAATTTTTGCGACGTTAGAACCTTTTTGATTCCCACTTTCTTAATGCAATAATTGTTGATGTCGTTCGTGAAGGTGTAATTAAGGTTGATCGGAATCCGGCGGTCGAACGCGACGGCGCCGTTGATCAGGACGCCGATCGTCGAGGTCGGAAGGAGGATCCCGACTTTCTCGTCCGAACCGAGGACGCGACGGAGGGCGCGGCGGAGGACGAGAATTTGCAACAGCGCTTGTTTCCCGGTCGCTTCGCGCTTCGTCGAGTCGCCGAATTGGAGCTTTTTGCCGACGATTCGGAGGTTGCGGATCGCGCGTCGCGGCGGAACGAGAAGACGAACGTTTTCCGGGCGAAGCTTGAGGCTTTGCGCGTCGACTTCGAGTTCTTGAACGATATGAAGCAAACGTTGCGAAATATGCGCGTCGTCGCGACCGGCGGCGCGTTCGTCGGCGAGCGTCGTCGGCGCGCCGAAGGAGATCGCCGGGCGGTACGGGGACTTCGTTTTGTGCCCCTCGAACTTCGCGTAGCCCCAACGGCTGCCGAAGAAACCGGAGATCGCGAACGGAACGACCGGAACGTCTTCCGAACCTTTCAGCATCGCCAAGAAACCGGGTTGGAACGCGCGGGTTTGACCGGTGCGGGTGAGCGCGCCTTCGGCGAAAATGCAGACGACTTCGCCGTTTTGCAACGCGGCGCGGCTCTCCTTCAGCATCGCGACGATCGAGCGGCGGTCTCCCGGGACGATTTGAATCGCGCCGGTTTTGCGAATAACGAAGTTCGCGAGTTTGTTTTGCGACGGTAAAAAGCCCGCGTCGGCGACGAAGCGAACCGGACGCGGCGAAGCGCAGTAAACGATCAGCGCGTCCAAGTAGGAAACGTGGTTCCCGACGAGAAGAGCGCCGCCCTTTTCCGGGATGTTTTCAAGGCCGTACTCGCGCAAGCCGTAATAGCGACGCAGCCAAAGCGAAACGAAGAAGCGAATCGTCGGAACCGCGAAACCGCGGAGCGACGCGAAGAGGACCGGAAGCGAAATCAAACCGCAAACGAGCCAAATTTCCTTCGCGTCGAGCCCGAAACTGCCCGAGAAAACGCCTTGAAGCGTCGCGAAAATCGCCATCCCGAGGAACGAGTAGAAGTTGTACGCCGCCAAAATGCGACCGCGGCTCGTTTCCGGGCTCTCCTTTTGGAGCGCGGCCAAGAGCGGAACGTCGTAAAGACCGGCGGAGAGGCCGAGTCCGGCGAGCGCGACCGCGCCGAAAATAAAACCGACCGTCGACGGCGACGCGACGGAAGCGCCTTCCGGCAAAACGACGCCCGGCGTGAAGTACAAAACGACGCAGAAAAGGACGATCGCCGCCGCGCCGAGCGGAACCAAACCGGTTTCGACCCGACCTCGGGAAAGTTTCCCGGCGACGAGCGCGCCTCCGGCGATCCCCAACGAAAGGGCGCCGATCAGCCAACCGACGTAATCTTGGCGAACGAGGAGCGTTTCCGTCGCGAACTTGTCGATGTTCGATTGAGCCAACGCGCCCAGCCCCCAAAAGAAGGCGCTGGCCAACGCGACCCAAAAGAGGTAACGATAACGGAAAAGGGAACGCAAATCGCGGAACGTTTGGCTAAAGGGATTGACCGGGAATTTCGCGTTCGGATCCGCCGCCGGAATCGACGGGAGGAACAAGCTCGAAATTAAGCCGACCGCCGCGACGCCGATAATAACGCTCGCCCAAACCGCCGGAGCGTTCATCCCGCCGCTGCCGGGAATCGGCGCCTCCGGATTCAGCGTCGACCAAACGAAGAGATAGCCGCCGACGAGCTGACCGCCGACGCAAGCGAGCATCGAGGTCGCCGAAACGTAAGCGTTCGCCTGCGAAAGACGTTCTTCCGGGACGAGGTTCAAGATCGAACCGTATTTCGCCGGGCTGAAAAACGCGCTTTGCGACGCCATCAGGAAGAGCGTCAGGAGCATAAACGGAACCGACTGCGTCATAATCGCCGCCGTTCCGAGGAGCATAATCAGCAACTCCGCGACTTTCGCCCAAATCATCACGTTGCGGCGATTGAAGCGGTCGCAAACGTACCCGGCGTAGGTCGCCAAGAAGAGGAACGGAACGAGGAACGCGAGGGAGCCGATCATTCGAATATCGTCTGCTCTCTCGCTCCACCCGACGGCGTATTTGCCGATCGGAATGATCAGCCAACGGAAAATATTGTCGTTCAGCGCGACCAAGAACTGCGTGATCAAGAGCGCGACGAACCCTCGGGTCCAAAGTGGTTTTTTATCGATGTGCGCCGTTTCCATATAACGCCCGCTTTGTTGTTTCGATTGTTGACGGTGGTCGGAACGGAGCGTCGCCGCCGATTTAGACGGAACGCTCCTTGAAGTTTTACTTATCATAACGCCAAACCGCGTTTCTGGCAAGAGCCGAGACGGGTTGAAAATGACGTTTTTTGAGAATTTGTCATCTTTGCGCCCGTTTTTTTGGAATTTTTAGACGACGCGATTTCAAAGAAAATGTAAAACCGGCGCGATATAATATTTTCGATTAAAAAATTGATTTCCGTCGGCGTTTGTCCGACGCAAGAACAAAGCGTAAAAAGGCGCGATAAAACGGTCGGATAAAAGATGCGAGCGCGAGCGGACGGCGAAAAAACGTCGGCGAGAGAAACGGAGCGAAACAAAGAGGAAAAGCGGAACGTCGACGTCGACGACGTTAAAGACGTTAAAATCGACGCCGCCCCGCTATTTTCCGCCGCCTTCTCGGAAGAGGCGTTTGCGAGCGCGGCTATTCGGAATTTTGAGACGCTCGCGGTATTCTTGAACGGTTTTCCGGCTGACGGCGATTTGGAAGCGGCGGCGCAGTTCGGCGGCCAACGCGTCGTCGCCGAGCGGATTCGCCGCGTCCTCGCCGTCGATCAACTCGCGGAGCCGACTTTCGACGCTTGACGACGAGACGTCGCCGGAAACCGCCTTCGGGAAGAGCGATTTCAAAGCGACGAAACCGCGCGGCGTTTCGAGCCATTTGTCGACGCAAGCGCGAGAAACGGTCGACGCGTCGATTCCGATTTTATCGGCGACTTGGCGGAGCGTCAGCGGGCGCGGCGCCGCTTGCGCGTCGTCGAAATAATCGTTTTGAAAATCGACGGCGGCTTGCGCGACGCGCAACACGGTCGAATCGCGACTTTGAAGCGCGTCGAGCAGGGCGGTCGCGTCGACGTATTGGCGGCGCAGGTATTCCTTCGTCGTTTGGTCGACGTTCTTCGCGAGGAGCATTTTGCGATAAATAGGGTCGAGCCGGAATTCCGGACGAGCGTCGTCGAGACGGGCGAGCCAGCGGCCGGACGGCGAGCGGTCGAGGAAGATTTCCGGGCGAATCCAACGGGGCGGCTCGTTTGAGAAGAGCGAGCTTGGAGCCGGATGGAACGGAAAGCCCGCGTCGTAAATTTCAGCGACGACCGCGAACGGCGTCCCGGTTTTTTCGACGATCGCCGAAATCCGCTTCTTTTGGAAGTCGTCGAACGCGTCGGCGACGATTCGACGGAGCGCGTCGGCATTCGGAAAGTCGTCGCGAATCCGCAGCAGGAGGCTTTCTTGGAGCGAGCGCGCTCCGACGCCCGGCGGGTCGAGCGACTGAACGACGGCGAGGGCTTTTTCGGCGGCCTCGCGCTCCTTTTTCGACGGTTTTTTCGGGAAGAGCGCGTCGAGCGGATCGCCGGACGCGGCGTTTTCCGCGTCGTTCGTTTGCGTTCGAGCGAAGTCGTCGAACGCTTTTTGAGCGGCGTCGCGTTCCTCGGAGGTCGTCGTGCGTCCGATGGCGGCGTCGAAGCGGCGGCGAGCGGCGTCGCGAGCGCTTTTTCCCGACGCGGCGGCTCGTTCGGCGAGCGCGTCGCGGGCGGCGGCGAGCGTTTCCGGCGTCGCGTCGACGTTGAAAATCGCGTCGAACGTCGATTTCAACGCCGAGAAGTCGCCGTCTTCGAGCGGCGCTCGCGTCGGCGCGTCGGCGGTCAAATAGCCGTTCGCGTCGAGTCGGTCGACGATCGCTTCGCAAAGCGCCCGAATTTTCGGCGGGAGATCGGCGCGGTTTCCGTCGAGCCGCAGCTGTTCGAGAAGCCGATCGCGGAGCGTTTCCGACGGACGAGCGGTCGGGTCGAACGCGAACTCCTCTTGCGCCGAACCGGGCCGGTCGTAACGGAAAAACGGCTTCGACGCGAAGAAAACGTCGTCGGCGGGGTCGAAAAAGTCGTCGACGTCGTCTCGAACGAGCGGCTCCGCGTCGTCGAGCCGCGTCGTTTCGTCGGCGTTTTCGACTTCGACGGCGCTCGATTCGTCGGCGTTTTCCGCGTCGTCGGGCGCGTCGACGAGAAAGACGTTCTTTTGCGATTCGACGTATTCTTCGATTTGGTCGCTCGCACGCTCCAAAAGACGGGAAAACTGAATCGTTTTTTGTTTTGCGTAACGCTCTTGCTTGAGCCGATTGGTCCGTTCGAGTTCCGCGCGGCGTTCGACGGAAACGCCGAGCCGGAATCCGGGCGATGAATGCGGGGAATCGAACGGAGGCGAGGTCAAGCGAGGTTCTCCGGAAGCGCGTTCGTCGAGCGAACGGTTTTCGTGGCCGATTTTAACGGGCGATTAGCGGGGGGGGCCGCGTTCGGTTTCGATTTTAACGAAAGGGTCGGGCGGCTCGGCGGCGTCGGCGCGACTTCCTGCAGTCCGGCGACCGGCGTCGAACGGCGCGGCGATTCGGAAACGGGGGACGAAGCGGTTCGCGGCGTTTGAGCGGTTTGCGCGGCGCGGGACGTCGGCGCGGCTTGCGGAGTTCGCGGCGTTTGAACGGTTTGAGCAAGCGGAGCGCTTGGCGACGTCAAAAGGCGTTTCGCCGGCGCGAAAAGACGGTCGAGCCGTTGAACAAGCTCGGCGAAGAGCGCGGCCCCCCGAGCGTTCAGCGCCGCGTGCGCGACGAGAACCGGAATCGCGACGAGAAGCCCGTCGACCGTCGTTATTAACGCGAAATAAATTCCGCCCGCGAGGTTGCGCCCGGAACCGTCCGCGACCGCCAGCTCGCCGAACGTCGAAACCATCCCGACGACCGTCCCGAGAAGCCCGAGCATCGGCGCGACGTTCCCGAGCGTCGAAAGCGGTTCCGTTCGGCGATAAAAAGCGGCCGTTTCCTCCGCGACGGCGTCCTCGAGCCCCTTTTCGACCGCGTCCCAACCGCGGTCGGCTTCGCGGAGTCCGGCGGCGAGAACGCGTCCGAGAATCGCGTCGTTCCGCTCCTCGGCGGCGGCGAGCGCGGCGGCGAAGTCGTCGCGGTTTAGCGCGTCGCGAACAGCCTCCTCGACTTCCGCCGAGAAAAACGCCGCTCGACGGAGCGAAAGCGCGAGCCGAATCGCCAACGAAACGGCGAAAATCGACCCGACGAGAAGAATCGCGCCGATCCAACCGCCCGCCAAAACGAGCTCGAGAAGTTTCGACCGCGGCTCGCCGCCGTTTGAAGCTGAAGACGAAGTCGGCGTTTCGACCGACGCGGCGGGCGGCTCGCTCGGTTCCGGAGACGCGGCGG
>JAFYQR010000056.1 GCA_017559825.1 Thermoguttaceae bacterium | reverse complement strand
CGTCTTTCGGGCTTGCCGGAAAACGCGATCGAAATTCGCGAAATCGGCTTACGACCGGGAGAAAAGCTCTATGAAGAGTTGTATTTCGAAACGGAAACGCGAATTGAAACGGATCAAAAGAAAATTTTCGCCGCGAATCACCGTCGGTTCGACTTGGACGAAATCCAAGCGCAGCTCGACGAACTGCTCTCGATGTGCGGCGGCCCGCAAGAGAAGATTCGCGAACGCCTGACCGATTTCGTGCCGGAATACAAACCGACGGTTTTGTCGGAGAAAAAATAACGCCGAACGCGGCGGCGTAAGGTCGAAACCGAGTCCGCGAGTGAAAAAACAACGCCGAACGCGAACCGATAAGGAAGCGCGTTCGGCGTTGTTTGCGTTATCGCCGTTCCGATTTTAACGAAAAAGCGGAGAGACGAGCGGCGGGAGCGCGAATCGAATCAAGCGTCGTCTTCAAGAAGCGCCTTGGCCGCGTCGCGGTCGACGATGAGACGCGTCCAAAGCCGAGTCGAATCGTTCGCGAAGAGCGGACGGAGCGCGTTCGTCTTCGGAGCTCCGCAAGCGCCGCACGGGCCGCCGACCACGACGACGTGTTTGCCGGGACGGCGCGAGAACGCCGCCAACTCGTCGAACGTGAAGAGCGCGACCGCGCGAAGCGACTCCGGCGTCAGCGATCGCGTCGCCGAGAACGGTTGGAAAAGGACGTCGCCGACCCAACCCTGCGCCTCCAAAGTTGCCAACGCGTTCGCGTCGATCAGTTTTTCGTCGCGCAAATAGTCGAAATATTGACGGAAAAGACCGTGTTCGTCCTCAGCCGCCGCGAGCGACGTCGCGATAATATCGATTTCGTCGCGCATTTCGAAACAACGGCGCAACGACGGATTCCGCTTAAGGCGTTCAAAATCTTCCGTCGCGACGACCGGCGTCGAAAAGAGCCCGACGCACTCGACGTCGAGCCCCGCGTCGATAAAATAGTTAAAATAAACCGTCGGATCCATTTGCTGCTCGGCGATGTAAAAGCCGCCGGGCGTGATCGCGTGCAGCGTCAGTTTCGGCGTCTGCGCGTCGGCGCGGTCGGCAAGACGGCGAGCGACTTCCATCGCGGCGTAACCGGCGCCGAATCCGAGGTGCACTCGCGCGTCGTTCGGATCGCGGCCTTCGGCGATCGCGCGAGCTTTCTTTTCGGCGGCGACGCGATCGATCAGCTCGACGATTTCGTCCGCCGCGACCGAGCCGACGTGCCGCGACGCGGTCGGGCCGGAGACGTTGACGACGACGAGTTTGCGAGTCGAATCGGCGGTTTCGGCGTCCGCGTCGCTAGGCGACAGGTAGTTCTCGAGGCGGAATTTTTCGATCAAACGATCGCGAAGATTCAGCTCGATCGGCGCGCGGAGCAAGAGGAAACCTCGTTTAAACGCTTGCCAAATCAACGGATAGATTTTTTCTCGGGTAACGTCGCCGCGTCCGCGTTCGCGAGCGAGCCAATCGGCGACGGCGACGGCCGGGCCGGGCGGACGTTTCGTTTTCGGCGCGTTGACGCCGTGCGCCTCCTCCATGCATTGGAAAAAACGTTCGCAAACGGCGTAAACGAACTCGTCGTCTTCGTTCGCGAGCGAGGCGCGTTGAGATTTGGTTTCTTGCGCGGCATTGCGTAGGGACGGTTCCATAGAGCCTCCTTAAAGCGTTCGGCGTAGAGGGGAAACGCGCCGCGCTCGTTCCGTCGAGCGCGGCGAAAATAGGGGGCGACCAACGTTAAAACGCTATTAAGCGTCGCGGCGTCGGAGGCTTTCCGTCAACTTGGACAATTTTTTCGCCAAGGAAACGGTTTTGAGGATTTTGACTGGCCAACATTCGTGAATATCCGCCAAATCGCGGAGCACGTGCGTCGGGTCGTAGGCGTCGGTCATCGCGAGCGCGAGCTCCGGCGCTCGTTCGAGCCCCAGCGCTTGAAACGCTTCGTAAAAGAAGAACGCGTCGAGCTTTCCGTCGGCGATGTGCGTGAGAACGCGACGGCGAATCTCCGCGTCGCGAGCGTCGCCGGGAATCGGAAGACCGTAGTCGGGCAAGTGCACGTCGAAGAGGTTGCATTCGCGTTCGTTGCGTCCGAAGGCGCCCTCTTTTTCCTCGGCGGTGAAGTACTCGCCGTCCGGATAGATTTCGGAAAGAACGAGGTCGTAGGCGGTCGTTTGCAGCGCCGAGAGCGCGGAACGCGTGTTGCGCGCGACGTCGACGACGCAACCGTAAGGCTCGAACGCTTCGACGCATTCGGCGAGGAAGCGACGGTCGCGGTCGACGACGAGAACGCGTCGATCTTGCAGCTCCGCGAATTGGTAGGCGTCGGAAGGCGGCGCGATCGGACGCTCGCTCCATTTGTTCGTCAGGCGTTTGACGATCGGCTTCAAATGGCGAACGGCGTCGCGAGTCGTTTGGGCGTCGCGCAGGGCCGCCGCTCTGTCGGGATCCGACGACCGCTTTTGGGCGTAGCGTTCGAAGGACGCGTCGACGAGAGCGACCCCGGCGTCAAAGAAAGCGTCGCGCAGTTCGCAAGCGCATTCGTCGCGAACGCGGGCGGTTTCCGTTTGCAGGAGATCGAGACGGTGGAGCGCCTGCGCTAAGTCCGCCAAATAAAGCTCGAGGTAACGACGGTCGCGGCGAGAGAACGCGTTCGGCGTTCGGCTCTCGATGTTGACGACGCCGATCGTTTGGTTCAAGTAAACGATCGGAAGCGTGATCGAGCTGGCCGCGTCGATCGCTCCCACGATGTAATACGGGTCGTTTTTAATATCCTCGCAAATGTAGGTTTCGCCGCAACTCGCCACGTAGCCCGTGATTCCGTTTTTTGACGGCGAGGCGTAGAGAAGGCGCGCTTCGGTTTCCGGCTGCATCCCGAGCGAAAGGAAAGGAATCAGCTCTTTGTCGGCGCCGACGAGTCGAATTTCGTACACGTCGTAGTTCAACGCCGCGTTCATGTGTTTTTGCACAAGCCGCTTAAGAATTTCGGTTCGTTGTTCGACGGATTCGCCGCGTTGCGCCGCGTCGTCGAGGCGCGAAAAAAGTTCGACGCGAGTCTTGGAAAGACGTTGGAGCCGCTTGTCGTCGCGCGCCGCTTCGGTAACGTCTTGAATCTCGACGAGCGCGCAAGCGTCGACGTTCGCGTCCGGCGAAACGAACGGTTGCGCCGACATCTCGTAAAAACGTTCGCCGTCTTTATCGCCGGGAACGACGAAAAACGTGCGCGTTCGAACGCCGCGAGAAACGACGAAGTGGAGCGGGCAAAAATCGCCGTCGACGAAACGCGGGCGGCCGAGCGCTCGATAAAAATCGCGACCGACGAGCTCGTCCGGAGACTCGGCGCCGACGAGACGCGCGAACGGCTCGTTGCGCCAAACGACGCGTCGTTTCGAGTCGAGAAGAGCGACCGCCGAAGAGAGCGAGTCGAGGATTTGCGAAGGAGCGACGGGCGCGGAAGAAGCTGGGAACATGAGCGTCTCCTTTCGTGGGCGAGGCGGGAACGCGTCCGCGAGCCGACTTCGACCGATCGACGGCGACCGAGAAAATAAGAGCGAACGCGACCCGAGACTAACTTTAATCGATTCGGGTTTCGCCATTATACCAGCTCGACGGGGCGGACGCAACTTTTTTTCCGCGTTTTTAACCGTTAATTTTGTATTTTTTCCTTTTTTGTCGAGAAAAGCGTCGGGGCGCGGCCGTCGAGAACGAAAAAAAACGCGCCGTCGACGCATGTCGAGAGCGCGTTCGCGAAATTGGGCGAAGTGCGTTGCGTTTAACGTCGACGTCGGTCGCGTCGGCGACGCGGATTATTCCGCCTCGTCCGTTTCCTCGTCTTCGTCGTCGGCGACGGAGTGGTCGATCAACGGGTAATAGAGGTCGAAATCGAATTCCGGGCTGTTGTCGGCGTCGTGGCAGGAGTAGCACGTCGTTTTCGTCGATTCGCCGAGCCGCATTTCGGCGCGGATTCGTTCCATCGCCGCCTCGTCGTCGCCGAGTTCCGCGGCGAGGTGTTTTTCGCCCGGGCCGTGGCAGCTTTCGCAACCGACGTTTTTAAACTGCGGCGTCTTTTCCGCCGTAACGAAACCGTCGAGGTACGGGAACCGTTGCAGACCGTCCCAACCGACGACGTGGCAGCCGACGCATTCCGGGTCGAAGTCGCGCGGCGGATTCGCGACGTCGGTCAGCGACTTCCAAGCGTTCGCGTGGCGGGAGCGAAGCCAAATTCGGTGCTCCTCCTCGTGACAGGACTGACACTTTTGCGAGCCGACGAATTTTCCGAGCGTTTCCGCTCGCGGCGAGCGCGCCGGGTTCAGCCCGAGCCCTTCGCGGTGTCCTTTGAGCGTAACGAGCGTTTTCAGGATCGATTGATAGTCCTTCATTAGTAAAGCGACGTCTTCCGAGGATTCGTACCGCGAGTCGAGCGCGACGCGTTGGTAGCGGATTTCGCCCGATTCGTAGAGCCCGAGAACGACGGCGTACTTGCCTTTTTCGCCGACTTCGATCAGCGTTTGTTTTTCGCCGAGCGTTTTCGCTTCGGCCGGCGGCGCGCTCGGCGTGTCGGCGGTAACGACGAAATCGAAGATCGGGAATTTCTTCGCGAGCGCTTCGGTTTCCGCTTCGGTTCCGTGAACGATCAGCGTCCATTTGTCGCAACCGGCTTTCTTCATACGCGGCGCCAACTCTTTGAGCTTTTTCTCCGGCGCTTCAAGAAGCAGGTTTTCGTCGCGGTGGTCGAGGTCTTCGGACGGGCAAACGACCGAAACGACGCCGATTTTAACGCCGCCGCGCTCGACGACTTTGAGCGGAAGCGCGTAGGCGTCGTGGTAGCCGTAAACGCCGACGTTCGCCGACGTGAAGAGACTCGGCGAGTCCGCCGCCGTCGGCGCGGTGAAGGTAAGGAGGAAATAGGCCGGGAAGCGCAGCTCGCCCTTGCCGATTCCGATCGCGTCGTACTCCATAAGACGGAACGCGTTCATCGCCATGTCGAATTTAAGTTCTTCTTGAACGCCGAAGCCGACCGTCGTTTGACCGGCGTCGATCGCGACGACGTCCCAACCGCGCTCTTCGCGGAGGTCGCGGAGGAAGTCGCGGCGACGGCTGAGGCCGCCTTTCATGCGATCCATCCCGGCGCAGCCGCAGGGCTCGATGTAGCCGTTCGTCAAGCCGGTGAAGACGAGCGCGACTTGCGGTTTTTCCCAATCGACGAAGTATTCGCCGTTTTCCTTAATCGGGTCGTAGGGCGCGCGAACGACGTGGTTTGAGTTTTCCGAGTCGGCGGCCGGTTTTGCGACGGGCGCTTCCGCTTCTTCGACGGGCGGTTCGGCGATTTCGAGCGTCGTCGCCGTTTCTTCGGCGGGCTCCGTTTCCGGCGCGTCGAGTTGGAGCGTAGGAGCGTCTTCCGCCTTCGCGTCGACGCCGACCGGTTCGACGTCTTCGAGCGTCGGGGCGGCGTCGGGCGTCGCGTCGGCGGCGGGAAGGGACGGCGTCGGCGTTTCCTCGAAACGAGGCGCGACGAAGCGAACGCCTTCCGAACTCGGCGCCGTTTGATCGAAAGCGACGAGCGGCGTCGCGGAAAGAAGAAGCGGAACGACGACCGCGCCGACCGTGAAACGTGGATTCTTGAACATTGCTGGGTTTCCGTTGCGCTTTTGGACTTTCTTTTTCCGAACGTTGCGCGGCGAGTTTTGGCGTCGAGCCGCGTCGGAAAAATCGCTAAAATGGCAAAAAGGACGCCGACCGTTAAAAACGCGAAAGCGGCTGCAACCGCTAAAATCGCTAAAACGGGAGCGGCAAAACGCCGGTTAAACGAGCGTTTCGAGACGCGTCGCCTTATCCTATTATATCAAATATTTCGTTTGGGGAAAATTAGGATTTTTTTCGCGATTTCCGATTTTTTGTCAATTTAGCGGAAATTTTTGGGGAAACGCTCGCCGACTCGCGCCGAAAAAGAGTTCTTTTGACGCGGCGCGTCGTCGGTGAAAATTGCGAAACGTTCGCCGTCGGTTTTATTGGGGCGAGGCTGAAAAGGTTGTCGGTTGGGTTTGGTTAGTCGGTTGGAGGGCGGACGTCAGTTCGGGACGCGGTCGCGGGTCGCGTCGACGATCCGGCGAAGACCGTCGACGATTTTTTGACGGACGGCGTCGGCGTCGATTTTGCGAACGATTTCGACGTCGCGTCGGCGGCGACGAGGCGGGAGGTCGGCGAGCGCGAAGTCCGAATCGAAGTCGAATTCGCGTTCGAACTCGGCGGCGGAACCGGAGGCGACTCCGTAAATTTCGCCGAGCGACTCCGCGTCGACCGTCGAGAAGAAACGCGGCTCGACGAGCGCGAAGTAAGCGGCGAACTCTTGTAGACAAACGACTTCCGCGCCAAGCGAACGCCGGCGAGCGCGAAGCGCGGCGAGAAAAGCGCGTCGGAGAAACTCGCCGACGACGGCGCCGCGCGGGTCGAGCGCCGTCAAATCGTCGAACGTAAAAACGAGCTCCGTCGTCGCGTCGGCCGGGACGAACGTTTTTGCGCAAGGCGCCTGAAAAACGACGCGAGCGGCCTGCGGGTCGCAAGAAATATTGAACTCCGCGCTCGTCGTCCGTCCGTTCGCCGAGCGTCCGCCGCCGGCGACGACCAAGCGGTCGACGAGAAGCGGAAGCTCCGGATCGCGGCGAAAAGCGCGGGCGACGTTCGTCAAGGGCCCGAGCGCAAGTATCGACGTTTCGCGAGGATGCGAGCGAACGGCGTCGCGAAGAATCGTCGCCGCCGAACGAGGCGCGCGCCGCTCGACGACCGGAAGCGCGAAGCCGCCGAAATCGTCGAAAAATCG
>JAFYQR010000055.1 GCA_017559825.1 Thermoguttaceae bacterium | reverse complement strand
TTTCCGATTTTACCGACGCTTCGGTCGTCGCGCTCGCGCCGCTCTCGCCGACGCAAAACTCGTCGACGGTCGCGACGTCGTCGTACTTTTCGTCGCTTTCGTCGAAATCGGACTCGTCGACGCTCAACTCGCGAACGATTTCGCGCGCCTGCGCCCAATAGTCTTCAGTCGAAACGACCGGCGGCGGCAGGAGGCACTTCACCGGCAAGAACGCGGGCGCCGACTGCAGAAAACGTTGCAGCTCCAACCAAAAAACGTCCGGTAAAAAGCGGTTGCGGTCGTTGAGCGACCAAGAAAAAATCTCGTATCCGCGCTTCGTCAACGCTTCTTTCAACGCGAAAGTTAGGGTCGACTTACCGCTCCCATGCGGCCCGACGATCTGCCCGCGCCGCCCGTTCGTTTCGAAACGGTCGACCAAAAACTGAAGACAAACCGAACCGCGAATATCCTCGCCGGCGCCGAGCGCGCGGATGAAGAACTCTTCGAACTTCGCCGGTTTGCTCGCTTTCAACTGCCGCAAAAACGAGCGTTCAAAGAAAAACGGCGTCTTTCCCGGAGCGGTGAAACGCGTCGAAAAGGGGTTGCTTTCGGGAAATTTCGCGCGGTCGTTCGCTCGCTCGCCGTGTTTTTCGCCGGTTCGCGCAGCGTCGGGGGCGTCGGTCGCAAAAGGAGCGCTCATCATTTCCACCGTAACCTAATATCGTGCCTAAAAACTAAAATTTGGCGTAAAACCGCCGCTCGTCAACGCCCGACCGCTCGCAACGTCGTTCGTTTTTCGCCGCGCTCGTCGCTCGCAGCGTCGCCCAACGCTCCGGAGTTCAAACTTAACGTCCGCATATCGGGCAAATTGCCCAATCGGAACGGCGCCTCGTCGACCAACTGTTTTCCGTTCGATAAAAAAGCGCGAACGCGGACGCGCCAACGAATTTTAATCAAATTCCCTTCGTAAGAAAGGGGCGACGGCGGCAAAACGGCGCTAAAACGCCCCGGCTGCAGCGGGTCGATCCAGTCGCCTTCTTGGCTCGAGAGCCGCCAAAACGCGTGCGTGCCGACGTCCTCGTTCCCTTTTCCTTCGGTCTGCCAAAGGATCGAAATCTCTACCGCGTCGATCGTCGCCTCGCGCGCCTCGTTCAAATAATAACTTCCGGAAATCGTTTCGCCCGGAAAATACAAACGAGCGCCGCGACCGTCCAAGCGGACGACGATCTGCTCGGACGCCGTCGCGCGGCGAATTTGCGGAAAAGCAACGGTCGCGGGAAACATCGTTCTCCTTAAATTTTTCTCTAAAACGCCGACGCCGCCCGTTTCCGAGCGCCGCCGTTCGACGCGAACCTCTCGACGCCTTCGGACGGACGAATCGTCGCGAAAAAAGCGCCTTCGACGCTTCCAATATACCCCGGAGCGCGTCGTTCGTCAAGGCGCGACGCCGCTCCGTCGAACGTTCGTCCGTCGTTCGCCGCTCGATTTTTTCCGTTTAACCGCAACGTTCGGCGCGACCGCTTTCAACGCTTCGTCCGGTTTATTCGTTAAAATCGCCCTATTTGCTAAAATCAGTCGTTCGACGGAATGTAAACGAAGCGGAACCCGACGTAAGGCCCCTTGCGATCGGCGTCGTAAAACCCGCGATACGCCGGGCGGCACTCGCGGGCTTCGCTGTCCCAACACCCGCCGCGGTCGACCCGAATGTTTCCCGGGCATTCTTCCGGAGTCGCGCCGGTCGGGTCGGTCGCCGGAAGTCCGCGCCCGTTTTCGTCGGTCGGATAATCGCCGTAGCGGTCGGCGCACCACTCCCAAAGGTTGCCGCAAACGTCGTAAAGCCCCCAAGCGTTCGGCTTTTTCGTCGCGACGTCGCGCGTTCCGCCTCCGTTTTCGTCGCCAAACCAAGCGATTTCTTCGAGCGTCGCCGCCGGATAGGGCCCGGTCGTCCCGGCTCGCGCCGCGTACTCCCACTGCGCTTCGGTCGGGAGCGCGAAAACGCCGCCGGTTTCCTCCGCGCCTTCTGAGTTTAACGTTTTTTCCGATTTTGCCGTCTCACTCGCCCCGACGCGCTCGCTCAACGCGGCGCAAAATTCGGCGATTTCCGCGAGTCCAACCGAATCGACCGGACGTTTCGGGCCGCGAAACTCGCTCGGATTCTCGTCGAAGACGACGTTCCACATCGCCTGCGTCGTTTCCGTTTCAAGAATCCAAAAACCGCGAGTCAATTCGACTTCGCGCCGATATTCGAAATATTCGCGTCCTTCCTCGGATTCCGGGCTCCCCTGCAGAAACCGACCGGGCGGCGCCCAGCGAAACGCGAACTCGACGCCGTCGACGGTAAACGTCCGCCGTTCCCCCGCTTTTTCGCCGGGAATCGCCAACGGGAACGCCGCCGAGTCGCCGTCTTTTACCGATATTGCCGCGACCGCGGTTTTCGCGTCGTTTGCGCAAACCGCGTCGCCGTCAAATCCGGCCAAGCCAAAGCAACCGCCCAACGCCGCCGCAATTACCGCCAAGCGCCCGAATCGACGCGCCCTTTCGCTCCGTTTCATCGCCGTTTTCCTCTTATTAATTAATATCGACAAAACGCAAAACCGCCGCCGCTTCCGTTCAACGCGTCCGCAAAACCGGCGCCGTCGCCAAAATCGCGACCGTTTTAGCGAACGTCCGGCGTTTCCAGCGTCCGTAAAACCGTTAAAATCCCCGCGCTTTAACGCGCCGTCGCTTCTTCGACGACGGCGAACCGACCGATTTTAACGGCTTTGCGGTTTTTAACGCGCCTTGCTCAATCGACGAGTTTCCAAGTCGCGCAACGAAGCGACGCTTTCGACGTTCCCTTTTCAACCTCGTACCAAACGGTGCGGAGCGTTCCGTCGGCCATTTGAACGGTCGACGGGTACCCCAAGTCGCCGGAAACCGCGTCGCCGTACGCGACCATCGCTTCCGACCAGGTTTCGCCGCAGTCGTCGCTGACCCGCGCTTGAACGCCGAGCGGCGCCCGACGGTGCCCGTAAGTCATCAAGAGCCGCCCGTCTTTCAAGCGCATAAGTTGCGACGGAATCCCCCAAACGCCGATCGTTCGCGGAACCGACCAAGTCGCGCCGCCGTCTTTCGAGATCGTTTGCAGATTTTCGCAGTGATTATTCTTATTTTCGTTACGAATATGCGCGACAATCGTTCCGTCGATCGCCTCGACGGCGTGCAGTTCGTGATATTGAACGACCGAATCGCCGTCGCGAACCGGCATAAATCCCTTAACTTCCCAAGTTTGCCCGTCGTCTTTCGAAACGCAGGCGCCGACGCGTTTTTCGTCCGTCCAAAGCTCTTTCCCGACGTAAAGAAGCGTCCCGTCGGCGAGTTGGCAGGGACCGTGCGGGCTGTTGAACGGCGTCGAATAACGCGCCGACCAAGTGATCCCGCCGTCGGTCGAGCGTTGCATCCAACAGCCGAGTTCCTTTTTGCGCTCGTCGGCGGAAATTCGGTCGTTCGCGCCCTTCCAAGCGGCGAAACTCGCGTCGTCCCACTTCTTTTCCCCCTTGGCGCGAGCGGCGATTTCGGCGTTCAGCCCCGGTTCGTAAGCGAGCGACGTGAACGTCGTAACGAGAATCGTTCCCTTGTCGGTAACGCAAATTCCGGCGTCGCGGTCGTCGATCGGGCCGTCGTAAATCGTTTGCGGCCAAGTCCAAGTTTCGCCGCCGTCTTTCGAACGAATTAAATCGACGCGCCCGAACGGGCAAATGTGCGACTCTCGCCCGCCGGAAGCGACGACGAGCAACTCGTCCCCGCGAAGCGCGACGGTCGGCCAACCGTAATAAATTCCGTCTTTCGGCGTCAGATTCGCTATTTTCGCGACTTCGAACTTCGGCGTCGCGCTCGCGCCGAACGCCAAGCGGCTCAAATAGGGCGCCGCGATTGTTCCGGCGAGGAGCGCGCCGGTCGTTTGCGACAAAAATTGACGACGATTTGCGTTGCGAGCCATTTTCAATTCCTCCGTTTCGAAGCGCCTCGACGGCGACGGCGCCCGACGGTTCGGCCCGAAAGCGCGAACGTTCGAACGCACTACTATTTAATAATGACAAAACGACGATAAAATCGACCCGAAAACGCTCGTCGAGCGTCGCCGCGTCCCCGTTTATTATACGCGTCGTCGGCGCCGATTTCAACAAGCCAAGCAAACGAAGGATAAAAAAATCGAAAAACGCGGTCGACAAAGCCGCAAAACCGCTAAAAACCTCAAAAATAACTTATTTGGTAGAAAACCGCTCAAAAAGCGTTCCTTTTTTCGTTTTTATCGATAAAAAAATATTTACTTAAAAAAACGCTAAAAAAACTTGAAATTCGATTCGCGGTCGGGTATCCTTATTTCAACGCGGAGGTTCGCCGTCAAGCGAACCGTCTATTTCGCTCAACCCGCCTAATTTCACTTAAATTCCGACGCGAAACGCTCCCTTCGAACGCTTCAGCCGCCGAAATTGAGCCGTTCGCGTCCTTTTTCACAACAAGGAGCGCGTTATGCAACTTTGTTCGCAATCTTTCCCGACGCTTCGCCGCCGCGGTTTCACGCTCGTCGAACTTTTAGTCGTCATCGCGATCATCGGCATTTTGATCGGCTTGCTCTTGCCGGCGGTTCAGGCCGCTCGCGAGGCGGCGCGTCGTATGCAATGCACGAACAACTTCAAGCAACTCGGCCTCGCGTTGCAAAATTACGCCTCCGCCAACAACGATACGTTCCCGGCTGGAAGTTGTTATTTCCTCGGTTTCGACCAAAACGTCGGCACGGTCAACTGCCCGTTAAATAGCGGTATTGTCTTCCTCCTCCCCTATATGGAGCAAAACGGGATGTACAACGAGTACTGCCGTTGGGCGCAAGACTCGCTGACCAACCGCTCGCTGACGAACGGGTACGGCGCGCCTTGGGACTTGTCCGCCGCCAACCGCGACCATTGGTACGGGCAAAAAATCTCGGCGCTCCTTTGCCCGTCCGACGGGAACAACGGCGAAATGACCGCCGCGACCGGTTCGTCCTGCACGAACGTTTACATGTGCGCCGGGGACGGAATGTGGACGTTCGCCCGTCGCGCCGACCAAGAGTGGACGAACCGTTCGAACATCGGCCCGCGAGCGTTTTGGCAACGCGAAGTTTGGAAACGAATGAGCGCGATCACCGACGGCACGTCGAACACGATTTGCCTTAGCGAATGCGTCGTCCCGGCGACCCGCGAAACGAACGTCGTCCGTCAAGGCGCGGTCGCGAGCTACCAACCGCACGACGGCGAGGGCCGCCCGCAACTCTGCCTCGACAACGCCTTGGCCGCCGACCGTATGACCGTCAAAAACCCCTGCACGGTTCTCTGGCGCGGTCGCATTTGGTCGAACGGTCGCGCCGCGGAAGCCTGGTTCACCTGCACGCTTCCGCCGAACTCCGCCTCCTGCGTCGCGGGTTCCTTCAACTCGCACGAATGGGGGAGTTTCGCGCCGACGAGCTACCACACCGGCGGGGTCAACGCCCTTCGCGTCGACGGTTCGGTGATGTTCGTCTCCGACACGATCGACTGCGGAACTCTTTCCGCGGCGCAAGTTACGTCCGGCAAGAGCCCGTACGGTGTCTGGGGCGCGCTCGGTTCGATCAACGGCGGCGAAACGGCGACTTCGTTCTAATCGCCGACGTCGTTACAAACGTCAACCCCGGTCGAACGCGTCGACCAACGCCAACGCGTCGCCGGTTTTCGCCCAACACAACAAAACGCGTCGACTTTGCCGAACGCTTCGCCGACGCGTTTCCCCTTCGCAACGTTTAAAATCCGAAAGGTCGACAATATGCGCAAAACTCCCGCCAACGTTTCCGTTTTCCAGCCCTTCTTGTTTTCGCTCGTCGCGTTCCTTTGTTGCGTCGCCGCCGTCGGTTGCGGCCGTCCGAAACCGGACGGAATGCCGAAGCTCTTCCCCTGTTCGGTGAAGGTGATTCAAGACGGAGCCCCGCTCGCCGACGCGACCGTTACCTTTCACGGCGCCGACGACTTCAAATGGGCGGTCTCCGGCTCGACCGACGCGAGCGGCGTCGCGAAAATTCACACGCACGGAACGTATCCCGGCGCTCCGGAAGGCGAATTTAAAGTTACGATCACCAAAAACGTCGTCGAAAAACCGGAAGTCGATCCGAACGCATCGGCCAGCGTAACGCTAAGCGGCGGACAGGCTTACGATCTCGTCGACGCGCAATTCAAGACGAAGGACTCGACGCCGTTGACGATTACCGTTTCCGGTAAAACGTCGGAAGAATTCGACGTCGGCGCCGCCGTTCGCGACGCGGTGCAAGCTCTTTAATCGCCAAAACCGGCAAAATCAGCGCAAAAACGCCGCTCGACGCGCAATCGAGCGGCGTTTTTTAACGCTTAATAATTTTTAGTCGCTTTTTCGACGTTTTGAATTCCAGAACCGCGCCGTTTTCGCCGATCGCCGCCGTTAATTTCTCGCTAACCGCTACTTCTTAACATTCTCCGCGAGCCAGTTTAGACCGTTTTTCAAAAATCGTCGAAACGCCGGATTCTCGTACGCTTTCTTATCGTGTCCGAGCGCGCAAACCAACGCTTCCGTTTCGCCGAGCGTCCAAGTCCAAGCGACTTGCGGCGTCATTCGAGGCGCGTCGGTCGTCAAAAGAACGTTAACGTCGGGCGAGACCCACATATTTTCGTAACTTTCGTCGATAATCGTAAACGCTTCGAGCGGAAACGGCAATTCACCGTCGATTCGAGCCGGTTTCACGTCGATTTCGCGGTCGTGTTCGTAGGCGCCGAGCGGGAGCCGTTTCCCTTCGATTTCGCGATTTTGCTCGAAGACGTAAGTTCCGCCGGCGATTTTCCAAAAATCGGGGCGTTCCGGATGCGCGGAAAGTCGGTGGTGGAGGAAAAAGGCGCCGATTTTACCGCTTTTAAGGAGCGTTTCGTACCGCGCGAACTCTTCGTCGCTCATCGGCGTTTGGCACATGTCGTAAAAGAGGAGCGCGTCGAACCGTTTTTCGAGCCCCGACGCCAACAACGCTCGGTCTTGCGGAAGCGTCGCTCGCGAAAACTCGAATTCGTCGCCGAGCGCCGTCAACATTTCGGCGAACTCCGGCTCGTCGTAGGGGTGCCCGCCGTCGAAAACGAGAACGCGAATCTTCGCCGTTTCCGTCTTTTCCGGTTTTGCCGAATTTTCCGCTGCCGACGCGGTCAAGCTCGCCGCCGTCGCGCTCCAAATCGCGCCCAAAATCAAGAACGCGCCGCTCAATTTCCAACCGTTCGTTGCTTTCATCGTTGTTTCTCCTTTGTTTTGTTCAAGCGACCGCGCCAATTTTAACGATTAAACAGCCTTGACAGTTCGTTTTCGTCGCGCCGCCAACGATTTTAACGACGTTATCTTAACGCAACGGCTTTTCAAAGTCAAGCGGCGCGCTCAATTCGGTCTAAAAAAGTCAAGCGACGCGGGCGGTTTCGAGCGCTTCCGACAAAAAAATTAAGCGACGCGGACGGTTCCGATTAAAAAAATCAAACGACGCGGACGGTTCCGACTAAAAGAATCAAGCGGCGCGAGCGGTTCCGGGAACTTCGCCTTAAAAAATTAAGCGACGCGGGCGGTTTCGAGCGCTTCGGCTTAAAAAGTCGAGC
>JAFYQR010000054.1 GCA_017559825.1 Thermoguttaceae bacterium | reverse complement strand
TGGGGATGAGCGGCGACTTCGAAACCGCGATCGAGGAAGGAGCGACGCTCGTTCGCGTTGGTTCGATTCTTTATCCGGCGTCGTAACGGCGTTTGGCGGGACGTCGCGATCGAGGCGCGGAACGAAGTCGAGGCGTCGGGACGCGGCGCGAAATTTAACCTCGAACTTTAGGCGACGCCGGGAACGGGCGCGTCCTTAAAATCGAACGGGTCGTTTTCTTCGTCGCCTAAAAAAGCGGGCGTCGCGGCGCGGCGAGGTTTGGCGTCTTGCGACGACGAGCGTTCGAGCGCTTCGGAGCGCGCGATTTTGACGTATCCGAGCGACTTAAAGACTTCTAATATTTCGCTGCACGTCGGGAACATTCGTCCGCTGGCCCGTTTGTAATCGTCGAGCGCTTTCATGAACTCGATTTCTTCGGCGGAGTAATCGCGTTCGCAAGTCGTCGGATCAATTTGACGGCGGCGCTGGGTTCGCCGCGCTTCCTCGTCGGCGCAGTCGCGAGAGCGAGACGAACCGTCAAATTTTTCGGTTTTGCGGGTTTTAGCGTTCGCGTCGCCCGGTCGATCGTTTTTCCAATCGATTTTATCGGCGGAACGCGCTTTCGTTCCGCGGCGAGTTCGAGTCGTTTCGAGCGATTCGGCGTCGACGGCGGCGAGTCGCGGCCCGAACGACGACGTTTCGGCGGCGTTTTCGGACGGCTGCGTTTTTGCGTCGGAAAAATTCGGCGACGCGTCGCGGCGACGAGTTTTCGATTCGAGGCGAGCGGGTTTGGTTTCGGCGATTTTATCGATAATTCGGTTTAAAGCGGCGGTGGTTCGCATTCTCGGTTCCTTAAATTCGACGGCGGCGAGCGCCGAACGTCGAGCGGGGGGAGGAAAGGGCGCGTTGTCGACAATAAAAGGTTGCGCTTTTTGCGCGTCTTGCTTATTTTAACACAATGACGAGTATCGTCGCAAAATGCGCAAAGATTGACTGTTTTTTAAAACGCAGGATTTAAAAAAGAGAAAAAGATTAAGTAAAAAGCGCCGGTCGCTCCGATTTTAACGGTCGCGCGGCCGGTTTGAAGCGAAACGCAAGGTGAAACGCGATTTTGCGACGAAGAACAAATAGGAGACGATGAGTTGAGCGGAAAGCGAGAAAAGACGAGAACGTTTCGGACGGCGGGACGGTGGGCGGCGATTTTAACGGTCGCGACGTTTTTACTGGGCGATTCGACGACGTTCGCGGCGGTTGAAGAGGCGGCGCAAACGGTCGCGGACGCGTCGAAAGTCGACGCGTCGTTCGATTGGACGCTCGACGACGGCCTTTTGACGTTGCGCGACGGCGAAAA
Organism: Thermoguttaceae bacterium; assembly: GCA_017559825.1. GTDB lineage: Bacteria > Planctomycetota > Planctomycetia > Pirellulales > Thermoguttaceae > RUG369. The sequence goes on along the minus strand of JAFYQR010000054.1, from coordinate 60,056 downwards.
AGTCGTTTTTAGTTACCGTTATTCGTTCATCGAACACGAAAACGTGCCGAAAAACGATTCCCGTCGCGGCGCCGGGTGTTATCTCTATCCGCTGAACGGCGTCGACGGCGAAAATTTGACCGATTTGGCGCCGAAAGACCATTACCATCACCGCGGCGTCTTTTGGACTTGGCCGGCGGTCGGCGTTTGGGAAGCGGACGGAACGAAGCGCGAATACGACCTTTGGACGACGAACGCGCCGATTCGCCAACGTTTCGTTCGGTTCCTCGACCGTCCGACGATCGGCGACGACGCAAACGGCGGCGAGTTTGCCGAATTTGCAGTTGAAAACGGTTGGTTCGTCGGGCCGAACGCGACGAAAACGGATTCCGAACTCGATCCGACGGCGAAAGACGGCGGCGTCGGGGAACGCGTCGGGGAACGAATCGCCGAAAACGCGCCGCTGTACGGCGAAAAAGTCGTTACGGAAATCGTTCGCGTCAAAACCGGGCCGGTCGAAACGTTTGAAGGCGTTCGTTGCCGCTCGCTCGACGTCGAAATCGTTTTGATTCCGAACGAAAAACCGATTTCGTTGCGCGGCGCGGAGGGTAAAAGTTACGGCGGGCTGACGATTCGCTTCCGTCCGACCGGCAAAAACGGCGAAGACCGCTTTATTCTGACCGACGAAGGCCTTGCGGAGGGCGATATGCCGGAAAAACCGCTGCGTTGGGCCGATTATACGTCCCGATTCGGCGCGACCGACAAGGAAACCGGCGAGAAAACCGCGTTGAGCGGGGCCGCGATCTTCCTTTCGCCGAACTTTCCGGACTTTCCGCCGACTTGGCTAACTCGTTATTACGGGCCGCTTTGCGTCGGTTGGCCGGGCGTCGTCGAGCAAAAGTTCGAACCGGGTCGACGTATCGAAATGCGCGCGCGGATTTGGTTGCACGAAGGGCTTGTTCCGAAGGAAACGCTCCAAAAAGCGTTCGAACGTTGGGCGGAAGAGGAAAAATCGCGTTAAATTAGCGGGATTGCGCTGGGTTTAACGTTGAATCGACGGCGATTTGAGCGGCGTTCGGCGCGAGTCGGGCGGCGTTCGAGGCGGCGGAGTTTTGTTGTTTTGTCGTTATTAATATAAGGGCGAATTTCTCGTTTCAAGACGTTATTAATAAAGGGCGGCGGCGAAGGGCGTTCGGCGGCGACCAAAAGGAGACGGCGATGCGGAAAAATCGGCAAAATTGGAAAAAAACGTCGAAGCGGAACGTTTCGGCGGCGGTCGTTGGCGCGTTGGGGGCGATTTTAGCGACGGCGAGCGTTCCGACGTCGGCGGAGTCGACGGCGATTCCGGCGAACGTTTCGGAACCGGCGGCGTTAACATCGGAAAATTCCGCGAAACCGGCAAAACCGGCGGCTGTTTGGAACCTTGGCGACGCAACGTTGACGCTCGGCGCCGACGCGACGGCGGTTTTGACCCGGGCGGACGGCGGCGAAACGAGCGCGCCGGTTCGAGCGTTTTCGTTCGTTTCGAACGGTCGAACCGTCGACGCGAGGCGAGTCGTCCGAAGAACGGAGGGAAAAACGGCGTTTGAAACGTTAATCGTCGAGTTCGAAGACGGAACGCGGGCGAAGTTCGAAGCGAAGCCGGGGCCGGGAAGCGTCGTTTTGCGATTGCTCGGGCTCGACGCGAAATCGCCGGTCGACGAAATCGCGATTTTCCGCCTCGGAGCGCCGCAAGGTTCGCGAATCGCCGGGCAAATCAACGCCGCGATTTCTCCCGACGATTTCCGAATCGCGGTAATGACGGCGGCGCCGAACGTTCGGCCTCTTTCGTCGCATACCGGGCGGGCGCAAAACGATCGCGAAGGTTGTTCGCATTCGTTCCGACCGTTGGCGCGCGTCGACGCCGAAAACGTCGATTGGGACGCGGAAAGCGGTAAAGCCCGCGAAATCAAACTTTCCGTCAAGTCCGAGACCGTCGCGCCGAAGCCGGTCGCCGAATTTTGCGCGACCTCGACCCGCGAACACGGCGACGGTTGGTCGGTGCGCGGACGTTCGTTCGTCAATCCGCTCGATTTGACCGGTTGCCGAGCGATTCGCGTTCGCGTTTGGGGGGACGGGAACGGTCAGCAGCTCAAAATTCAACTCGGCGGGGAGAGCGGACATCGCGACGATTATATTTCGATCGACTTTAAGGGTTGGCGAACGCTCGACTTAACGGATCCGCCGTTGAACGATCTTTCTTACGACGACGTCCGGCGGCTCTACTTTTATTACAACTCGCTCCCGGGAAAAACGGCGGTTCGCTGCCTGATCGACCGCGTCGAGGCGGTGTTCGGCGAAGGCGCGGACGAGCGAACCGTTCTCCTTGAAGACTTTGCGGACGTCGCGTCGCCCCTTTGGGACGCTCCGACGCGAATTTTGTCGGCGAACGCTTACAAGCGACACGGCGTCAAAGGAGCGCAATGCGCGGTCGTCGCGGCGACGGCTGAAAATTGGCCGAAAGCGGTCGAGCGAATGCAGCGGACGGCGGGGATTCCGTCGCCGAAACCGGGCGGCGGTTGGCGCGACGCCTCGCAACACGTTCGCGATTCTTACTTTTTCCTTACCTATTTTAACGTCGACGAGTACGAAGCGGCGCTACAATTCGCGAAACGGGGCGGGTTTAAGCAGATTCTGCTCCTGCAAAACTCTTGGTGCGAGTCGACCGGACATTACCGCGTCAACGAAAATAATTTCCCGGGCGGTTTGCCGACGTTGCGTCAAACGATCGAGAAATTCCGCGCCGAAGGAATCCGCTTCGGTTTCCATCTCCTTGCGGCGTCGGTCGATACGAACGACCCGTACTTGACGCCGGTTCCGGACGAACGCTTTCTCCTCGGCGAGTCGACGACGCTCGCCGCCGATTTGAGCGCTGACGCGACGACGATTCCGACGGCGACCGACGCGACCGTTTTCCCGGTCGGGCAAGACCCGTATATGGGCTCCGGGCAAGTCGTTCGAATCGACGACGAATTAATCCGATACGGCGACGTCGACGCGAACGGTTTAACCGATTGCGAACGCGGACTTTACGGAACGAAAGTCGCCGCGCATAAAAAGGGCTCCGCCGTGTCGCATTTCATTCGCGCCTACGGGTATCATACGCCCGACCTCGACTCGGACTTCATCGACGAAATCGCCGGGAATTTCGCGAACCTTGCGAACGAGTTGCCGCTCGATATGATTTATTTCGACGGTTCCGAGTTGTTGCAACGACCGAGCGACGGGGGCGAGTGGTGGTATTACAACGCGCGCCTTCATAAAGCGTTTTACGACAAGATTAAGGATAAAAATATTCTTTATCAAGGAAGCAGTTGTTCGCCGTATTCTTGGCATATGATACCGCGCTCGGCGTCGGCGGACGGACACGACGACCTAAAGGCTTATTTGGAAGAGCGTTCCGGCGGTTTTCTCGGGATGAAAGACAACCAAATGCGACTCGACGTCGGCTGGTATTACGGGTACGACCGTAACGCGACGCCCGATATGTACGAGTATTGCCTCGGAACGACGATCGGTTACGACGCGTCGTTCTCGTTTCAAGCGTCGGTCGGCGCCGCGTCGAAGCATCCGTTCATCGGCGAAATCCTCGATATGATCAAGGCTTACGAAGAGTTGCGTCTTTCCGGTCGCGTTCCGGAAGAGGTGAAGGCGTTGCTGCGCGTCGACCCGGAGCTTTACGGGAAAAAAACGGTCGAGGAACGAAACGCCTTGCTCGTCAAGCGGAACGACTTGCGGCTCGAAACGGCGGCGGACGGTTCTAAATCGTTTAGACGAATCGTTTACCCGCTTTGGCAAGAAGTTGGCGCCGACGCGGCGTCGCGAAGTTGGGAACTCCGCGTCGAGAAGCCTTGTCGACTCGGTTTGCAGGTGCATTTCCGAGAAATCGACGCGGCGACGGCGGACGGCGCAAAGGTTGCGAACCCGCGGGTTAAGATAACCGGCGAAAACGTCGACGCGGCGCTGGAAATCCCGTCGGAGGCGACGCGCGGTCAATATTTGTTCGCGCTCCCTGGCGAAACGCCGAAGCGATACGGTCAACCGCTTGCCGAACCGCGACCGGTTGAAATGCAAGAGGTTGAAATTCGGCTCGAACCGGGCGTTTACCGCGTCGAGTTTAACGCCGACGCCGGAAGCGACGTGCCGCTTCGCGTCCGAACGCCCCTTTACACGGACGAGGTTTGGCCGATTCCTTGACGCGGCGTTGTTAGTAACGACGTCGCGTCGTCGGCGGGCGGCGCGGCGTTTTTCGCCGATTTAAGCGACGAGTCGCCGACGCGCAAACGGGAAACGTCGGCCTCGTCCAACCGTTGGTAAACGGCGGGATAAAGATTAACGGCGCGAAAAATAGAAAATCAAAGAGCCGTCGCGAGAACTTAACGTAAGCGGAGCGCTCGCCCGCGGGAGAAACAAGCCGAAGACCGGCGATGAAAAAGATTGGGTTCGCGTTTGCCGCAAGAGGATTTATCGCCGGCGACGAAAGGGCTCAATTTCCTTCTTTTTTCCCATCGTCGCGGTTCCTTTGCGGTTCGCTCTTCAATTAACCAATGATTTACCAAAGATTTACCGAAATTTTAGACGAGTCGGACGGTAATTCTGCCGCGGAAATAAGAAAATCAACGCCGCGACCGAGCGGAAATAACGCGGTTGCGGCGACGGCGAGCGCGGCGGCGACTATCGCGTTCCCGTAATCCTCTTGCGGTCGGAGGCGCGCCCTTGGCGAATGGGGACGATAGCGTCGGGCGTCTGCGGAAGCGTCGTTCCATCCGCTTCAACGATTTTGCCTTACCGGCGGAACTCCGGGAACTTCGGAGGCGTGTTTCGTCGTTTTTTCTTCTTGATTTCTTGAAAGGCTGTGGTATAGTGTGGGAATAGACTTTGGTTAAAAATATTTTGAGAGGCAATTCAAATGATCTCACAGTTTGTTCAAGGGCTGAAGCGGGAGTTTTCCGGATATAACGCCGCTAGGCTGACCAAGGATATGATGGCCGGCCTGACGGTCTGCGCCGTGGCGTTGCCGTTGGCTCTGGCCTTCGGCGTCAGCTCCGGCGCCACGGCCGCCGCCGGTCTGGTTACCGCCATTGTGGCCGGCGTCGTTATCGCCGTTTTGGGCGGCGCTTCCTATCAGATCTCCGGGCCCACCGGCGCGATGAGCGCCGTGTTGATCGGTATCGTGGCGCAGTACGGTCTGCAGGGTATGTTCTTTGCCTGCTTTGCCGCCGGCGCGCTGCTGCTGGCGGTCGGTATGTTAAGGTTAGGCCGTCTCATCAGCTTTATTCCTATGCCGGTGATTATGGGCTTTACCTCCGGTATCGCCGTCATCATTGCTCTGGGGCAGATCGATAACTTCTTCGGCACGGTTTCCGAGGGCGCCTCCACTTTGGAGAAGTTGGCCTCCTACGGTCGTCTGGGTTTCCACCCCAACGCGGAAGCCGTGAGTATTGGCGTTCTGGTGGTAGTCGTGATGATGGCGTGGCCCAAGAAGTGGGGGGCCAAGGTTCCCGGCTCTCTGGTAGGCGTCGTCGTCGCTGTCGCCGTCTCCATTCTTTGCGGTATGGATTCCCTTGCCACAGTGGGCAACCTTCCCAAGACTCTGTGGTTGGAGGATCGCTTGAGTCTGTCCGGTCTGAGCTTTCAGATGATTTCCGATTTGACGTCGCCCGTGATTACCATCGCCGCTCTTGGGATGATCGAAAGTCTGCTGTGCGGCGCCTCCGCCGCCCGTATGAAGAACGAGCGTTTCTGCGCCGACCAGGAGCTGATCGCGCAGGGCGTCGGCAACATCCTACTGCCTCTAATGGGCGGCGTGCCCGCCACCGCGGCGATCGCCCGCACCAGCGTGGCCGTCAAGTCCGGTCAGCAGACGCGTCTGACCAGCGTGTTTCATTCCGTGTTTCTGCTGGCCTCTATGTTTCTGCTGGGCGACGTTATGGCTAAGTTGCCGTTAGCCGCGCTGGCCGGCGTGTTGATCGTTACGGCGTGGCGTATGAACGAGTGGAAGGGCGTCCGCTACATCTTCGCCCGCCGCTTCAAGACCGCTATAAGTCAGTTTGTGATCACCTTGATCGCAACCGTGCTGTTCGACCTGACCGTCGCTATCATTATGGGCGTCGTCTACTCCGCCATCCTGTTTATGGTGAACTCCAGCCGGATCAAAATCGAGTTCTCCGACATTGATCCCGCCCGCGTGTCTAAGCGTCCCGGCGCCGAGCCTGCGACGCTTGGGCGTTGCGGTATGGCTTATATTACCGGAGCCCTCTTCTTCGGCGACGTGGACGAATTCGTCCACCGTATGGAAGACGCCGACAGGTTCGACTATCTCATTATCTCGCTGCGCGGTATGTCCAGCGTGGACCTGCCCGGCGCTCAGGCTATGCATGAGACCTGCGAAGCCCTGAAGCGACAGGGAAAGACCGTGGTGTTCTGCGGCGCCGCCGAACAGGTTCGCGGCTATTTTGACCGCGAGGGCGTCACGGAGCTGATGGGCGAAAACTCCTACTATGGGAGCGCCGACCAGGCCATTTTGGAACTGTTGGAAAAGAAAGCGAAGGTAGCCTGATGCGTTCCGACTCCAAGAAATCTAACGTCGTCTCTCGTCGGGAGGGGCGGTTAGCCTTACTATTCGTTTGTCACGGAAACATTTGCCGAAGTCCGATGGCGGAGTTCGCGATGAAGGATTTGGTCGCGAAAGCGGGGCGCGCCGACGAGTTCGAGATCGCGTCGGCAGCGACGAGCGCCGAGGAACTGGGGAATCCGGTTTATCCGCCGGCGCGACGCAAGTTAAGCGAACACGGGATTTCCTGCGCGGGTAAAACGGCGCGGCGGCTCCGAGCCGACGACTTCGAGCGTTGGGATATGTTGATCGGAATGGACGATTGGAACCGCCGCAATATGATGCGCGTTTGTCCTAAAGGTTTTGAAAACAAGATTTCGCTATTGCTCGATTATACCGACGACCCGCGCGACTTGGTCGACCCTTGGTACACGAACGACTTCGACGCCGCTTGGAACGACGTTCTCGCCGGATGCGAGGGACTTCTTAACTACTTGACGCAAAACGAGCAATAGTTTAAAAGCGAGGGGGGTAATATGAAGGCGAGTTGGCGAAACGTCGCGTTGGCGGTCGCGCTTTTCGGCGGAGTTGCGATGTCGGGTAATAACAACGTCGGCGCGGTTTACGGGTTCGACGGGAACGCGGGAAACGGCGGAGCGGAAGTCGCTTCGCCGTCGGAGGTTAACGGAGAAACAGAAATGAACGACGCGCCGTCGAAACCGATGTTCGAAAAATTGGTCGAGTTGGCCGAAGAAGACGGGCGGGTTTACGCGATTTGCGAAGTCTGCGACGGCGTTTCGCGAACGAAGCAAGTTCGCCCGGCGTCGCGGAGCCAAAATACTTACTCCGTCGCGAAACTCTTTGCGGTTACTGCGGTTATGATTCTGCAAGACCGCGGCGTTCTCGACGTCGACGAGCCGGTTTTTCCGATTTTCGAAGAGAAATTCCCGGAAAACTTTGACGCTAAGTGGCGCGACGTCAAAATTTCCGACGTCATGACGCATCGCGTCGGTTTTGGGCGCGGCTTCCTCGATATCGACGCGGAAAACCCGAACGACTGGGGGAGTCAAGACTATTTGCGCCTCGTTCTCGAACGACCGCTCAAGTATAAACCCGGAGAAAAAAGCGTTTACAGCGACGCGGCGTTCTATTTAGTTTCGCGAATCGTTTCGGCGAAGACCGGCGAACGGCTCGACGATTTTCTCATTCGCGAAGTTTTGGCGCCCTTGAAGTTCTCCGAGTGCGCGTTTTCGAAGTGCCCTCAAGGTTTCCCGATGGGCGCGACCGGGATGTATATCTCGACGGAGGATATGGCGAAACTCGGGGTAACATACGTTCAACGCGGCGTTTACGACGGCAAACGAATCCTTTCCGAAGCGGCGGTCGACGAAGTGTTGCGACGCGGTTTCGAGTTGCATCCGGTCGGCGACTCGGGCTTCGCGTTCGGCAAGGGCGGAATGCGCGGCCAGTTTCTTTATATTAATATGAAAACGAAGCGCGTCGTCGCGATTCACTCGTGCGACGCAAATCTTGACGAAATATTGGGTTATCTCGCCGAAAACGACCGTTGACGCTTAAAAAACGGCGCGCGTAAGTCGAAATGCGCTCGAAATTTGCGCGAACCGCTTGAAAATTTGCGCAAAACGGGTAAAATTAGAGAAACCAAATTTGAGCGGCGTCGGCGGACAAACGTTTGTCGAGACGCGTAAGCCTTTAATATAAAGGGTATTGCGATGGCTATTCGGGTGATTTGCGGAAGTTGCGGAAGTAAAATCGACGCGAAAGACGAGTTGCGCGGGCAGACGCGGCGCTGTCCGAAGTGTCGGCAGCCGATTTTGATCGAACCGGCGGCGCAAACGCAAGCGACGAAACCGCAACCGGTTAAAGCGGAACAAGCGCAAACGCGACCGGCAAACGCGGCGCAAACCGCTCCGAGCGCGACGACGGGCGCGGCGTCTCCGGCGACGAAGGGCTTGAAAATGCGGCGTTTGCGACCGGACGACCTCTATTTCGTCGTCGGAAGCGACAAACTCGTCGCCTATTGGAAGGCGGGCGAAGGCTGGATGCTCAACGTCGGCAACGGGTTTTCGCAAGTCAAGCGTTCGCTGGGGTTAATTCCGGATTTGGGCGAGTTCGTTCTCGCCGAGGGCCGCGTCGCGCAGACCGATAACGGACGGCGCTTGAAGGCGATGCGTTTTTGGAGTCTGACCGGGCGCGGCGTCTTGTTGGCGCTGGGCCGGAACGAGACGGAAATCCTTGAAAAAGCGCAGTTTCCGACCGTTCCGAGCGGTTCGCAAAAACGTTTTATTCTCGACCAAATTCGCAAACTTTATTTCCGGGACTTCACCGACGACGCGCTCGAAGTGATCGAGTATTTGACAAGTTTCGACTCGCATTCGCAGTCGGTTGGAACGTTCGACGATTGAACGATTTGCAACGGTCGACGGCGGCGCCTTTCGACGCTTGGCCCGTTAACCGTTAACAATAATTACGGCGATTTTTCGAGCGGCGACGCGACGGCGTTTAGCGTCTTTGCGCGGCGCTCGTTTAAACTTTAAACGATAAGATTTATAAAGAGGCGGACTCGATGAGAATTAGCGAGTTTGGACTGCGGGCGTTTTGCGTTTCGGCGCTGGCGTTGAGCGCGGTTTTCTGCGGCGTCGCGTCGGTTTGGTCGACGCAACCCGTTGTTAGCAAAGAGGATAAAGCGGCGGCTGTCGCGCGGATGACCGACGGCGTCGTCGCGATCGTCAAGAGCGGGCTGCCGGGGCCGGTCGCGACACTCGGCGATTCGGCGTTCCCGGTCGTCGTTGCCGAATATGAAAAGGGCGTTATGCAACCCCTTGTTTCGGCGGCGTTTACGGGCGAGGGGCGCGTTGTCGCTTTGGGGCACGACGGATATTGCAACGCCGATCGTATCGCCGCGTCGCCGTCGACTCGTCGTTTGATCGCGAACGTTCTTCGTTGGGCCGCCGGCGCGGACGACGACAAGAAGAACAAAGACGTTCGCGTCGCCGTTTGGCGCAATCCGGGAACGGCGAAACTCTTGAAAGAAGAAGGGTTTAACGCGGTTTCGGTCGACAAGGTTCCGGAAGCGTTCGACGTCTTTTTCGGGCCCGCGGCTCCCCTTAACGACGAGCAGTACGAGCAAATTTTCAACGTCGTGAAGAACGGCGGCGGTTTCGTCGGCGGCGCGCTCGGTTGGGGCTGGATTCAACTTAACCCCGGTAAAAACATCGTTTCCGATCACTCCGGCAACCGCAACTTCGCGAAATTCGGCGTCGAGATCGCTTGGACGGACGGCGACGTCAATCCGTTGGGCGGCGCGAACGAGTACGACGCGAAAGCGGCGATTCCGGAATACGCTTGCGGCGGCGCGGTCGTTCGTTTCGTCGATAAAATCGCCGGTTCGCAAGACGAAGCCGAGAAAGAAATCGCGGCGTTGGACGCGAACGTGTTGCGTCAAATTTCTTCGACCGCTTCGTTGATTTATCCGTTCTTGGCGACGGAAAGTCGCGACGTCTTCAAACGCTTGGCCTCCGGCGGCGACGAAATCGTCCCGACAGAAAAAGCGCCGGTTAAGAGCGACAATCTCTTGGCGCGCTTGAAGATCGCGATTCAAACCGAACAATATATTACCGGTCAAGTCGCCGGAACGACCGACGCCGACGACGTTCCGGCGTTGGCCGCCGCGCAAGACTTCCCGGGCCCGGTTCCGTCGGAAGCCGAGCGTTGCCAAGGCGTTAAAGTCGCGGTCAAAACCGGCGTTCCGGACTGGAACACGACCGGGCTTTACGCCGCGCCGGGCGAAAAGATCGTCGTTCGCGTCGACAAAGCGATCTTCAAAAAGCTCCCGCGCCAGCTGAAAATCCGCGTTGGGGCCCACCGCGACCGCAACTGGCACCTCAACTCTTGGTCGCGTTACCCGGAAATTTGCGTCGAAAAAACGCTCGATAAGCCGGAAATGGAAATCGCCAACCCGTTTGGCGGCCCGGTTTACGTCGTTGTTCCGCGCGGAATCGAAGGCGCCGGTTTGGGAACGATCGAAGTCGAAATCTCCGGCGCGGTTCAAGCGCCTTGGTTCGTTCGCGGCGAAACGTCGCTCGAAGATTGGAAGAAAATTCGCGAATATCCGGCGCCTTGGGCCGAACTGCAAGGAACGAACGTCGTCGTTACGCTTCCGTCGTCGGTGATTCGCAAACTCGACGATCCGCAAGAACTGATGATGGTTTGGGACGCCGCGCTCGACTACATCGCCGAGTTCTCCTCGACCCCGATGCGTCGCGACCGCCCGGAACGCATCTGCTGCGACCGCCAAATTTCGGCCGGTTATATGCACTCCGGCTACCCGGTGATGACGTGGATGGACGTCCAAAACGACCTCGCCGACGCCAAGAAGCTGAAGGAGCAAGGGAACTGGGGCTTCTATCACGAGTTTGGCCACAACCACCAATCCGGGCACTGGACGTTCGCCGGTTCGACCGAGGTAACCGTCAACTACTTCACGCTTTACGTGATGGAGAAACTGAACGGTATCGCCGCGGCGGATTCGCGTCCGGGCGCTATCGGGAAAGACGCTCGCGTCAAGCGCTTCAAGCGTTACGTCGAAAAGGAAAACCGTTCGTTCGACGCTTGGAAAAACGACCCGTTCCTCGCGCTTAGTATGAGCGTCCAAATGCTCGAAGCCTTTGGTTGGGAACCGTTTATCCGCTCGGTCGACGAGTACCGCAAGGCGCCGCAAGCGGAACTGCCGAAAAACGACGATCAAAAACGCGATCAATGGATGGTTCGCATGTCGCGCAACGCCGGCAAAAACCTCGGCCCGTTCTTCGAAACGTGGGGCGTCCCGACCTCGCAAGCGGCCCGCGACTCGATCAAAGACCTCCCGGTTTGGATTCCGGAAGAGATTAAAGAGTTCGCGAAGTAAAATCTCGAAGTCGTTTGACGGCTTGGTTTAGCGCGACGGCGAAAGCGGCGGCGTTTCCGCGTTCGAGACAGGCTCGACGCGGAGGCGGCGCCGCTTGCCGTTTCTTGCGCGATTTCGAGCGGGGCGGGGGAGCGCCTTGTCAAATTGGCGTCGCTTGGTAGAATAAAAAGAGCGACCGTTTCGCTCCGCGTCGTTGCGGCGGCGGGAGGCGGGCGGCGCGAACGCTTAATTGTTTCGGAATGGGAGATTGGCGACTCGAAAGAGCCGAAAAAGCGAAGAAAAATGAGGAAAAAACATGCTTCTGTTTTTGACGGGAATCGTTCTATTGGTCGTCGGATACTTGACTTACGGGCGTTTCGTTGAAAAAGTTTTGGGCCCGGACGACCGAACGACGCCGGCGATTCAACAGGCGGACGGGGTCGACTACGTCGTCTTGCCGCATTGGAAAAATATGCTGATTCAGCTCTTGAACATCGCGGGCGTCGGGCCGGTAATCGGCGTGATCGCGGGGATTAAGTTCGGCGCGATCGTCTTTCTGCTGATTCCGATCGGGAACATTATCGGCGGCGCGACGCACGACTTCATCGCCGGGATGGCGTCGCTCCGCAACCGGGGCGCGAACCTGCCGCACTTCATTAAGTTGACGCTTGGCAATACCTACTATCGCGCGTTTTCCGCTTTCACCGTCTTCCTGCTCGCTTTGGTCGTCGCCGTGTTCATCAACGTTCCGGCGAACCTGATCGACAAAACGTTCCTGCCGAACGTTCCGTTCTTTTGGGGCGCGGTCGGGGCGATTTTCCTCTATTACGTTGTCGCGACGATGTTTCCGGTCGACAAGATCATCGGCAAGCTTTACCCGATTTTCGGCGCGATTTTGCTGATTGGGAGCGGCGCGCTTTTGGTTGCGCTCTTGATTCGCGGCTTCGGCGACGCGTCGATTCTGCAAGAGTCGGAAGCGTTTAAGGCGGGCAAACTGACGCAACCGATTATCCCGTGTCTCTTTGTAACGATCGCCTGCGGGATTTTGTCCGGGTTTCACGCGACGCAAGCGCCGATTATCGCTCGCACGATGAAGACCGAACGCCAAGCGCGCTCGTCCTTTTACGGAATGATGGTTCTCGAAGGGATTATCGCGATGGTTTGGGCCGGCGCCGCGCTCGCGATTTACAACAAGGTTCCGGCCCTGATGGCGGAAAACCCAAACCTTGTCCTTGCGAAGATTACGGAGGATTTCCTCGGCTCTTGGCTCGGCAAAACGACGGTCGTCGCGGTCGTCGTGCTGGCGATCACCTCCGGCGACACCGCGATGCGGAGCATGCGCTTGACGCTCGCCGAAATGATGAAAATCGACCAAAAACCGATTTTGAAACGGTTGGCGATTTGCGCGCCGATTATCGCGGCGATTTGCGGTCTTCTTTGGTGGTCGAACCAAAACGCGGCGTCGTTCGGCAAACTTTGGAACTATTTCGCTTGGGGAAACCAAGTCCTTGCGGCGTCGACTCTTGCGGCGGGCGCGACTTGGCTTTACGGCTTGAAGAAGCAAGGTTGGATCGCGGCGATTCCGGGCGCGTTCATGACGTTCGTCGTAACGAGTTACATCTTGTGGACGTCGACGGCGCACGGCGGGCCGACCGGTTTGGGGTTGGAGCTTCCCTGGGCGTACGCGCTCGCGGCGGTCGTAACGGTCGTCTTTATCGCGTGGAGCGTTTGGCGCGGGCTGCGTTTCGCTAAGGACGGAAACGTCGAGTTGGAAGCGCCGAAATACGATTTTTCGAACGTCGAAAAGTTGGAAGACGGCGCCGTCAAGAATGCGGTCGGAGAGAAATGACTCGACGCGCAACATTAGTCGGCGCAAGCGTTTGCGTCGCGTTTTGGATCGCCGTCGCGTCGGCGGCGAACGTCGTTGGGGACGAACTCGACGTCGTTCGCTTCGACGCGGCGACGCGTTTTCTTGACGGCGGCGAAGCGGTGGGAAACGGCGCGTCGTCGTCGACGGAAGCGCCGCGAATCGAGAACTTTGCGAGCGGCGACGCGATTTCGTATTCGGTCGCGCTCCTGCGGGGGAAGGCGCCGGGCGTCGAGCGAGGAACGGTCGTCGTCGAGAATTTGTCGTCGTCGCGGGCGACTCGGGTCGTTCGGGCGCCGGTCGTCGCGGGACGGTTCAAGGTTCTCGTCGACTTGGTTCCCGGCGAAAACCGGTTGACGCTGGCGGTCGGCGAGTCGCGAATCGACTTTTTTTTGACGCGGCGCCCCGACGACAACCCGCGGTTCGTTCGGTTGATTTACTTCGTCGACTCGACCGGCGACGAAACGTTCGCGACGCCCGAATTTTGGACGGCGGAAAATGAAACGGTTGGGCGGCTTGCGGGAGTTGCGTCGAGTTTGTCGAACGCTTCCGGCGCGTCGCCGGGCGCGGAAAACGCTGGAAATCGGCAAACTGGGGGAAACGAAGCGGTTTTAACGGACGGCGAAGCGGAGAAAACGTCGTCGGAAACGGCGCGAACCGGCGGTTTGTCGTCGCCGCGGCCGAATAATTTTCGAGCGAAAATCGGAACCGCCGCGCTCCTTTGGCAAACCGCGACCGCCGAGCGGTTGAACGACGCCGGATACGGTCGCCGAACGTTTTCGCTCGAACTCGACGAGGCGGGCGATCCGGTCGTTTGGGTCTTGCGCGGCGAAAAAACGGCGGCCGAGTACGCGGCTCTTTCCGAAACGGAGCGTTTTTTGGCGATTTATCGGGAGGTCGAAGCGTCGAATTTGGCGACGGAGTTCGCGCGGTATTTCGTTTCGGTCGCGTTCGCTCGGAAGTTGAGCGAAACTGAGGCGGCGGAAGCGATCGGCGAGATTGGCAAGGTTGACGAGAATAGCGGGGTCGCGCAAGATAAAGCGTCGGCGACGACCGGCGAAGCGGAAAAAGAGCGGATAAAGAAGTTCTTAACGATTTCAACGATCGGCGCGTTCGACGAAAATCGGCGAAATGGCGAAAACGCGGCGCTTAACGAAGAAAAATCGGTTGGCGAAACCGGCGAAACCGCGTCGACGAGCGAAGACGGTGAAAATAAGAGAAACGGCGCGGTCGGGAAAATTGCGGACAGGGGAAAAAACGCTTCGACTTGGGCGCGAGTCGCATTGGGGGGCGGCTCGGTCGCGGCGCTCGACGCGTCGACGCTGTTTTCTTGGCCCGATTCGTTGGTCGACGTCGCCGACGCGTTCGCGGACGCTCGGGCGATTCCGGAGGATTTCGCCGCCGACTCCGGTTTCCGTCGGACGCGTTGGGCGCTGACCGCGTCGACGCTCGGGGCGGGGCTGCACGAACTCGGGCATTCGTTCGGGCTCGACCATTCGACGGCGCCGACCGACTTTATGAGTCGCGGTTTCGACCGTTTCAACCGGATTTTCACCGTCGTCGAGCCGCCAGACGCGACGTTGCCGAACGCTCCCGATCAAGCCGTTTTCGACGACGATTCCGTCGCGACTTGGACGTCGGAAAGCGCGGAGCGGTTGATTCGATCGCGTTGGATTGAAAAGTGAAACGGTTAAAGAGACGGGGTTTGACGATAAAATCGGTTGCGACGACTTCGCCGCGACTTGAACGCCGGAAAACGCGGAGCGGTTGATTCGAGCGCGTTGGATTAAAAAATGAAGCGTTAAATCGGCGGAGTTTGACGATAAAATCGGTTGCGACGGCGATTTAAGGCGGCGTTGGCGGCGATCGCGGCGTCGATTTGGGAAAATTTTAGCGATTTTAACGCCGTTGCGTTTGAGGCGCGGCGCGAATTTTAATGAAAAGAAGAAACGGCGCGACGAGAGGAGAGCGCGAGTTTTGACGAATTTAACGGATGTTGCGGATTTGACGGGAAAAATGGGCGCCGCGGAAATGAAAGCGGGGCTCGATTTGTCGATTTTCGGCGAAAAACTCTCCGGTCAAAGCGGGATTCTCGACCTAATGAACGACATTGGCGAAGCGGTCGCGCTCCGGCCCGACTTGCTCGCGCTCGGCGGTGGAAATCCGGCCGCGATTCCGGAAATGCAGGCGCTTTGGAGAAAGAGCGCCGCCGAATTTTTCGCCGACGGAGCCGCGTTCGACAAAGCGCTCGTTTGTTACGACGCGCCGCAAGGCGACCCGGCGTTTCTCGACGCGTTCGCTCGACTTTTCGCGGAGCGGTTCGGACTCCCGATAACGTCGAAAAACGTCGCTGTCGTCAGCGGCGCGCAACTCGGCGCTTTTGGCCTCTTGAACCTCTTGGCCGGGCGAACGCGCGACGGTCGGCGGCGCAAAATTTTGATTCCGGCGTCGCCCGAGTACGTCGGATACGCCGATATGGGCGTCGAGCCCGATTTGTTCGTCGCCTGCCCGGCGAAAATTACCTTCCCCAATCCGGATAATCCGCAAATTTTCAAGTACGTCGTCGACTTCGACGCGGTCGAGCGGGCGGTTTCCGAAAACGACGTCGCGGCGATTCTCGTCAGCCGACCGACGAACCCGAGCGGCAACGTCTTGCGGCGCGAGGAGTTGGAGCGGCTGGACGCGTTGGCGGTGCGAATCGGCGCTTGGCTGATCGTCGATTCCGCGTACGGCGGCCCGTTCCCGGGAATCGTCGAGGACGAGCGCGAACTCGACTCCGTTTTTTGGGGGCGGCGAACGATTTTGACGTTCAGTTTGTCGAAAATCGGCTTGCCGGGATTGCGAACCGGATTCGTCGTCGCGTCGGAGGAGATCGTCGAGCGGTTGGCGGCGATCACCGC
The DNA here is from genome assembly GCA_017559825.1 of Thermoguttaceae bacterium. GTDB lineage: Bacteria > Planctomycetota > Planctomycetia > Pirellulales > Thermoguttaceae > RUG369. The sequence continues at coordinate 43,812 of JAFYQR010000054.1, read as the reverse complement.
GATCGTCGGGCTCGCGAACGGTTCGCTCGGACAACGGATCGCGAAGCCGTTCTTCGAAAGCGGCGAAATTTTGCGGGCGTCGCGGGAAATCGTTCGCCCTTATTATTCGCGTCGTCGAGCGGCGGCGGTCGCGCTCCTTTTCGACGAATTGCGGCGAGTCGGCGTCGACGGGCGTTTGCACGCGAGCGAAGGCGCGTTCTTCCTTTGGCTTTGGACGCCGGCGTTAACGTCCGGTTCGAAAACGCTTTACCGCAATTTGAAAGAGCGGGGCGTCCTCGCGATTCCCGGCGACGAGTTCTTTTACGGACTCGACGAAAGCGCGAAAATCGGCGACGGAGAAGGGGAACGCGACCCGATTTTTGAAGCGCATCGGCGGCAAATGTTGCGAATTAGCTTTTCCGGGGCGGAAAGCGTCGTCGAACGCGGGTTCCGGATTATCGCCGAAACGCTTGCGGAAACGGTCGACGCCGACGCTCGCCGGAGCCGGTAAAAAACGATGTTTTTGATTATTTTAAAACGTTGCGTTAATCGGACGACCGGCGTTTGGGGCGCGTCGAGAAACGTTTGAAAACGGCGTTTTTGAAAACGTTGGAAAACGTTTGGAAATTCAAACGGCAAACGGCGGCTCGTTTTCGAGCAAGAGGCGGCGGAAAGAAGGCGCGATTTTTCGATTCTTTTGCGAAATTTCGCGTTTTTTCGGTCGACGCGTCTTCTACAAAACGCGTCGGCGCCGTATAATAGAACGAAAACTCCGTTTTTAACGCCGCGTCGGTCGGTTGGATTCTCGACGGCGGGGCGGCGTTTCCGCTTTCGAGCGGGGGCGGCGCGTCGTTGTTTAAGAAAAATTTTATCCGTTGTATTAACCGTTATATTAATATATTGGCAAAATGAGCGAATTTAACGCGAACGTTCCTTCCGAAAACGCGTCGGCGCCGCGCAACGTCGCGGTGATCGGCGCGAGCGGGAGCATCGGAACGAGCGCGCTCGACGTGATCGCGGCGTCCGGCGGGCGGCTCCGAGCGAGCGTTCTTTCCGTCAACAACGACGTCGCGAAGTTGGTCGAGCTGGCGAAACGGTTCCGACCGGCCGCCGTCGTCGTCGCGAACCCGAACGCCGACCGCGCCCCGTTGGCCGAGCTGCCGTCGGGAATCGAAGTTCTTTGGGGCTCGGACGCGTTGGCCGAGGTTGTTCGGCGGCCGGAAATCGACGTCGTCTTGTTGGCAATCGTAGGCGTCGCCGGGTTGCGCGTCGCTTGGAGCGCGCTCGAAGCCGGTCAAACGCTCGCGCTGGCGAACAAAGAGGCGCTCGTCGCGGGCGGCTCGCTGATGACCGATTTGCTCCGAACGAACGGCGGGAAAATTTACCCGGTCGACAGCGAGCATAGCGCGATCTTTCAGTGTCTCCTGTCGCGGCGGCTTGATTCGAACTCGACGTTCGTCGACGGTTCCGACGTCGAGCGGCTGATTTTGACGGCCAGCGGCGGCCCGTTCCGCGATTGGAGCGCCGAACGTCTCAAAACGGCGACCGTCGCCGACGCGCTCAAGCACCCGACTTGGCAAATGGGGGCGAAAATCACCGTCGACTCCGCGTCGACGATGAACAAAGCGCTCGAAATTATCGAGGCGCGCTGGCTTTTCGGGCTCGACGCCGACAAAATTTCCGTCGTCGTTCACCCGCAGTCGATCGTTCACTCGATGGTCGAGTTCGTCGACGGCGCCGTTCTCGCGCAGTTGAGCCCGCCCGACATGCGGCTCCCGATTCAGCTTGCGCTTTACGAAACGGAGCGACGGCCCGGCCCGACTCGCAAATTCGATTGGACGCAAAGTTCGACGCTCGAGTTTTTCCCGCCCGATCTCGAACGCTTCCCGGCGCTCTCGCTCGGGTTCGAGGTCGCGAAGAAGGGGGGAACCGCCGGCGTCGTCTTGAACGCGGCGAACGAAATCGCCGTCGACGCTTTTCTCAACGGCCGAACGACGTTCGATAAGATTCCCGTCGTTTGCCGACAAATCCTTGAAAATCATACCTTTGAAGAAAAACCGACGCTCGAGCGAATCGTCGAACTCGACGCTTGGGCGCGGAAGGAGGCCGAAATATGGATTTCTCGATAGCGGCGCTGCTTGGCGTCGCGGAAGACGCTTCGGCGTTGACGAACGCGTTGGCGGTCGCGTGGCGCGTGATTTTGGTCGTGTTGGGCGTCAACATGCTCGTGATCGTGCACGAGTGGGGCCACTTCGTCGTCGCTCGGATGTGCGGCGTGCGCTGCGATAAATTTTACATTTGGTTCGACGCTTACGGCTTCAAGTTTTTCAGCTTCAAATGGGGCGACACCGAGTACGGTCTCGGTTGGCTTCCGCTCGGCGGGTACGTGAAGATGCTCGGCCAAGAGGACAACCCGGGCGGGATTCAAGCCGAAATCGAGCGCGCCAAACTCGAGCGTTCCGAGAAAGACGCCGAGCTTTCCGACGAAGAAAAAGCGGCGAAAGACGAGGAAATCGCGTCGCTCGAAAAGCAGATGTACGCGCCGGACAGCTACTTGGCGAAGAACGTTTTCCAACGGATGGCGATTATTTCGGCGGGCGTTTTTATGAACGTCGTGTTCGCGATCGTCTGCGCGACCGCGGCGATTTTGATCGGCACGCCGGAAACGTCGGCTCGCGTCGGTTACGTGGCGCCGGGGTCGCCCGCTTGGAAGAGCGGAATGCAAGCCGGGGACGAAATCGTCGCGATCAACGGAGCGCAAAGCCCGGTCTTTTCGTCGATTATCGTCGCGACGATGAGCGGCGAGGAAACGACTTTCGACGTGCGCCGCCCGGGCGCCGACGCGCCGACGTCGCTGGCGATCCAACCGCGCTTCTCCAAAGGCGACCTGAATCCGACGATCGGCGTCGGTCCGTCGATTTCGCTCGACTTGGCGGCGATTCCGGACGCGGCGCCTTTCGCTTCGTCGCTCGATCCGGCGGAAGCGGCGCAAATTGAAGAACGGCTCGGCGCGTTGACCGGCGGCGAGCGGCTCGTTTCGATGAACGGTCTTCCGATTGAAACGCCGGCCGATCAATACCGCTTGGCGCGGCTCTTTGTCGACCGTCCGATCGAGTGCGTCTTCGCGCCGACCGTCGTCGGCAAGGCGGGCGAGCGTTCCGTCGACGAAACGAAGGAGAAAATTTCCGTAACGATTCCGCCGACCGGCGCGCCGGAAATCGGCGTTCGCTTGGCGATGGGGGAAATCGTCGAAATTCGTCCCGGTTCCGCCGCCGAAAAAGCGGGCCTGGTCAAGCGCGAAGTCGACGAAAACGGCGTCGTAACGCGTCGTGGCGACGTGTTGCTCGAAATCGACGCCGAGCCGATTCTCGACCCGCGCCGCCTCCCGTATCGGCTTTTCGCGAGCGGTTCGAAGGAAACGCGCCCAGAGTTGGCGGCGAAATCGGCGCGAACGGAAGAACCGGGCGATTCGGAAAAATCGGCGCCGACCGGAACGCAAACGGTCGCGCTGACGATCTTGCGGGACGGCGAGCGCGTCGACTTGACGGCGACCTTGCCGAACGCGGCGCCTTACGACGGCTTCGCTTCGAGTCGCGGCGTCATGGCGTGCGGACGACTCGGCGTCGCGTTCGAAGTTTTGCCGGTCGTCGCCGGAATCGACGGAACCGTGAAAACCGATTCGAATCCGATCGGCGGCGAAATTGTTAAAATCGAAACGACCGTTCCGGATCCGGGCGCGGACTCGCCGAAAAACGCGCGAACGATTTTCGAATCGTTGACCGGCGCGAAGGCCGGCGCCGGCGCTCAAACGAAGGCGACCGAGATCGCCGGAGCGACCGAGACCGAACGCGCCGCGTCCGTTTTGGGGTGGTTCGAGACCGTCGCGCCGTATCTTCCGAACGGAACTCCCGTCGCCGTAACGGTTTCGACGAAGGACGGCGGCGAAGCGAAAATCGAAACGACGCTCCGACGCGCCGAAGACGCTTTTGTCGTCGAGCGCGGTCTTTACTTCGGCGGCGACGCGATTTTCCATCGGGCGGACTCCTTGGGCGACGCGTTAAAGTTCGGCGTCGCTAAGACTTGGGAGTCGGCGACGCAAGTTTTCGTCTTCCTGAAAAACGTCGGTTCGACCGTTTCGGCGAAGGCGCTCGGCGGCCCGGGAATGATCGTCGGAACCGCGTACGCGGCGGCGGGGGAACGCAACGGCGTCTTCTTGCTCTTCCTGTGCTTGATCGGCGCGAACTTGGCGGTCGTCAACTTCCTGCCGATTCCGGTGCTCGACGGCGGGCACATGGTCTTCCTGCTATACGAGGCGATCACGCGTCGCAAACCGAATGAAAACGTCCAAGTGATATTGAGTTACATGGGCCTGGCGTTGATTTTGGCGTTGATGTTTTGGGTGATTTACCTCGACGTCGTCCGATACTGCTTCTAACGACGGCGACGTAAGTTGCGTAAAAATAACGGGTTGGCGTCGACGCGGAAATAGACGGCGCCGCAAGTCGAACGACGGTTGACGTTTAACGACGTTGGCCGTCGTTTTTTTGCGTCGTCGACGCGGGCGAAAAACGCCGTAATGAACCCGCGCTGTTTTTCTATTTTACCCTCCTTGACGTCGCCGCTCCTCCGACGTATAATAAGGAAGCGTTCGGCGCTCCGCGCGTCGGTTTTTTTTACGCTTATTTGTTAAAATGGGCGTGTTGGGGAAAATAGGCGCGGCGTAAGACGGCGACGCGAGAACGGGAGATGAAAAATCGATGAACGCGACTCGAAACGAAAAGCGAACTTGCGACATGGTGGAACGGTTTTTCGATTGCGCGTCGAGCGGAAAGCGTTGCGTCCAAAGACGTTGGGCGGCGGTTTTAAACGCTTTCGACGCGTCGGCGACGGCGATTTTATGGGCCGTTTGCGCGTCGACGTTCGTTCGATTTTGGATTTTTCCCGGGACGAGCGCGGAAACGTTTGCTTGCGCCGCGTCGACGTTTGTTTTCTTAACGTTCGCCGCGGTCGGCGTTTACGCGTTGCGCGAGACGCTTTGCGTTTGGCGGGAACGTCCGTTTTGGCTGCCGCCGTCGGAGTTTCGAAATCGCGTCGCGTCGGCGTCGGCGCCCCTTGGAACGGCCGCGTTCGTCGTATTGACGACGCTTTGGACGCGCGGCGCCGCTTCGTTGGCAACGTGTTGCGTCGCGGCGGTTTACGTCGTCGCCGTCGACGCGTTCGCAGGGCGCTTCGCTCGTCGTTGGGGCGCGACCGTCGCAAGAGATTGGTTTGGTCTTAGCGAAACGCCGTCGTGCGACGCTCTCTTGATTTCGACGCACGAAACCGAGACGTCGAACGTCGGAACAGACGAACCGGCAGGCGTTTGCGTCGCGTCGGTCGTCGACGTTTGCGAGCTTGACGAAAGCGACGGCGAGACGCTTGCGACGCAGCGCCGCGTTCGAGCGGAGGACGGAGGAACGCGGATTTTGGGCTCCGTTGCGGTCGAGTTCGAAGGGGACGCCGAGGTCGCGCCGGTTTTCGTCGCGTTCTGTCCGCCGTTTGAAGGCGTTCCGTCCTTTGAGTTCGAGCAAATCGCCGGGCCGGAAGTCGTCGTCAAAACGACGAGCGTTCAACCGTTCGGCGTTCGTCTCGAAGCGAAACGTCGAACGACGCAAACGTTGGAATCGCAAGAGATTGCGAACGACGAAAAAATCCGAATTGAATATTTCGCGGCCTTTCCTCCGTTCGACGAAGCGGAGGACGCGGCGTTTTAAATCCGTTCGCTTAATCTTAAGCGAAGCGTTGACAATATTTAGCGCGACGATAAAAAGCGTCGTCGCTGTCGGAAATTTGTTGGGTTGGGGTTCGGCCCCGTTTCGCGTCGGCGGCTTTTACTTGGTTGTCGACGCAACTTTTTTATTTAAAGGGTTTAACGATGAAGTTGATTCAAGCGATCGCGAGCGCCGCGCTGATTTTTTCGGCGGTCGGCGCGTTCGCGGCGGACGACGTTCGCGTCGTCGAGCGTCCGGAAACCGGCGACGCCGCGCCGCATTACTTGGCGAACCGAGCGCCGCTCGAACCGTCGCCGTTTTTGAAGTTGCCGCTCGGCGCCGTCAAGGCCGAAGGCTGGATGGGCGAGGCTCTCAAGCGCCAAAACGAGGGGCTCGCCGGGAAACTCGGAACGATCAGCAAATGGCTCGAAAAGGCCGATAACGCTTGGCTTATGAACGGCGGTCAATACGGTTGGGAAGAACTGCCGTACTGGCTCCGCGGGTACGTCGATATGGCGTATCTCGCCGGCGATAAAGAAATGATCGCCGAAGCGCAAACTTGGATCGAAGCGATTCTAAAGAGCCAACGCGCCGACGGTTACTTTGGCCCGGGCGATCCGGACGCCGAAAAGCCGATCGACGTTTGGCCGAATATGCTCGTCCTCTTCCTGATGCAATCGTATTACGAAAACACCGGCGACGAGCGCGTTATCTCCTTTATGGCCAAGTACTTCGACTGGATCGCGATGCGTCCGGACGAACGCCTCCTCGAAACGTACTGGGAAAACAGCCGCGGCGGCGACATGCTGCACAGCTGCCTTTGGTTATACAATGTAACCGGCGATAAAAAGTTGCTCGCCGTCGCGGAGAAAATTCACGAGAACACCGCGAACTGGCGACAAGTTTCGGGCCTGCCGAACTGGCATAACGTCAATATCGCCCAGTGTTTCCGCGAACCGGCGACGTTCTGGCAACTCTCGAAAGACGAAGCCGACAAAGCCGCGGCGTACAATAACTTCTGGCTGATTCGCGCGATTTACGGGCAAGTCCCGGGCGGGATGTGGGGAGGCGATGAAGTGTCGCGTCAAGGCTATATCGACCCGCGTCAAGGGATCGAAACGTGCGCCATTTTCGAGCAAATGACGAGCAATATGCTTCTTTTCCGCGCGACCGGCGACACGTTCTGGGCCGACCACGCCGAGGAAGTGGCGTTCAACTGCGCTCCGGCGGCGCTTATGCCCGACTTTAAAGCCTTGCGTTACATCACTTGCCCGAACCAACCGATTTCCGACGCGAAGAACCACAATCCGGCTATTCACAACGCCGGGCCGTTTATGTCGATGAACCCGTTCAGCAGCCGCTGCTGCCAGCACAACCACGCGCACGGTTGGCCGTATTACGTCGAACACTTGTGGACGGCGACGCCGGATCGCGGCTTGGCGGCGACTCTTTACAGTGCGTCGCAGGTTACCGCGAAAGTCGGCGACGGCGCGACCGTTACGATTAAAGAAACGACGAACTATCCGTTCGACGATACGGTGAAACTGAACGTTTCGCTTCCGCAAGGCGTTGAAAGCGTTAAGTTTCCGCTTTACGTTCGCGTTCCGAAGTGGACGGTTGGCGCGTCGGCGACGCTCAACGGCGAAAAACTCGCGGTTGACGCGGCGCCGCAAAAGTGGATTCGTATCGAACGCGAATGGAAGAACGGCGACGAAGTCGCGGCGACGTTCCCGGCGAAGTTCTCGTATCGTAAGTGGCGTCAAAACAAGGGTTCCGTCAGCATCGACTACGGGCCGCTGACTTTCTCGCTGAAGATCGACGAAGAATATCGTCAAGAACGCGACGGGCGTCAAACCGCGATCGGCGACTCCGGTTGGCAAGAGGGCGCCGACGTCGCCGCTTGGCCGTCGTTCGAAATTTTACCGAAGTCGGCTTGGAATTATGGGCTGATCGACCCGGCGACGCTCGACCTTTCGCAACTCGAGCTTGTTCGTAAAGATTGGCCGGAAAACAACTTCCCGTGGACGACCGACGCAGTTCCGTACTCGATCAAGATGAAGGGGCGCAAGATTCCGAGTTGGGGGTACGAACCGACCGGTTTCTGCGAAACGCTTCCGTTCAGTCCGGCGCCGACAGCCGAACCGGTCGAAGAGCTGGAACTGATCCCGATGGGCGCGGCGCGTCTCCGTATTTCGGCGTTCCCAACCGTCGAGGAAAAGTGAATATTGCGAAGGCGTTAAACGCTTAAACGACGCGGTTTGAGGATATTTTGTAAAATGCTGACGCCGCGTCGTTTGAAAAGCGGTCAAAAGAAAAACTCGACGCTCTCTTGACGAAGAGCGTCGAGTTTTTTGGTCTTTATACGGCGTCGTTTAAGAAAGAAGGCGCGTTAAATCGGAAAATAACGCGCTTTGCAAACGACTCTTTACGTCGCGACGTTTACTCGAAATCGATCTCGTAAGCGGCGCCCGCGTAGTTCGCTCCGACGACGTATTGGGTCGCGGTCTTAGAAAACGCGCCTTGCCAATAATAGTGGAGGTGCCCGCAAAGGATTGCCTTCAAAAGACTTTGCTCGCGGAGCCAAGCGAGGAATTCGACCGTCGTCGCGTCCGGTTTTTGTTGTTCGCGGCGGCCCGGGTCGAAGTTCTTCATAAGTTCTTCCGGAACGCCGGTCAGATAGGCGCATTTCGAATTTTTGCCGTTCGCGACTTCGAAAAGTTCCGGCGTATAAAGCGGAACGTGGCAGAGCGCGACGATCGGAAGTCCTTTCTCCACTTCGGCTTGAAAGCGTTTGAAAATTTCCGGCGTAACGTAGTAGTACACGTCGTCAAACGCGACGAAATTGACGCCGTTGACGACCTTGGACGCGAGCTTTAAGTCGTTCGGATAGGCCTTTTGCGCGCGCTCGAACGACTGCGCTTTGTACGCTTCGTCCTCTTTAGCTTCGCCGAGGTAGTGGCTGTACTCGTGATTTCCGGCGGAAACGAAGGAGTAAGTCCCCGCAAATTTAGCGTTTACGGTTTCGTAGTTCTTATGGCTCGTGAAGTCGACGAGGTCGCCGGTGTGCAGGAAGAGCGCGTCGTTCTTTTGCGCGAGCGCCATCGCGGCGTCGAAACGCTTCACGCCGTCGCCGAAGTGTTTGAGGCGCGACGCGGCAAGGTTTTTTTTGCGTTCGACTTCGCGGTCGTCGGCGAGGCAGAAGTGCGAGTCGGAAACGTGAACCGCCTTAAACGGTTCCGTTGCGCCGACTTCGATTCGAATCTTTTGCGGCTTTAAAAGCGTTTCGTCGGCGGCGAGGAGGGGGGAAACGGTCGGAAGCGCGGAGGCGAAGCAAAGTCCGGCGCCCGCTTTGAGAAAATCTCGGCGATTGAATTGCATAAACGGCGTCCTTGTTGGAATTGGGTTAAGTCGCTGGAAAACGAGCGATGTTTTGTCAATAGTTGTGCGCGTCAAAATTCGACGACGCAGAAGACGGGGCGGTGATCCGACGCGAGCGGTTCGTCGACGACGCAAGTCTCGACAACGCGAGCGTTAGGCGCGTTGCGAATGAAGACGTAATCGATTTGAACCGTCGGCTTGTCGGCGCTGAAGGTCGGAGCGTCGGCGCCGATCGAGCGCCAAGTTTTTTTCAATTCGACGACTTCCGCCGAATCGGGCGTCGCGTTGATATCGCCGACGAGAATAATCGGTTTGTCGTACTTTTTCGCCTCTTCTTCGATAACTTTAACCGCTTGCAAACGCGTCTCTTGCGTCAGCGGAAAGTGCGTGTTGAAGAAGACGTAATTTTCAAATTCGCAAATTTGCAAAACGCGGCGGTGCGAGCTGCCTTGAATATAAACTTTCGCGGTTCTGAGCGGTTTTTCGCGCGACAGGACGCCGACGCCGTAAAGTCCGCCGGGCAACTCGATTTTCGACTCGAATTGGCCGTTGAGGCCGGTTTTTTCGGCCAAGAAAGCGAGTTGGTCGACGTCGGCGCCGCTTCGATTCGTTTTATTGTCGACTTCTTGAAGTCCCGCGACGTCGGGATTTGCGTCGGCGACGACTTTCGCGGTGCGGTCGAGGAACGCTTGCGACGGATCGGAGTAAGAGCCCCCGGGAGCGCGTCCGATTTGAATGTTGTACGAGAGAACGCGGACGACGTTCGGCTCTTTGGCGGGCGACGCGGCGTCGTTCCCAAACGCGGGAAGGCCGAAACCGAGAAACGCGGCTAATGTTAAAGCGTTGCGGTGAAAACGTTTAAGTTGTTTAAAACGCGGCATGTGGCACCTTTTGAGGTAAAACGAAAATTTGCGTCGAAACGAACCGTCGCGGACGACGCTCTTAAGTATAAACGATTCTCGGCTCGATTGCAAGCGTTTTTATGGTCGCGGCTCGATTTTTCGCCAATTTTTTAGCTTACTTGTAAACCTTGCGACGGAAGCGGTTGCGCTGTTGGAACGCGGCGTCGACGAGAATTTTTTGCTCGCGGTTCGAAAAACGCTTGACTTGCGCGGCGCGGCGGGTACAATTATAAGGGCTTTTCCGCGTTTTTGCGTTGAGCGGAGGCGAGTTTTGGACGGCGGCGGCAAGCGAACGTCGGCGTCGCGTTAGTAAATTGGGAGTGTGCAAATGGCTTTTACGCAAGAACTTAGAGAACGTAAAGACGTGCCGGCGGAAGACGCTTGGGATTTGACGCCGATGTTCGCGTCGGAAGACGCTTGGCGCAAAGCGTTCGAAACTTGGAAGAAACGCGCGGAAGAGGTTGAAAATTTTCGCGGCAAGTTGGGCGACGTCGAGACGCTCGTTAAGTTTTTCGAATACGAACGCGAAGTTGACTTAACCGGCGACCGTCTCGGCGTTTACGCTTATTTGAAAGCGGTCGAAGACGTCGTCGATCCGGCGCGTCAAACGATGAAAGGCGAGTTTTCGTTGGCGGCGAGCAAAGCGGCGGAAGCGGCGAGCTTCGTTCGTCCGGAGTTGCTCGCGCTCTCCGAAGTGCGTTGGGCCGAACTCCTGAGCGACGAACGGTTGGCGCCTTGGAAGTTGAAGCTGGAACGTATTTTACGTTACAAACCGCACTCCCTGTCGGCGGCGGAAGAGAAGCTCTTGGCGGCGGTCGGCGACGTCGCGGGCGCCTCCGGGAAGACGTTCCGCGTTCTGAACGACGGCGAGATGGATTTCGGAACGGTCGCCGACGAAGACGGCAAAGAAACGCCGCTGACGCCGGAAACGTTCCAAGTCTTTTTGCACTCGCCGGTTAGAAGCGTTCGCAAAGAGGCGTTCGAGAAGTTTTACGCCGAATACGCCAAGCGTCAAAACACGTTGGCTTCGACGCTCGAAGGTTCGATTCGTAAAGATGTGTTTTACGCTAAAGCGCGCAATTTTAAGAGTTCGCTCGACGCCGCGACGTTTGGCGAAGAAGTGCCGTCGAGCGTTTGCCGCAATTTGGTCGAAACGGTGCGCGCCGCGACGCCGGCTCTTTACCGTTATTACGACTTGCGACGTCGCGCGATGAAGTTGGACGATATCAGGTTTTACGACGTTTACACGCCGATTTTGTCCGACGTTTCCGTCGATTATTCTTGGGACGCCGCCGTCGAATTGATCGCCGACGCGCTGTCGCCGTTGGGGGACGAGTACGTGCAAACGCTCGCCAAAGGCTTGACGACCGACCGCTGGGCCGATAAATATCAGAACAAAAATAAACAAAGCGGCGCGTTTAGCTACGGCGGTTACGATTATCCGCCTTACATTATGATGAATTACAAGCCGAACGTCATTGAAAGCGTTTTCACGCTGGCGCACGAGGGCGGCCACTCGATGCACAGCTGGTATTCCGCGCGGACGCAGCCCTACGAATATTACGACTACACGATTTTCTTGGCGGAAATCGCCAGCACGTTCAACGAACAACTCCTTGCGCGACGGCTTTTAGAGAAATCGACCGACACGAAAACGCGCGCTTGGATCATTAACCGCGAACTCGATTCGATTCGAACGACGATCTTCCGCCAAACGATGTTCGCCGAATTCGAGTTGCGGACGCACGAGAAAGCGGAAGCGGGCGAACCCCTTACGGCGCAAGCGTTTCGGGCGATTTATCGCGAACTTCTCGACGATTATTTCGGGCCCGATTTCGCGATGGACGACGCGCTGGAACTCGAATGTTTCCGCATTCCGCACTTCTACCGCGGGTTCTACGTGTACAAGTACGCGACCGGACTTTCGGCGGCGATCGCGTTGGCCGAACGCGTGTTGAACGGTGGGGCGAAAGAACGCGACGACTACCTTAACTTCTTAAAAGCCGGGTGTTCCGCCGAACCGCTCGACATTTTAAAGGCGGCCGGCGTCGATATGGAGAAGCCGGCGCCGATCGTCGACGCGATGAAGCGTTTCGAAACGTTGACCGACGAACTCGAAGCGCTTCTCTTCGATCAACGCGCGGGCGGGAATTGGACGCAAGTGCAATTTTGACGCTAGTTAGTTAAGCGAGAAAAGTTAAAGAAAAGACAATTTGGCGCGGTTTGACGCCGCGTCAAGTTGCGACAAAAAGAAAGCGAACGCCGATTTGAACGACGTTCGCTTTTTTGTTGCAACCCAAACGGGTTGCGGTTGGCGATTTATTGCGGACGGTACGCCGCCAACGCGACGATTATAAAGACGAAACCGACGCAAATCGCGAAGCTGACGATGAAACCGACGACGTCGCAAACGGTCGGACGGTTGAACTCGAGTCCGCCGAATTTGAACAAACGCTTGTCGTCGAAGCGGTTAGGATTCTCGTACGAGAGGCGCATTTCTTCCGCGTCGCGTTCCGGGTCCGGGTCGACCGGCGTCTTCATCTTAACGAAGTAGCGGTCGAGGCGTTCTTTGTCGCCGCGCGGCGTTACGAAACTTAGCAGAATTAGGAAGACGAACGGCAGGAAGAGGCGCGTCGGAAGTCGCATCGCTTCGAGGGTTCCGTTGCTCGCCGAAATAAGGTCGAAGCCGAGGCGTTCGTAAAGGAGGAAGTCGAGTTCAAACGATCCTTTGCCTTTGAGGTTGACGCCGAGCGTCGCCAAGTCGTCGACCGATTTGAAGCGGTCGGTCGAGCGGACGCGGGAGTCGCCGAGGTCTTCGGTTTGCGCGAATTTCGGGTCGAACAGTTCGAGCGTCGGCGCGTCGGTTGCGACGTAAGTCTTTTTGCCATCGACGATTTTGGCAACGACGCGACCTTTCGAGTCGACGACGAGTTCCGCGCCGTTTTCGTCGAACGCCGCGACGCCGCCGCCCCAAAAGATCGCCTTGCCGCCGGTTCGGAATTCGTCGACGATCGTTTCGCCGAGCGCGATTTTCTTCGGCGCCGGGCCGAGTTCCGAATGAACCGCCGCGGCGCGTTCGGCGTCGCTAAGTTCCGGCGCGAGCGAGTTTTCGAGCTTTTCGCGGCGTTCGTTCCAAACTTGAATCGCGGCGTCGCGTCGCTCGACGTCGGTCGGCGAAACGGCGCGGGTTTCGCGGACGACGACAAATTCGTTCGTCGCTAAGTATTGCGGATTCGTCGTTAAGGACGGTTGGAAACGCGCGGCGTTCATCGGAATCAGGAAGAAGAGCGTCAGGGTGAGGGCGATCGTCCCCCAAGCCGACCACTTGTTCGCGCGGCGCCAATACATCCCGATCCAGAACGGCGCGGCGAAGACGATCGGAATTTCCCAAGCGAATTTCAGCTGCTCGAAGACGTTCATCGAGGTCAGCGAAACAACCGTCGCGCCGATAATAACGACCGCGCCGCAAAGTCGCCCGGCGAAAACGAACGTCTTTTCGCTTGCGTTCGGGTTGACGTACGCCGCGTAACCGTTGCGGACGACCAACGCCGAAACCACTAGCATATAACAACTTGCGGAACTCATCAGCGCCGCCAAGAGACACGCCAACATCAAGCCGACCAAACCGCAGTTCAGCGGGCCGAGGAGTTCGCGCGTTGCGACGCCCCAAACTTTGTCCGGGTCGGCTGCCAACTCGACGTTGCTCGCGAGATACGCTAAGGCGACGAGCGCGGTAAACGCCCAACCGATGGTGCAGAAACGTTTTAGAATGTTGCCGGCGACGAGGCCGAAACGGGCGTTGTACTCCGTTTTCGCCGAACCGCCGCCGGTCGCGATGAAATGCGGTTGGCAGACGATGCCGAGGAGGTTCAGGAGGGTGATCGCGAGAATATAGTGGAGCGGGAACTCGCCGCCTTTCGGGCTGGTGAGGATTTCGAAATATTCGGCCGGAACGCGGCGGTGGAGCGCTTCGAAACCGTCGAGCGTTCCGGAAAGTTCGCGCGGAGCGGGACTTGCGACGTCGGAGGTCGCGTTTTCGACCGGCGTTTCGGACGGCGCGGCGTCGGTCGCGACTTGCGCCGTTTCGACGTTTGCGGTCGCTACGGCGGCGTTGGCGCGGAGCGTTTCGTTTTCGTCCTTAACAAGCGCGTTCAAACCGACCGGAATCAGGATAATCGACAGAATAACGATGAAAATCCCTTGAATCAGGTCCGTCCAGTAAGCCGCGCGCAGACCGCCGAGAACGCCGTAAAACAAGACGCAAGCGGCGGTTAGGATAATGATGAATTGGTCGAAACCGACTTCCCAACTGAAGAGCGACAGCGTGTCGGCTCCGGCAAGCGGCGCGCCCATCTTCCCGATGGCGGTCATCCCGACGCCGAGGTACACCATATAAAAGACGGCGCCGAAAATCATATACGCGAACGCGATCGCTTTACTTTGGTAACGCTCTTCGAACCAGTCGCCGAGCGTCAGACAACGCATTCGGCGGTACCAAACGCCGCAAATCCAGTAAAACGGCGTTACAAAGAGCCAAAGGAGACCGCTCCAAACGCCGCTTAAACCGTTGGTAAACGTCGTTTTAGCGGTAACGATCGGGTCGGACGCGTTCGTTCCGGCGCCGAACGCGGCGAACATTTGAAACATCTTGCCGAAACTGCGGCTGCCGAGGAAATAGTCCTCCTGCTTTTTGACGGATAACATCGACCAAAGGCCGATCAGCGCCATCGCGACGAAGTACGCGGCGAGGACGAGATAGTCGAGCGTGGTGAGTCCCATTCGATTAAACCTTGTCGTTAAACGGGTTCGAGGTTGGCGGAATAAAAATGGAAAACGAAAGCGGCGGCGCTCCGTCGTTTAGGATAAACGGCGGAGCGTCGCCGAAACGGACGACGAAAAGTTGTGCGCGGCTTCTTGCGACGTCAACGCGTTCGACCTTGGCTCGGCGACGGAGACGGCGCGTCGTAAGTCGGTTTAAGAAGCGGAGTTCCGAACGGACCGCGTCGAACGGTGAAGGCGCTTTCTCCGTCGTCGGCGTCGAGAATAGCGAGCGAACTAAAAAACGTCGCGTCGGCGTAATCGGCGTAATGGAGAATCATTCCTTCAAGGTTTGCGGGCGGGGAGGGCGCGCCCCAGTCGGCGAATCGAGCGTGCGTCAGAACCAAGTGTTCGAGTCGGATTCGCGTTTCGTCGTCGAGACCGACCGCGTCGGCGTAACGCTTGACGACGTCGCGGCTTAGGACGGCGTGTCCGAGAAGCTCGCCTTCGACGGTGCGTTTGGGTTTCGCGGCGAATTGTTCCATTTCGACGATCTTTCCGACGTCGTGTAAAATGGCTCCGGCGACAATCAGCGGTTTCGAGAGCGTTTTTTTCAGTTCCGGACGAACGGCGCGGAAGTGGTCGGCCAACGCGACCGCTATTTTCGCGACGGAAAGCGAGTGTTCGAGGAGGCCGCCGGGGTAGGGGCGATGGTGCGCGCGGGAGGCCGCCGTTTCGAAGAGGCGGTCGCGGTTTTCCTTGAAAATTCGCTGAATCAGCGCCAAGAGCGGGCCCTTGCCGATTTGCGATTTTGCGAACGCAAGTATTTCGTTGGCAAGCGCTTCCGGCTCGACGTCGGACGACGGACGGCAAAAATTCGGGTCGAAGCCGTCGCGCTTGTCGGCGTCGATCGTTTCGCGAACGCGGCGCAACTCGAACTTGGGGCCGTACCCGAAACCGGACTCGCGCAGCACCGCTCGAATCTTGTAAAAACGCCCGACTTGCCACTCTTTGTCGCATTCTTCAAAGAAGGGCGCGTCGCTCCAAATCGGCGTTTGAATTTCTCGCCATTTGTCGCGGAAAACCGTTTTAAAATAAGGTTTTCCGTCTTTCGTGCGGAGCTTTTCCTTTTCGGCTAAGAGAACGAAGCAGTCGGCTTCGAGGCCGATTTCGAGCTCGGAAAGCGTCCTAATCGGCGAGCGCGGGCCGCCGTCGCCGGGGATTGGCGCGGACGGTTTCGAAGGTTGCGTCATGTCGCGGCTCCTAACGAATCGACGGAAAACAAGAAACGACGTTTCGGTAAACGTCGTTTCAACAACGGGTTAAGCGCGGTTAAAAAACGTCGGAGTCGTCGTCCGAACGCTTTTCAAGGACGAGCGGCAACTCGACGACGAAACGAGCGCCGCCGAGCGGAGAGTCTTCGACGACGATTCGGCCTTGGTGTTCCTGAACGATTTTCTGCGTTACGGGAAGACCGAGCCCGGTGCCGCCGCTCTTATTTTTGGAGGCGAAGGGGCGGAAAATCGCGTCGCGGCTCGCTTCCGGAACGCCGGGGCCGACGTCGTCGACGATAACGAAAACGCGCTCGGCGGCTTCGTCGAAACGAGTGCGCGCCTCGACTCGGCCTCGCGGAAACGTCGGGAAAAAGTCGGCTTCGTCGGCGTTTTCAGCGAGTTCGATTTTGCGCGAAACGCTTGAACCTTCGTCGTTTGCGTCGAAGGCGTTCGGATCGGAGGCGGAAAGCGAACGGCGTCGCGGCTCGTTGGGATCGTAATCTTTCGACGCCTCGATGGCGTTGCCGATCAGGTTGACGATCGCGCGGTGAATTTGCTCTTTATCGAAGTAAAAACGCGGAATCGTCGGGTCGGGAACGAAGACGAGCTCGACGTCCAAATCGTCCGCTCGACCGCGCGTCAACTCGACGACGTCCTCCATCGTTTCGTTGAAATCGGCGAGCGACCAAACGGGCGCCCGTTCTTTACTGAACGTCAACATGTCGAGGACGAGATCGGAGATTTTCGTTTGATTTTTTTCGACGATGCGCCACCCCTTGGCGACGAGGTTTTCGTCGTGCTCTTTGAGCCCCGCGTCGATGAGGTAGCTTCCGCCGCGGATTCCTTGCAAAATATTTTTGATGTGGTGCGACAACGCCGCGACCGTCTGTCCGATGGCCGCGAGCCGCTCCGCCTGCGCCAAACCGACGTAATATTGGGCGTCCTCGATCGCAAGCGCGGCTTGACAACCGATTGCAACCATTAACTTTAGGTGGTCGAGCGTCAGCTTCTTCGAGCGTCGGGCGTTTTCCGAAGCGAAAGGGGAATCCGAGAAAGGCGAATCCGGCGGCGCGACGTCGTTTTCCGGTCGAGCGTAAATTTCGAACGGTTGCGAACCGGAGTCGGCGTCGATGAAAACCGGCGTTTTGATTGCGTTCGCGTCGGTCGCCGCCGCCAATTTTTCGGCTCGTTCGACGTCGAGGCCGTCGTTTTCGAACGTCGGGGACTCCGCGAGTTCCCAATCGTCGCGGCGTCGCGTGACGTCGACGTAAAGCGCGCCGACGAGGCCGTATCGGCCCTGCATCGGAACGCAGATCGCTTCCTTGACACCGGCGTCGAGAACGCTGACCGAACCGTTCCAGCGTTCGTCGCTGCGGGCGTTGCTGGTGAGAACGCCCTTGCGATTTTCGAACGTATAGTTAAGAATCGTTTGACTTACCTGCACGCGGGCGCCTTTTTTGCGAGCGCGCGACGCTTTCGGAACGAGCTTGTCCGCGTCGGCGTCGTAAAGGAAAACGCAGCCGCGGTCGACGGGCGCCCATTGGAAAATCAGCTCCAAGATGCGTTCGAGCAAACGCTCGACGTCGAGCGTGCGACTCGCCGCTAAGGTCGCGTGATACATGAAGTTAAGGTGCGCCCGGGCTTTTTCGAACCAAGCCGACTTCACGTCGTCGGCGTTGGGACGGTCGAAAACGCGGTTTTCTTCCGGGGCGAGGGAATGCAAAACTTGCGACGCGCCGCCGATTTCCGACTCCTGCTGCACGACGTCGACAAGCGGCTCGCGGGCGCCGACGTCGCAGGGACGCGAGGCGAAGAGAAGAATTGTTTTGCCGATTTGGATTTGGTCGCCGTTGACGAGCCGGCGCGTTTGGATTCGCCGACCGTTGACGTAGACGCCGTTCGAACTTTCAAGGTCGACCAACGTCGGCCCGTCGACGCCGCGACGGATTTCGGCGTGTCTCCGCGACGTTTCGGGGTCGCGCAGTCTAATTTTGTTCGACGCGTCGCGACCGATCGTCGCCGTTTCGTCGTCGAGCGCGAAACGGGCGCCTTGATCGTAGCCTTGAATGACAAAAAGCGAGTCCAACGTCGTCTCCGGTCGTTTTTTCGCTCGAAAGCCTAATGAGAAACGGGAAAAATCGCGAGGCGGCGGGCGACCGATTCGCGTCTTATTTCCTATTTTAACGTCCTCGCGTCTCGCTGAAAAGAAAAATATTGGTTTTTGCGTCGACTTTTGCGAAAAAAAGAGACGCTTTAACGGTCGAGCCGGTTTTAACGGTTTTAACGGCGGTTTGAATGGGCTAACTTTAGCGATGCGACGAGCAAAAACGAATGTTTGGCTTGCCTAATTTTGGAGGCTGGACGAGCGAAAGCGCTTGTTCGCTTCGGCTAACTTTGCGTTTTCGAAGAAGAAAGTCGAGCGGGGGAAGCCCGTTGGGAACGTCGACGAATAATCCGGCGAGGGCTGTTCGTAGAGCGGCGAAAGCGGTTACTCGACGTCAAGGCAAAATTTGCGGCGATAATAGTCGATTTTGAAGTCGCGAACCGGCGTTGCGGACGTTGTGTAACATTCCTTAACCGCCCGATATTCCGGGGATTGCGCGATCGCGACGTTCGCCGCGCCGGACGGCGAATAAAGGATCGAAAATTTGACCGGGCGACCAAAAATTTCCGGCGGGCAAACGACTTCGCGTCGCGCTCGAATCTCCGGCGTTATCTTTTGTCGTAAGACGTCGACGTAAAAAAGTTTGAACGCGTTGGTTTTTCCAAATCCGCTCATAAAAAGGACTTCGGAGATTTGCGAATCGCGAATTTGGTCGACGAGTTCGACGTTGAGGCGCGTCGGAATCAACTCCGCGTCGGCCCAAACGCTTCCGGGACGGCGGCATTCGCGGACGGCGTCGCTCATCGAAACGCGTTTCGCGCGTAAAAAACGGAGAATCGAGTCGAGCGTTATCCGGTGTTCGAACCCGTCGCGCTCCCGAAAAACGCGGTTGTTGCCCCGGGGCGCAAAGTTCGGGTCGTTTAACTCTCCGTTTGTCGCAAGGTTTAACATCTTCCAAAGACTCATTTTATTGCCGTAGAAGAACGGCAGGAAGAAGTTTTCCTCGTCGTGAGGGTGGATCGTGCCGACGACGACGCGCGTCGAGTTTGGGTCGACGGGATAACGGTCGAGGTAGGCGTGGCGCGTAACGTTTTCCAACGGCGGAAACCTCCTTTAACAGCGCGGCAAGTCGTTGGGCGAAAAGCGGTTGCGTTCGATTAAAAAGGAGGCGACGGCGCTCGTCCGTTCGAGTCGGCAAAAACGCGAACGGAACGAACGCAAATATCGCCTTCGCTTAGTTTTGCGAGCGCTTGGCGTCGTATTCGCGGATTTTTTCGCGAAGGAGTTCGAGCGCCTTCTCGACAATTTCGTCGTATCCGAACGCGCCGACTAACTCTCCGCCGCTCTTCAAGTTGACGCGGTCGGCGCCGCACCACAGCCCGACGTCGGCGTCGTCCGTTTCGCCCGGCCCGTTGACGCGGCAGCCCATCGTCGCGATTTTCAACGGATAGTCGCGAGCGAACTCCGCCGCCGCTTCAAGACGTCGCGCTAATTCGACGAAACGCCCGTTTTGCACGCGACTGCAACTCGGACAGCTGACGATATTTAGCGCGGGAAGTTTAGTTTCCGGATCGACGACCGTTCCAGCGGCGACGTTGGCGAGAATCGCGCGACCCGCCTCGATTTCCTCCGTTTTGCGGTTCGCTTCGACCGTTAGCGATACGCGAAGCGTTTCCCCAATTCCTTCGCTCAAAAGGGTTTCAAGCGCAAGTCGCGACTTCAAAACGCCGCGCGGCGGGGCGCCGGCTTCCGTAACTCCCAAGTGGAGCGGGACTTGCGGACGCAACTCGGCGAAACGGCGGTTCGCCAAAACGACCGTTTCCGGGTCGGAGTCTTTAATCGAAACGCAGTAACGGTCGAAGTTTAGCGAGTCGAGAAAGTCGACGTGTTCGAGCGCGCTTTCGAGGAGCGGCGCAAAGACCGTTTCGCCTTCCGGCGCGACGCCGCCGTTTTGCGCGACTAACTCCTTGTACCGAGCGAGTTTAGCGGGGTCGACGCTGCCGCAGTTGACGCCGACTCGCAGGGCGCAGTCGTTCGCGCGGGCCGTTTCGACGAGAAATTCGACCTTCTTTTGCCAGCTCAGTTCCGGTTCGAGCCGTCCCAAATGTCCCGGGTTGTAACGAATCTTGTCGACGCAAGGAGCGACCGCTTCGGCTAGGCGGAAATTTTCTTGAAGGTCGACGGAAATATTGGCGACGCCGATAGTTAGACGGCGGATTTCGGCGAGCGCTTTCGCGTCGTTCGGCGAGTCGACGGCGACGCGAACGAGCCCGGCGCCCGCTTCGGCGAGCGCTCGAACCGAGGCGGCGGTCGCTTCGACGTCGGTCGTTTTCGTCGCGGTCATCGTTTGAATCAAAACGGGGGCGTCGCCTCCGATGTAAGCGTTGCCGACGCGAAACTTGCGCGTCGTTCGTCGTGCGTTCGTCATTGGGGTCTTTCCGTTGATTTGAGGCGTTGAAAGCGGTGTCCCGACGTCGGGCGTCGAAACTCGGGCGGCCGCGAACGAAAGTCCGTCCGGCCTTTTCTCATTTTCCTGCGTCGCGCCAAAATGTCAATCGGCGGCAAAAAATTTTTTACGCTTGTTTTGACGTAAAAGCAAAGATAAACCACGGTGTTATAGGACTTGCGATTCTTCGGATGGAGGCGGCGGCTACGGAAGAAAATAGCGATTGGATCGATTCTAGCGATTGCGCGGGCGAAGGAAAGGAGCGGCGCGGGGCCCCTTGACAAAGCGAAAAGTCGAGGGTATAAAGGGAAAGGCGCCGGTTCCTGACGCGCCGTTAAGACGTTTCGCCGTTTCGGTTGCGGTAAGTTTGGTTTTGAAAGGGTTTGCGCAAGATGAATTGCATCGTGTTGGCCGCCGGATACGCGACGCGGCTTTATCCGTTGACGGAAAATTTTCCGAAACCGCTTCTCGACGTCGGCGGCAAAACGATCGTCGACTGGCTTTTGGACGACTTGAACCGAAGCGGAAAAATCAAGCGTTGCGCCGTCGTTTCGAACGCGAAATTCGCGGAGCATTTCCGCAAGTGGCGCGACGCGAAACAGGCGGGCGCGACGAAATTTAACGCTCCGATCGAGATCGTCGACGACGGTTCGACGACGAACGAAACGCGAATCGGCGCCGTAAAAGATATTTTGTTCGCGATGGAAACCCTTGGTTGGTCGGGGGATACGCTCGTCGTCGCCGGGGACAACGTCCTAAGTTTTTCGCTGAATCTTTTCCTCGACTACTTCGAACGCAAAGGGCGGGAAACGCCCGGCGCCAACGCGGCGATGCGTTATTTCGAGCCGAGCGTCGAAAAATTGCGCAAGTGCGGCGTCCTCGAAATCGGCGCCGACGACCGCGTTCTTTCGATGGAGGAGAAGCCCGCCGAACCGAAGTCGCATTGGTGCGCGCCGCCGTTTTATTGTTACGCGGGCTTGACTTGCGATAAAATTCGCGCCGCCTTGGCCGACGGGTGCGGCTTTGACGCGCCGGGGAGTTTGCTCGCTTGGACGTGCGAAAACGAGCCGACGTTCGCCTTCGAAACGCCGGGCGTCCGCTTCGACGTCGGGAACCTCGAAAGCTACCAAAAAATCAAGGCCGAGTATAAAGGTTGCGACGCCTAAAATCGAACGCGGAAACGACGGACGCGACGCAGTTTAATCATTGTCGCGCTCTTGGAAATAGCGAAAGGTAAGACGTTATGGCGACGAAGTTTAAGCCGTTCGATCCGGCGAAAAAATATTTGATTACCGGAGCGGCCGGCTTCATCGGGTTTCATCTTGCGAAAAAGTTGGCGGCTCGGGGGGCGGAAATCGTCGGGTTCGACAACATCAACGATTATTACGACGTTAATCTGAAACTTGCGCGGCTCGAACAACTTAAACCCTTTGAAAACTTTAAGTTCGCAAAGGGCGACTTGGCCGACGCGGAGGCGGTGAACGCGCTTTTCGTCGAAGAGCGACCCGACGTCGTCGTCAACTTGGCGGCGCAGGCGGGCGTCCGTTATTCGCTCGAAAATCCGAAGGCTTACGTCGACTCGAACCTCGTCGGTTTCTGCAATATTTTGGAGGCGTGCCGTCGTAACCCGGTCGAACACTTGCTTTACGCGTCGAGTTCGTCAGTTTACGGCAACCAAGAAAAGACGCCGTTTTCGACCGACGATCGCGTCGACGAGCCGGTTTCGCTTTACGCCGCGACGAAAAAAGCGAACGAGTTGCTCGCTTATTCTTACTCGCACCTTTACGGGATTCCGGCGACGGGGCTGCGCTTTTTCACCGTGTACGGACCGTGGGGGCGTCCGGATATGGCGGCGTTCATTTTCGCGCGTAAAATCTTTGCCGGCGAGCGGTTGCAAGTCTTCAACGGCGGCGATATGCTGCGCGACTTCACTTACGTCGACGACATTGTCGCCGGGATCGAAAACATGCTCTGCAATCCGCCGAAACCGAACGCAAAGGGCGACCGCGCCAAGGTTTACAATATCGGCAACAACAAGCCTGAGAAGTTGCTCGATTTCATTGCCGCGTTGGAACGTTTGATCGGAAAGCCCGCGCTTATGGAGTTTAAACCGATGCAAGCGGGCGACGTCTACCAAACGTACGCGGACGTTTCGGAACTCGAACGCGATTTCGACTTCCGTCCGAACACGCCGATCGAAGTCGGGTTGGCGCGGTTCGTCGAGTGGTATCGCGAGTATTATAAGATTGTCGACTAAACGCTAGAAAATAACGTTTTACGTTGAGAAATAAACCGCGCCGATTCGACGGGGAACGTCGAGTCGGCGCAGTTTTTCATTAAAAGAAAGTTGGCGTCGCGTCGTTTTGTCGACGGAAACGTTTGTCTTGCGACGGTTGCGTTAAACGTTAGAAACCAATTTTCTTCAGCCAAGCGGCGCAACGTTCTTGCCAATCGGCGGCGTTCGGTTTGTCGTCCCAAAACATAAAACCGTGCGGCGCGCCTGCGTAAACGTGTAATTCGCAAGGGATTCCGAGTTTGCGCAACTTCTTGTAAACTTCGACTGAGCCGAGCGGAGAATAGACGTCGGCGTCGCCGTGAACGAGGCAAAGGGGCGGCGTTTTCGCGTCGAAATTAAAATCGCTCAGAATTTCGGCGCCTTCGCCTTTGTTCGCGTTTGGATCGGTCGCGCCGTCGGTTAGGACGTAAGCTGGATAAATCGGAATCGCGAAATTCAGGTTCGCGGGCGTTTTATCGAGTTCGTCGACCGGTTCGTAAACCTCGGTTTCCGAATTGGTTGCGGCGAGGAGCGTTAGGCAGCCGCCGGCGGAGTAACCTTGGGCGCCGATTTTGTTCGGGTCGATTCCGAGCTTTTCGGCGTTGGCGCGAAGATAACGAATCGCGCGGCGGGCGTCTTGGAGCGCCGGAGCGTAAATCGGGCCGGACGCCGGACGCGGAACGCGGTAAACGAGAACGGCGGAAACGTAACCTTTCGAATTCCAGAACTTAGCGTTCGGAATTCCTTCTTCGCCGTAAAAGCAAGTAAAGAACCCGCCGCCGGGAATCGTCAGAACGCAAACGTCGGACGTTTTCTTTTCCGGTTGAAAAATAAGGAGATACGGCGTCGTAACTCGGCGCGCGGAACCGGCGGGATTCTCGACGTTCGGCTCGCGAACCGTTTCGCCGGGCGCGAGATTCGGCCAAAGTTCGACCTTTTCTTGCGCCGAAACTTTGGCGATATTAAGTAACGCCGCCGAAAAAATCGCGACGGACGCCAGCGTTTTTAAAAGGGAAGTTGTTTTCATTGAAGGACTTTCGTTGAAGATTGGCGAATAAAAAGAGAACGCGATGCGACGTCGAATCGCCGGGAACCGCCGCTCAAACGTTGAGACGACGGTTGTAAACGGCGCAGTTTCGACGGTTGCGTCGCGCTATTATGTTGAAAAACGACGCAATGTCAATCAAGCGGCTTGTTCCAAGGACGAATCGAAACGCGGCGGAAGAAAATCTCGAAACCCTCCGATTGCAACTGGATGCGACCGGAAGTCGGTTTCAGATTGTACGCCCGGTTGATAAATTTGCCGTTGAGGTAAACCTCCATTGTGTCGCCGACGGCGTAAACGACCAGCTCGTTCCAGTCGTCGGGGCGGTCGACGTCGAGCGGGCCGCGGAAGTCCCGTTCGTTCTTCCAGTTAGGCGAACGACCGAGCCATTGGATAACGCCGTCCGAGTTGGCGCGAATCGTTTCCGGCTCGCCGTTTTTCGGGTCGAAAACGCGGCCGCCGGGGCGCTTCACGACGTCGCCGGTCGCCTCTAAACCGTCTTCCGGTTGCGCGACGACGCAAATGTCGCCGATCCCGCCTTCGACGAGGTTCGCTTGAATCGAGCGGGCCCAAAGTCCGGCGAAACCGTTGTCCGGGCCGTTCGCGTGAATCATAACGCCGGAGTCGCGGGCGCCGCGGCGGTCGGCGGGCGTCGCTTTGTCGCCCCATTTGAACTCGACGGTAAGGCGGTAATTTTCAAAACTTTCGAGCGTCGAAAGACCGCCCCAATCCTCGCCGCCGAGACGCAAAACGCCGTCTTTGACCGAGAAAACGCCTTCGGGATCGTCGGTTCCGCTCTTCTTCAAGAAGACGCGCCAACCGTCGAGATTTTCGCCGTTGAAGAGGAACTTTTCGTTCGCGGCGTCGTCGATAACTTTGAGCGCGATTGGAATGTAACCGTTGTCAAACAAGCGTTTGTAGGTGTATTCGCAGTCGACGCGGAAAGTCGAGCGGCCGTCTTTCCCCTTCGGCTTGCCGTTCGCGAGACCGGTTTGGTCGGAGACGAAAACGCGTTCGTTTTCCGGATCGTTTTTCAAAATCAGCATGACGTGGCCGTCGTAATCGACGTGCATTACGACAGCGTCCGCCGGTTTCAGTTGCGCGTACGCCGCTTTCATAACGTCGTAACCCGCCTCTTTAACGATGTTAGGCGTCGAGTCGTAAAAGTTCAGCGGGTAGTCGCCGACCGGAACGACTTCTTTCGGACGGTCCGGAATCATCCGGCGCGTCAGGAGGGCCGGGAGGTTGGGATCGACTTGGCGCCAAGCGTTCGAAACGGACGCGGAGCAGTCGGAGCCGAAATAGCCTTCGCGGTTGGTCGGGCCGACGTAAACGCGTTGACCGTCGATCGTTTCGATTTGCGTTTCGAACGACGCAAGGTTGTGATTGCGTTGGAATTGCGTGTACGGCAGACCGTAGTATATTTCGCCCTTTTTGAAGACGAAACCGGAAGCGTTCCAGTACTCGATATCTTCTTTCGGCGTCCATTCGACGTTCGCGGCGGCGCGCATATAGTCGACGACTTTCGAACGCAACTCCGCTTCTTTCGGGGTTTTAGAGGCGGCGATCGCTTCGTCGTCGGCGAACGCGGGAAGAGCGCCAAACGCTAAAATTAAAAGCGGAGACAAAAAACGGGTTGCGGACATAACGTTCTTTCTTTCAATCGGTTAAGTTAAGGAATATAACGCGAAAACAACGCGGCGTCAATCGAGCGGCAGAAGCGAAATATTGCGGAAGAAAATCTCCGCGCCCTCCGATTGCAGCTGAATTTTGCCGGCGGTTTGTTTCAAGTTGTAAACGCGGTTGACGAAAACGCCGTTGACGTAAAACTCGGCGGCGTCGCCGATTGCGTAAATCGTCAGCTCGTTCCAATCGTTCGGACGGTCGACGTCGTTCGGGCCGCGGAAACCTTTGACGTCTTGCCAATCGGGGGAACGCCCGACCCATTGGAAACAGCCGTGTTTGTTGTCGGTTATTTCGACCGGCGTCCCGCCTTCGCGAACGCAAACGTTGACTCCGTTGCGCTTTACGACGTCGCAAGTCGCCGCGATTCCGTCGTTCGGGCCGCCGACGATCCAAAAGTCGCCGACGCCGCCTTCGATAATGTTCGCTTCGACCGAACGCGCCCAAACGCCGCCGAAACCGTCTCCCGGACCGAACGAATGGAACAAAACCCCGGAATCGCGGGCTTTATCGGCGCGGGCCCCCCAAGTTTTCTCGCCCCATTTGAACTCGACCGTCAAGCGGTAGTTCGAGTAAGAGCCGGTCGTCATAAGCCCTCCGTACATCTCGCCGCTAACGCGAAGCGCGCCGTCTTGGACGCCGAAGACGCGCTTCGGGTCGGAAGCGCCGCAACCGCGAACGCAAACTTCCCAACCGTCGAGGTTGGCTCCGTTGAAGAGCGGTGTTTCCTTAGCGGCGTCGGCGACTTGGGCGTCGAACGCGGCGCGCAGGTCCGACGGCGCGTCGGCGAAGGCGGGAAGAGCGGCGCCGACGGCGAACGCCAACAAAAAAAACGCAAGATAAGCGAAGCGAACAGACATAACGCGACTCCTTGAAAAACGACGCGATTATCGAAATCGAGCGGTTTCGGCGAGAAGACGGGGAAGCGATTAACGTCGAAAAACGCCGCTCGACCGAAAACGTCTATAGTATAAAGGGCGCGGCGGCGAAAAACAACCGATTTTTCTTATCGCAAGGGCGGCGCGTTGGAATTTTGCGGACGCTTAATCGGTAAAATCGTTAGAATCGGCAAAGTTGAATCGGCGACTGAGGCGTTCTTTTTGAGTAAAAATAGGGAAAAAAGGAACGAACCGCGTTTTCGACGGGCGACGAGGCGCGATTTGGCCGATGAGAAAAACGTCGGGGAGAAGACGTCGGACGGGCGGTTGAAAGGAGTGAAAATGTTGGAAAACGCGATTGTCGGCGCGGTCGTCGTTCTTTGTTTCGGTTACGTCGTCGCGCGGATTCGAACCGCTTGGCGCTCGAACGGCGGAGGGTGCGGAGGGTGCGGCGGAAAAACGACCGACGCCCCCTCCGGTTGCGCGAACGGCAACGATTGTTCCATTTGCGAACGCTGGAAAAAATCGGCGAATTGCGGAAACGACGGAGGCGAGACGATTCGTCCAAAGTTCGCGCAAATTCGAACCCAAACGCCGCGTCGCGAAAGATAACGTTGAAAATTGAATTTCCGTCGCGACTTCGATAATATTTTGATTTTATTACAGCGCAAAAAAGAATATTAGCGCCGAGAAAACGCTTCTTGTAAACATAATTTAGTCGGGCCTTTAAAGGTACGGCGGTAAAAACGGAAAAAACGATAAAATCAACCGCTGCGACGAAACGCCCGAACGTCGGCGGAAACGGGAGAACGGCGAAACGAAGCAAGGCGATCGGCGGACGGCGAAAAAGCCGCGTCGCGACGGGAAAACGACGCGCGACGCTTCGTTAGGAACGGCGGATTTTAACGATTAAGACAATTTTGCGGCGTTAGTTGGGTTCGCTTTTGCGGTATCCGAGCGATTTGAGAACGGCGAGCGCCTCCTCGTAACTAACGGCGCGACGGCGGTGCACAAGGCGGTATTTTTCAAGCGCTTCGGCGAACTCCTGCGCGTCGCGTTGCGTTTCGTCGAGCGTCGCCGTCGCGGTTTCGGAGGGCGAATCGTCGTCGTAAATCGCCCAATCGGGACAAAACCGAGCGCCGCGAGAAACGGCGGAATCGATAAAGTTGGCAAAATTGTTGAACAGGTTCTGTTTCATCCTCAATCTCCTTCAAAAACGAGGGCTCTCGACGCGGAATCGAGCGGTTTCTTGCGAAAGTATACGTCGCGAAAGACGACGTCGTCGAAAAAAAAGCGCGTCTACGGCAAGTTTTGTAAATTTTTTCGTTTTTTTTGCTTTTTTCGGCGGGCGCTCGCTTGTAAGTTTGCGGCTTTCGTTTACTCTATGATAAAAGACGCGTTTTGGGTGGAACAGGCGGTTTGCGCTCGGTAAAACGTCAAGCGAACGATTTTCCCGTTTTTAGCGTTGAAACGACATTAGCGATCACGACGATTTTAACGGTCGTTGCGGTTCGCGTGAAAACGACGGTCGAATCGGTCGCAAGGGGGCGTTTTCGACGCGAAAAACGGCAAATTGCGTTCAAAACGCGAGCGACGGCAAAAAATACGGCCTTTTTCGTCGTTTTGCGAAGGCGTCGCCTTAAATAATTTTTCGAATCGTTTAAAATAGAAAGAAGGGCTTGTTCGCGACGTTGGGTTTTTACTCGGGCGCCGCGGCGGGGCCGAGCTTTCATCAGCGCGCCGAAAGCGTTGGGTCGCGTTTTCGTTTCGTCGAAACGGCGAGCGAGGGCGCAAGCGG
The DNA here is from genome assembly GCA_017559825.1 of Thermoguttaceae bacterium. Classification (GTDB taxonomy): domain Bacteria; phylum Planctomycetota; class Planctomycetia; order Pirellulales; family Thermoguttaceae; genus RUG369. The sequence goes on along the minus strand of JAFYQR010000054.1, from coordinate 15,542 downwards.
ACGGCGCAACATCAGCAGGAGTTTATTTTATGTCGACCAACGAACTCAACAAAGCGCAAAATTCGGGCGCGACCGGCGAGGCGACTCGTCGGAATTTCTGTCTCGGCGCGATCGGGGCCGGGATGGGCGCCGCCGCGCTGGCCGTTCCGGTGTGCGCCGGAGCGAAGATGGCTCTCTATCCGCTTCAACAGGAAGGCCTGTCCGGCAAGGAATACGAACTGACGACGCTCGACGCGCTCGACGAAACGCCGCGTCAATTCGTTATCAGCGACAACCTTAACGACGCTTGGGCGACCGAAGCGAATCAAACGATCGGCGTCGTTTACCTGCGCCGCGTCGGCGAAGCGGTCGAAGCGTTCCAGTCGATCTGTCCGCACGCCGGTTGCCGCATCAAAGCCGGGAAAATGAAACATCCGACGAGCGGCGAAGAACAAACTCTCTTTTTCTGCCCATGCCACGGCGACGTTTTCGAACTCAACGGCGAACGCGTCAACCCGGAAACGACGAAGTCGGCCCGCTCGATGGACTCGCTCGAAACGCGAATCGAAGACGGCAAAGTCTTCGTCAAATTCCAAAACTTCCAACTCGGAACCGCCGAAAAGAAGCCGGTCTGAGCGAAACGTTGTCGGCGGACGGCTTCGGCGCGTCCGAATCGAACGATAAAAACGATTTTCGCGTCCGCGAACGCGGCGGTTTCTCGTCCCATTAATTGATAAGAAGGGGGAAAATCGGCTGCGAACGGCGGCGGAGCGAACCGCGTCGCGACGGCGGCGAGGGCTTCGAATCGCGAAGATTTAATAAACGGAAATAGAAAAATGAACTTATTTAAATGGTTGGACGAAAGAACCGGGATTTGCTCCGGCTTTCAAAAGGTCGCTAATTGGAGCGTTCCGGCGGCGAGCTGTTTTTGCCGCTTCCTTCCGCGGACGCTGATTTTCCTCTTCCTCATGCAGGGGATTACGGGGCTCTTCCTTTGGGCGTTTTACTCGGCGAGTCCGACGAGCGCTTGGGAAAGCGTTTACTACATTCAATACCATCTTCCGGGCGGTTGGTTCGTTCGCGGTTTGCACCACTATTCGGCGCAACTTTTCGTCGGACTGAGCGGACTTTACGTTTTGAGCTTGATCGTTCACGGCGGTTGCCGGCGTCCGCGCGAGTTCGTCTACTGGGCGGCGCTCGGGATGTTCCTTTTCTCGCTGGGGAGCTGCTTGACCGGCGACTTGCTGAACTGGTCCCTTTCCGGCTACTTCGCGACGATCACTCGCGTTTCGTTCTTGCAACTTCTTCCGGTGATCGGCGTTCCGCTTTACCAACTCGTCGTCGGCGGTCCGGATCCGCAATTCGGCGCTCTGACGCTGACGCGCTTCCTCGTGCTGCACGTCGCGGTTTTCGGCGGCGGCGGGCTCGCGCTTATGGCGTTCTGGAAGTGGGCCGACTACCGTTCCCGCGCGATTCTCGCTAAGGAATCGCGTTTCGACGAAGTCGGACACAAGTGCGCGTTGGCTTGCGCCGACAAAAAGCGCCGCGCTTTCTGGGGTTCCGAAGCGGTTTTCACCGGCGTCGCTTGCCTCGTCGTTTTCGGCGCCGCGCTTCTGCTTGTTTTCCAACACTCGCTGACGCAAGCGCAAATCGACGAACGCGCCGCGACGATGCCGGCCGAAGCGTATCTCGGCGCCGGGCTGACGTCGCCGGTCGACGCGGCGAGTTCTTACGACGCCGCTCGTCCGGAGTGGTCGTTCCGCGCGCTTTACCACATGTCGAAGCTGCCGATCTTCTCGAAAATCGGGATGGTTTACGCGATTTTCGTCGTGCCGCCGGCAATTCTGCTCTTCTTCCTCGCGATTCCGATTTTGAACCGAAATAAGGCTCTCCATTACGTTTGCGTCGCCGTCGCGCTCTTTTTGGCCGTCGTTTGCGCCCGGTTCACCTACCTTTCGTACTGGGACGACTACAAGAACCCGGAACACGCGCCCGGTTTCTTGGCGAGCAAAGCCGACGCCGACCGCCTCGCGAAACGCGCCGTCGAGCTGACCTTCGCTCCGGCGGGGATTCCGAAGACCGGCGCCCTGACGCTCCTGAAGGACGACCCTTACGTCCAAGGCCCGAAACTCTTCGCGCAACACTGCGCCAGCTGCCATAACTTCAACTCGGACGAGCCGATTCTCAGCGACGGCTACGCGCCGATTATTTGCGACGAGCCGACCGCGCCGAACCTCTACGGAGCGCAATCGGCCGACTGGATTCGCGGTTTCACCAACGAAAAAACGCTCGCCGACCCGGACTTCTTCGGGAAGACCGCGTTCGCCGAAAAGGGCTCGATGATCGGCTTCATGAAGGGCCGCGTCGCCAGCGGCGCCGAGCTCGAAGACGGCTCGTTCATGCCGAACCCGCTCGGTTTGGTCGCGAAAGTGATCGCCGCCGACGCGTCTCCGGCGTTCGATATTATGGAGTCCGTTTTTGAAGATTTCGTCGCGGAAGAAGAAAACGTCGAAATTCTGACGACGATTATCGACGAAGACGGCGAAGCGGACGAAGAAACGATCGCCGCCGCGCAAAAACAATACGTCGAAAAGCTCGCCGAGCTGATCGAGGCGAAATTCGACGACGCCGAGTTTGTCGCCGAACTTGAACCGCGTCTCCCGGCGGCGGTCTTGGCCGGTCTCAAAGACGTCTTGCTCGCGACGCTTAGCGACGAAGTTTATACGGAGCTTCTCTTCGATACGGACAACGTCCAATATATCGTCGACGAAGACCCGGCGACCTTCCTGACCGACGCTTACCTCGCGCAGCTTAACGGCAACGACGAGCCGATCGCGCCGGAAGACACGACGTATTATAACAAACTTCGCGCTTCGATCGTCGCCGCGTGCGACGCGATGGCGGAAGTCTTGGCCGCCGAAGCGCGGCTCGACGCGCCGCGTCCGTTCGTTGAAGGGAAGTACCTCGGGCTCGCCGAAAACGCGATTGCCGACATGGAATTCCTCACCTGCACGGAATGCCACGCCTTCTACGGCAAAGAAAACGACCACGCGTGCGACCTCCGCGCTTACATGAGCCGCGACTGGATCGCCGGTTTCATCGCCGATCCGACGCAAACTCGCTTCTACGGCGCGCATAACGACCGCATGCCGGCGTACTGCCCGACCGAAGGCGATAAACTGATGACGGAAAAAGAGGTCGGCCTCCTAGCCGACTGGCTCGCCGGGAAGTGGTACCGCGCTCCGGAAGTCGCCAACGATTCGCGACTTGGAACGTTCGGCGCCGCGAAGGAAGCGTCGAAAGCCGCCGCCGAAGCGCAAGCCGCCGTCGACGCGGAAAAAGCCGCCGCGAAAGCGGAACTCGACGCGAAGATCGCCGAAGAAGCCGCCGCCAAGGCCGCCGAAGACGAAGCGAAAGCGAAAGCCGCCGAAGAACGCGCCAAGAAAGCGGAAGCCGACAAAGCGAAGCGCGACGCCGACGAAAAGAAAGCGTTGAAAGACGCCGCCGCGAAAGCTAAAGCCGACGCGGACAAAGCGATCGCCGACGCTAAAGCCGCCGCCGCGAAGGAAATCGAAGCCGTGAAAGCCGCCGCCGCGAAGGAAATCGCCGACGCTAAAGCCGCCGCGACGCAAGAAGCGGACGCTCGCGTTTCGACCGCCGACCAAACCGCCGCGCAAGCGGTGAAGGACGCGGAAGTCCAACGCGATTCGGCTCTCGCCGCCGCTCAAAAAGCGACGCAAGAACGCGACGCGGCCCGCGCCAACGCCGCCGAAACCAATATCGCGCTTGAAAGAGCGCTCGCCGAGAAGAACGCCGCGGACAAAGCCGTCGTCGACGCGCAAACCGCCGCCGCGAAAGAACTCGCCGACGCTAAAGCCGCCGCCGCGAAAGAACTCGCCGCGTCCGCGCAAGCTCGCGAAACGGTCGAAAAGCAAATCGCCGAGTTGAAAGCGGAGCTCGAAGCGACCCGCGCCGCTCGCGCCGCCGCCGAAGCCGCGAACGCTCCGGCCCCGGCTCCGGCCGAATGATAACGCGTTGGTTATTAACGCTTTAACGAACGCTCGCGATCCCGTTTAAGCGAGCGTTTCACCCGGAGGGCGACGCGTCGAGAGGCGCGCCGCCTTCTTGCGACTTCGTTCGCTTTTATTTGTTCTTTGGGAGCGCGACGGCGAGCGTCGCCTCTTGGGCCGGTTTTCGAACCGTCGCAAAGAGCGTTTTTGCGACGGTTTAAAAACGAATTGAACGAAGTCTAATTCTTTAAGCGAGACGCGGTTAGCTCGGAGTCTCGACGCGCGGCTGGAAAAAGCCGCCGTTGTTTCTTGTTTGATTGCGCGTAATGTTGGGAGCGGCGACGGTTCAATCCGGCGTTTGCAACGCGATCCGTTGGAAACCCCCGTCGTAAAATAAGTTGGAGAATTAAAATGATGAAGCGAGTTATTTTTTCGCCTCTTTGCGCGGTCGCGTTTTGGGCGGCGACGCTGGGGGCCGGAGCGTCCGTTTCGCGAGTCGAGGCGGAAACGACGCGGCTGCCGGCGGTTCGCGATCTTTACGTCTCGTCGGCGGCCGGCGAGGAAGAGGGAAACAACGGCGCGTCGCCTCGGCTCAAAGTCAAAGGTTATCAAGAGTTTAGCTTGCTCGATTTCGACGTGTCGAGCCTGCGCGGACGGCGGATTCGCTCGGCGAAAATCGGCGTTAAACTCGCCTCGGAAGAGCGTTTGCATCAGGCGACGGTCGGTTCGATCGTCGCGCCTTGGAACGAGGGCGACGGGCGGAGTTACGACAAGACGTCGGGAGCGTCGTCCTTCCGCTGGCGAGCGAATCCGGACGTTCCTTGGAGCGACGCGGCGTCCCCGAGCGAATACTCGGATATTACGTCGGTTACGTTCGGCGAAGGCGGGTCGTTTTGGGCGAGCGCGGAAGCGTCGGAGCCGGTCGACGGTTGGCAAACGATCCCGATCGATCCGCGTCTTGTCGCCGCTCGCGCCGCTGGACTTTCGACCGGTTTCGTCTTTTTCGACGACGTCGGAACCGAGTTGGTTCGCGGCGAGGACGGCGAAAAGGTCGAAATTCGTCTCTTCCCGAATCGTTTCTTTTTCTCGCGCGACCAAAACGCCGCCTCGACGCCGTATCTTGAAGTCGAGTTTGACGAAGAGGTTAGCGCGAATGAGAAAACGCCGAAACCGCTTGGTCTCGCGGCGAGAACGGACGCGCTTCCGCTCGGCGACGTCGAGATTTCTTGGACGGCGCCGCGAACGGGCGAGATTCGGCTTATCGGCTTCGAAGCGAAAGTCGACGGCGCGTCCGTCCCGCAGTCGTTGATTCCGGCTCCGAAAATCAACGGTTACGCGAAGTCGCCGGAATGTTTCGTCGCGCGGCTTGGCGCTTTAGGTTTGAAACCGGGCAAGGCGAAGAAATTTGAGCTCGTCGCGGTCGACGAACTTGGAAATCGGAGCGAGCCGGCGGCGTTGAATTTTGACGTTTCGGACGATAAGCCGTGCGCTTGGAACGATTTAATCGCTCTTAAAAAGAGCGGCGGCAAGAAAAAATCGATAAAAGACGACGTTTGGCCGTTGAAGAAAAAAATGTCTCCGCGTCCCGTTTTGGACGATTCGCAAGTCTCGGTTTTAAACGAGTTCGATAAAGCGACCGAATCGGGCGAATTGATTCCGAAACTTCCGGAAGATTACAAGACGTCCAACGCGATTTGGAACGCTCGCGAACGGCGAATCGATTTGGCGGCGGCGCGCGGCGAGTTCGTCGGCTTCCAACTTCTCTTTGAAGGTTCCGAGCGTAAAGTTCGCGCCGAGCTCCGTTGGGCCAAAAGCGCAACCACCGTTAAAACCGCGAGTTCCGCTAAGAATTCGACGCCGGAAACGACGTTTTATCGGCTCGCTCGGGTCGAAACGTCGCGCGGAAAAATTGGCGATCCGGCGATTCCGCTCGCGACGTCGGAAACCGACGTAAAGTCAGGTTGCGACGCGATTTACTGCGAGATTTACGTGCCGAAAAACGCGGCGCCGGGCGAGCGGCGCGGAACGCTTCGCCTGACGTCGAACGGCGAAAAGCTCGATTTAACCGTCCGCTTAAACGTCTGGAACTTTAACATCCCCAATGAGTTAAGTTTTCTTCCGGAGATGAATTGCTACTCGCTTCCGGCGAACGAACTTGAATATTATAGATTGGCGCAACGACACCGAACATACGTCAACCGCGTTCCTTACTCGCATCGCGGAACGGTTGGAGACGGATTGGCGCCGAAGTACGACGCGGCGACGCGTTCGTTCGATTGGAGCGATTGGGATCGCCGATTCGGTTCGCTCTTCGACGGGAGCGCTTTCGCCGATTCTCCGCGCGGAGCGACGCCGATCGAAGCGTTCTATCTTCCGTTTTTTGAGAACTTTCCGGCGAATATTTTTGAGGAATACGACGAGACCGTCCGCCCTGTCGACGCGGCGTTTTCCGACGCTTACAAAGCGTCGCTGCAAGCCGCGCTGACCGACGCCGCCGAACATTTCGTCGAGTCCGGGTGGAGCGAGCCGCGTTTTCTCTTCTATTTGAACAACAAAATGGATTATAAGCGCGACGGCTGGTCGCGCGCCAGCTCGCCTTGGCTTCTTGACGAACCCGCGAGTTTCCAAGACTTTACGGCGTTGCGGTTCTTCGCGGAGCAACTTCGCTCGGCGTTGGAGGACGTCGAGGTTGCGACGAAATATAACGGAGCGCGAAAAGCGAAGAACGCTTCGTCGGGAGCGCGTCCGATTCTTTTCCGCGCCGACATTTCGCGTCCGCAGTGGAGCCGCGATTCGCTTGACGGGTTGCTTGACGTCAACGTCGTCGGCGGGGACGTTTTTCGCCGCTACAATCGCCGCGTAATGGAGCGCCGCGACCGTTTCGGCGAGCTTGTTTACGCATACGGAACGACCGCGGCTCCGGAGCTAAACGGTTGGCAGCCGGTCGCTTGGTCGCTTGACGCTTGGTCGCTCGGCGCCGACGGAATTGTCCCTTGGCAAACGATTGGGAACGACGAATCGTGGAAGAAAAGCGACGAGTTATCGTTGTTCTATCCGGCGACGGAAGAGAGCGGCGGGAAAGTCGTCGCGTCGCTGCGTCTGAAAGCGTATCGACGCGGGCAACAAGACGTCGAGTATTTGACGGCGCTTTGTCGAGCGACCGGGCGGCCGCGTCAAGACGTCGCTCGAGCGTTGCGCGAACGTTTTCCGTTGGAGGTTCGTTTGACGTTCCGCTCGGCGGACGACGCCGGGACGCAGGATTATCCGAATTTTTCGCCGGACGAATGGGAAAAATTACGGCGCGAAATCGGCGCGTTCCTTTCGGAAACCGCGTCGTTAAAAGAGTAACGGTAGCGCAAAATCAAGCGGCGACGTTGAGTTAGGCTGCGTCGCGAAGAAAGTTGCGGCGCCGTTTTTTATATTATGTCGTGCAAGAAAAAACGACGATAAAAATTGCGGCGTTAAAAATGTAAACGGAGAAAACAAACGTTGGCAAGACGTTCGTGCGGAAAAGAAGAAACGAGCCGAATTTTGGCGATTCGGCTCGTTCTAAATTGCGATTTAAAAAGCGTTTGCTAGCGTCGAGCGGTTTGCTAACGGATTTCGATCGTCGATTGACCGGTCGTTGTGAAGACGAAGAAAAGCGTTTGCGACTCGGCGTCCCAACGCCAATCGGCGAGCGCGGAGCCGTCGACAGAAACGCTCGTCGGTTTCGCGTTCAGCTTTAGAAGCGAGATTGCGTCGACCCCGGAAGTCGCGGTCGTTTCTAACGTTAAAACGCCGTTTTCGTTCTTTAACGACTCAACGCGACAGCTCGACGCGAGAATGGCGGGCGTCGGCGCGGTTACTTTGTCGAGGTCGAGGAGCCAAGCGCGCTCGCCCGGCGCAAGTTCAATGTCGACAACCGGTTGCAGTTTCGGATCGAAGAGGTTGACGAAACGACCGGAGAGTTTAAGCGGTTCGTCGGAGAGCGACTCGGTTAACGTCGCGGCCAAGACGTAAGGGCCGCGACGTTTCAAGAAGTAGTTGCGTTCGACGTATTTTCCACCGGTCGCCGCAATCGCTTCCGCGACAAGACTTCGGTAAGCGTCGGCGTTTTCTTGCGAACGGTTGTAATAAGCTGGGCGAACGCGGTCGACGTAAACCCAGCCTTGCCCGAATCGATACTTGCCGCTTTCGGGGCGTTTGCCCAAGCCGAGCGATTCGAACAGGTGTTCGCCGGGGCTCGAGTAGGAAAGGGCGTCGGCGTTCCACCAGTCTTTCGCCGCGTGGTAAGCGTCCGTTTCCGCGCCGACGTAAATTAAGACGCCGCCGCGGTTTACCCAGTCGGCGAGGACGGCGTGCAGACCGGGGCTCGACGGTTTTTGGTACTCGTAACTTAGCGCCAACACCTTATATTTATCGAGATAGCCGGGATAACGGAGCGCGTGGTCGAGAACCGGAACGCCGACCGGAATTCCGCGTTTGATCAACGGCGTCGCGAGACCAAAAAAGTCGCCAAACGTTGTGATTTCGAGCTTTGAAGGACGCGTCGGATCGGAATCGTTCGGCGCGGCGCATTCGCGAACGGTCGGTTCGGCGCGTTGGAACATCGCGGAGTCGGCCAAGAGAACGCCGACGCCTTCGGTCGCGCCGTCGTAAGCGACTTTCGTTTGTTTCATGTCGCGAAGTTGTTGGAACGTAAGGGTTAGCGTCGACGCGTAGTCTTTCGGAATCGTCGTCGCGTCGGGGGAACCGGCGGGGAAAGAGCCGAGAAAAACGCGGCTCGGCCAAGGCGCGACTTCGTAATAATGCGTCTCCGACTGCATTAGCGAAGCGACTAAAGTGCTGAGATAATTCGTTTTATAATCGTTCCAGTCGTAACGCGGATTGTCTTCGACCGGGTCGTTGAGGTAATAAACGCGCTTGCCGGTTCCGCGAACCATTTCTTGCGTTACGTTGTATTCGAGGAACGCCGACTCGAACGTGCGCTCCGCTTGAACTCCGTTGTAAATGTTGGCATGACGGGAGGTTCCGGTCCAAACTTGCGCGATAATTCCGTCGATTCCCGGCAAGTCGAGGAGAGCCGATTCCGGGCTGACCATCCGAATTTGCGAGTAACTCAGCAGACTGTGCGTCGCGATGTAAACTTTTAGCGGACGGTTGTAAGTTCTTAACGAATACTCTTTTAGCGACGCGCTGACGCGGTCGAGCAGGCGGCGGTAAAGATACTGCATCATTTTCGCCGAGCGGTACTGGGCGTCGCACGACGAGTCCGGACGAATCCACGGCTCGTTGTAATACATTTGCCATTCGCGCTTAAAAGAGTCGCTAAATCCTGCGAAGGCCCAGAGTTCCGGTTCTTCGAGGAAGAGCGTTTCGACGCCGGCGTCGACGACTTTTTTAAGGCGCGTTTCGAGATAATCGCAGAACGCGATACTCGGCACAAGATAGGGTGTCGCCGGGTCGTGCATAATGCGCTCGCCGTCGCCTCGGACTTGCGCGTCGTCCCAATGCGTTGAGCCGTCGAATTTTCCGTCGAGGTAATCGTTGTAGCTTCCCCAAGCGACGCCGGTCATCACGGCGACTTTGGAACCGCTTTCGGCGCGCCACTTTTCCAGCGTCGCGATCGCTTCGTCGGACACGCCGTAAACCATAACGGCGTCGGTTTTTAAGTCGAAACGAGCGTCGTAACCGCCCGCTTGTTGGTACGTCGTGCGCTCGAGGTTGCGGTCGGTGATAAGATTGGGCGCGAAGTTCGACGCTTCAAGACTTGCGTTTTGGTCTTGCGCCAACGCAAACGACGGCGAAAGAACGGAAAGGGCAAACGAAGCGGCTCCGAGCGAAACGAGCGGCAACGCGCGCTTCCAACGTCCGCCAATAAGCGTTCGTAAACTGTTGCTAAACATAAGATAACTCCTTGATCGAAAAATGAAAGGCGGCGATAAAACGTCGACGGCAAAAATAACGTTGGTTTGGGTTTGTAAGCGCGGCTTGCGGACGGCCCGAATCGGCGTTTTAAACGTCGCCTCGGAGAGCGCGGTAAAAAAAGCCGAAAAACGGAAGAGACGCGTCCGGACGCGTTTTTATTATAAACGAAAAAATTTTTTGAAAAAAGCCCCTTGACAGTTTTTTTAAGCGTCATATATTTGTAAATGTCGAGCGCAGGTTCGTCGGCGAAAGCGAAAAAATTTTTTTCGAGTTTGACGGCGACGCAAGGCCGACCGAGTCGTTTGGTCGACGAATTTATTAAAATATTGAAATTCAACAGTTTAAAACGTATATAAAACAACGATCTTTCGATGGCGTCCTTTACCTATTATTACAACGCGAAGTTTTACGGCTTTGACTACGCCTTCCTCTTTACGGGCTTAGTTGAGTCGCGCGTTGCCGCACAGGTTGGGAACCGTCGTTAAAGTTGATTTTAGCGATATTCCGAAAATAATAAAGACCCTGCGACAACGTGTTGCAGGGTTTTTTTTTGAGCCGAACGCCCCCCGAGAAGGATTGAACGATGATTATTTTGCTGAAAAAATACGCTCGCGAAGACCAAATCGCGAATTTGACCGAGCAACTCAAGGAAATGGGGCTTGAGTCGCACCTTAGCGTCGGCGACGCGCACACGGTCGTCGGACTGGTCGGCGACACGAAGAGCGTCGACGTCGACATGTTGAAGGCCCTCGAAATCGTCGAGTCCGTCCAACGCGTTCAAGAACCGTTCAAACAGGCTAACCGTCGCTTCCACGAAGAGGATACCGTTATTGAACTTACGAACGGCGTCAAGATTGGCGGCGGGCATTTCCAAACGATGGCCGGGCCGTGCTCGATCGAATCGGAAGAGCAAATCGTCGAGATTGCGAAGGCGGTCAAGGCGGCTGGCGCTACAATCCTTCGCGGCGGCGCTTTCAAACCGCGCACCTCGCCTTACGCCTTCCAAGGGCTCGGCGCCGAAGGGTTGCGTCTCCTCCTTAAAGCTAAGGAAGAAACGGGGTTGCCGATCATCACCGAGGCGATGGACGCGTCGCAACTCCCGCTCTTCGAAGACGTCGACATTATCCAAATCGGCGCCCGCAATATGCAAAATTTCGAGTTGCTTAAACAAGTCGGCAAAATGCGCAAACCGGTGTTGCTCAAACGCGGTATGTCCAGCACGCTCCAAGAGTTGCTGATGAGCGCCGAGTACATTATGGCCGGCGGCAACGAAAACGTCATTCTTTGCGAACGCGGCATTCGCACCTTCGAAACGTACACCCGCAACACGCTTGATTTGGCCGCGATTCCGGTTTTGCGCCGTTTGACGCACCTGCCGATCGTCGTCGACCCGAGCCACGCCACTGGAGACGCGAAACTCGTTCACCCGACTTCGCTCGCCGCGACCGCCGTCGGCGCCGACGGGCTTATCGTCGAAGTGCACAACAATCCGCCGAAAGCGCTTTGCGACGGCGCGCAATCTATTACGCCGAAAGCTTTTGCGTCGATGATGAAGGATATTGAGGCGATTCGCCCGTTCGCTTACCGCGGTTGAGAAGGAAAACAACGTCGGCGTCGTTTGAATTGTTTGAAAAACGGCGCCGGATAAATCGGAAATCAAAGACGGGCGACGCGCCGAGGTATTGACGCGGCGCAACCGAAAATATATAAGGAATTGAGAAAATGACGAATCTCGAGGAACAAAGAAACCGTATCGACGCTATCGACGAACAAATCGTGAAACTTTTTCGCGACCGAATGGACGTCGCCGCCGAAGTCGCTCGTTACAAGAAAGAACACGGCGTTAAGGTGTTGTCGAAAGAACGCGAACGCGACGTTGTGTACCGAGCGGCGGACGCGGTCGGCGAGGAACTTGAAGAATATGTTAAAGCGTTGTACAACGTGCTTTTGGACTTGAGCCGCGACTACCAACGGGAAAAAATCGACGCGCCGTCGCCGTTCGTCGACGCCGTTCGCAAAGCCCTCGACGAAACGCCCGGTTTCTTCCCGCACAAGGCGACCGTCGCGTGCCAAGGCGTCGAAGGCGCGTATTCGCAACAGGCTTGCGATAAGTTATTCTCGATTCCGAAAATCTTCTATTTCAAGAACTTCGAAGGCGTTTGCCAAGCGGTCGACTCCGGAATGTGCCGCTACGGGATCCTGCCGATCGAAAACAGCTCCGCCGGTTCCGTCAACGCGGTTTACGACTTGACGCGTAAGTATAACTTCCATATTGTTCGGTGTTTAAAGCTGAAAGTCGAGCATTGCCTCCTTGCGAAACCGGGCGTTAAACTGAGCGATGTTCGCGAGATCGTGTCGCACGAGCAGGCGCTTCTCCAATGCGGAGAATATCTGAAAAATCATCCGGAAATCAAAGCGACCGTTTGCGAGAACACCGCCGTCGCGGCGCGGATCGTCGCCAATTCGGAGCGCGACGACCTCGCGGCCATTGCAAGCGGTTCCTGCGCCGAGATTTACGGCCTTTCGACGTTGAGCGAGCGCATCCAAAACAGCGACCATAATTACACGCGTTTCATTTGCATTTCGAAAAACCTTGAAATCTATCCGGACGGCGATAAAATCACGTTCACGACGACGCTATCTCACCGTCCGGGAGCGCTTTACAACTTGATTTCGCGTTTCGCTTCGTTGGGATTGAACGTCTGCAAAATCGAGAGTCGCCCGATTCTCGGCAAAGACTTCGAGTTCCGTTTCTACTTTGACGTCGAAGGAACGCTCCGTTCGGAGGCGACGCTGAAGGTGTTGGCGCAACTGGAAAACGAAGGCGGTTTCGAGTTCCTCGGCGCCTATCGCGAACAAATCTAACGAAAGCGATCGCAACGCTTAACGTTCGGTCGGCGACGACGGCGTTTCCGCCGGCGCAGCGTCGCTTCGACGAACGTTTAGCGTCGCGGCGTCATAATAAGCCCGCTTAATCGTTTTGAAGAAGCGATTAAGCGGGCCTTTTTACGCGGCGGCGACGTCGGAAGAACGCGCTTGATTTCGAGAGAGACGCCGCGCTTTGAACGAAGAATTTTATCGCGCAAGATTCTGATTAGCGTTCGACGATCGTTGTCCAAGCGTTAAGAAAACATTCGAATTTTTGCGCGACGGCTTCTTAAATTGAGGAGCGGCGCAACGTTGAAGTTATCGAAACGACGGCGTTTGGCGGCATGCTGATGAGCGCGTCGCAGACGTTTTTTCGCTGTTTTTGCGCAATTTTTACGGGAAATCGCGGCCGGCCCCTTGATTTTCGCGGCGCAAACGGGTAAACTTAAGGAGACGAACTTTATCGAAAACCGGATTCGCGCCCATGAGTGCGACGCGATGAAAAGTCGACGCCGACGCGGAAAATATGGCGGTTTTTGAAAAAATTGAATTTAGTAACGAAAGGAACGAAAAGATGACGGCGCTCTATTGGCGTTCGATTCGAACGGCGGCGCGCGTTTGCGTTTCCGTTTGCTCTCTCTTTCTCTTCTTAGCTGGAAACGGGGTAAACGTTAAGGCGGCGGAAACGAACGCCGACGCGAAAACGACCGCGAACGTCGTTTCGTTGGCGACGCTTCTCGACGAAGCGGTCGACCGCGACGCGCTAACCCGTTTCCCGAATTATACTTGCAAGCAGGCGAGCAGTTACGACCGCGCCGCGAAAAGTCCGAGCGAAAATTGGTTCGCAAACGCCGACACGGCGCAGTTTATCCGCGTCGAAAAGAACGGCGACCGCGAAGAAGCCGTCTTGATGGAAACGGAAGGGCCCGGCGCCGTCGTTCGCTGGTGGATCACCGCGCCGCATTACAAGACGACCGTTCGCGTTTATATCGACGGCGCCGCGGAACCGGCGATCGTCGGCAAAATCGACGAAATCGTCGGCGGCGAAGCGCTCGTCGGCGCGCCCCTTTCGGCGGAACGGGCTCGCGGGCGCAACCTCTATCTGCCGATTCCTTACGCGAAGCGCGTTAAAATCACCTGCGACAACATGAAGGAGCAGGGGAACCTTTACTACCAAATCAACTATCGGACGTATCCGGCGGGAACGGCGGTCGAATCGTTCTCGACGCAAGCGCTGGAAACGCAAAAGGATAAAATCGCCGCGACGTGCGATCTGCTCTTGAACCCCGGCAAAACGACGTTCGGAACGAACGCCGAAACGCGCGGTTTCAAGCGTTGCATCAAGTCGGAGGAAATGGAAGGCCTTTTCGGCGCGCACCATATTCGCGGACCGGGCGCCTTGACCGAGATCGACGTTAAACTTCGCGCCGAGGACGTCGTCGCCGCGACGCGGAGCGTCGTTTTGGCGATTTCGTTCGACGGCGAGGAAACCGTTTGGGTTCCGGTCGGCGAGTTCTTCGGTTCCGGCGTCGGCGTCAACCCGTATAAGTCTTGGTATACGGAGGTTTGCAAAGACGGAACGATGAAGGCGTTTTGGAACATGCCGTTCAAAAAAGAGGCGCGCGTTTCGTTCGTCAACCTCGGCGACCAAGACGTCGACGTCGAATACGCCGTTTATTACAAGAAGCGACCTTGGACGGACGACACGATGTATTTCCGCGCCGATTGGCGGCAAGAACGCGGAATCGAGACGGTCGCCGGAAACGGAACGCGCGATTGGAATTACTTAACCGTCGACGGCAAAGGCGTTTACGTCGGCGACGTTCTTTCGATCGTCAACTCGACTTCCGCTTGGTGGGGCGAGGGGGACGAAAAGATTTACGTCGACGGCGAGAAGTTTCCGTCGCACTTCGGCACCGGGACGGAGGATTATTACGGGTACGCTTGGTGCACGCCGCAATTCTTCGAGGCGCCGTTTCACGCGCAGCCGCGCGCCGAAGGGCCCGCTAACTTCGGGAACGTTACCAACTTGCGTTTCCGTTCGCTCGACGCGATCCCGTTCGCGAAAGATTTCCGTTTCGATATGGAAATTTGGTGCTGGGAAGCGGCGACGGTCGATTATTCCGTCGCGACGTTTTGGTACGGCGCCCCGGGCGCCGCGTTGGTCGACGGGCCGGATCGCGGCGATATGGAGGACGAAGCGGCGGAACCGGTCGAGTACGACCGCGAGTTCGCGTTCAAATTGAACGGTTTCAAAACGGGCGAAAAAGCGGCGACCGGCGGGCGCGTCGCGATTCAAGATATGAAGGAGTTCGAGAAGAAAAAGCCGGAGTTCGCTTGGCAAAACTCGAAACAACTTTGGTGGACGGAAGGCAAAATCGGCGACAAACTGACGATTGAAGTCGCGAACGTTCCGGCGGGCGCGGAGAGCGTAACCCTTGGAACGACGGTCGCTAACGATTACTGCGTCGCGCAATTTTATTGGAACGGCGCGAAAATCGGCGGCCCGATCGACTTTTTCATTCCGGCGGGCGTCGAACGCAAGGTCGTGAAGCTGGCGATTCCGACGACGCAAGCGGCGGCGACCGGAACGCTCGAAGTCGAGATCGTCGGCAAAAACGCGAAGTCGATCGGAACGATGTTCGGCGTCGATACGATCGAATTGAAATAAACGCGACTTCGGAAGGGCGGCGAGCGTCGGCGTTCGGCGCCCTTTGAAAATTCGAATAACGTCGCATAAAAAACGTCCGTTCCGAGCGAAATCGGAGCGGACGT
>JAFYQR010000053.1 GCA_017559825.1 Thermoguttaceae bacterium | reverse complement strand
TGCGGGAAATTTTGCTCGCTCGCAAAGACCTCGCGATCTGTCCGGAGAGCGAAACCGCGCTCTTCATGGCCGCTCGAGCGCAGTTGGTTCGCGATAAAATCCGCCCCGCCCTTGCGTCCGGCCAAATCGTTCTCGTCGACCGATTTCTTCTATCCACCGTCGTTTACCAAGGTTACGCGGTCGGCGGCGACGTCGAGACGATTTGGCGTTTCGGAACGCGTCTAACCGGCGGGCTCCTTCCGGACGTTACGTTCGTGCTCGACTGCCCGGTCGACGTCGCGTTCGGACGGATTAATCGAACGAAAGACCGCGTCGAATCGAAGGGCGACGCGTTTCACCGCCGCGTTCGCGACGGTTTTTTACAAGCCGTCGCCGACTGGCAACGCTTCGCGACCGGCAAGGTTTTCGTCGTCGACGCGTCGCAAACGCCGGAACATATTAGCGCCGAAATCGTCGAACGCCTTCGCTCCGCGGCGCCTGAGTTCAACGTTTAACCTCTTTTTTAAGACGACTTAGTCGCCGGCCGATAAAAAAACGCTCGACGCTTTTCTCGCCGCGTCGAGCGTTTTTATTTAGCGTCGAACGATTCTTCGCCGCTCGACGGCCCGCTTATCGCCTTGACTCGTCGCGCTCACAACAGACACGTTATAAGAAATAGCGCCGGTTCGTATTTCCAAGTCGCGAAGGCGTTTTTGTCGACAAACGGCAACGCGTCAAACCAGAAATTTTCGGCGACTTCCGCGTTTTCTTCCTCTTCGATCGCGTTCTTTTCCGCCGCGTCCGCGCCGAACTTCCTATCCGTCGGCTCTTTTTTATTCCAGTTCGTCAAAAAATCGGCGGTTTCCCAACGCTCGACCGAAACGCCGACAAACTTTGCTTCGTCGAAAGCGTCCCAATTTTCAACGCCCCACGCGACGAGCGATTTTTCGTCGTCGACGCTTTCCGAAACGATTCGCGCAATTTTCGACGTTTTGTTCGTTTTGTTTTTCAACGACGTCGCGTAATCGCTCAACGCCGCGACGACGACGCAAAGCGCGGCCAAAGACGCGGCGACAACGCTTAATCGTTTGAAAAAGCGTCGGTTGCCATCGAAACGCCGATCCGACCTCGGGAGTTCCTCCGCGTCGAAAGCGAACGTTTCGTCGTCGACGCTTTCAAGAAACGCGTCCAAGTCCGCCGCGAGCCGCCGCTCGAGAAAAACGTCCCAATCCTCCGTCGTTTCTATCTTTAGCGTTTTTTTTGTTTCAAACGTCATTCTTTCGACTCCTCGAACGAGCGGCAACTCGCTAATTCTCCAAATCCACGTCGCCAATTTAATCGCTCGCCGCGCTTTCGCGCTCTATTTTTACTTTCGCCGAACCGTTCCGCTTTGCGCTCGGCCCTCGCCGATCTCGCATTTATCTTCTTTTATTTCAACGTTTAAAGACGTTCCGTCGTTCGTCGCCGCTTGCGTTTTAAAATAAGCGGCGAGTTTTTGCCGCGCTCGCGTTAGCGCGACCCGAACGGCGCCGGGCGTTATCCCCAACGCGACGGCGGCCTCGGCGTCGGACGCTTCGTCGACATACCGCAACCAAAGAGCCTTAAACTCTTTTGCCGTCAACGTTTCCCGAGCGACGCGCCAAACGTTTTCCACGTCGTCCGCTCGGGCGACCGTCGTCTCCGGCGCCTCGACGTCGTTAAACGCCGCGCCTCTCGGGCGACACGGCGTCGTTCGCGAGGCAAAGATCGGATTCGACGCGGCGCCGTCGTTCGTTGAATCGCCGGAACCGCCGTTTTCGTCGAAAGATACGACGCTCAAACGCCGCCGACGCGCCGAATCTAGCGCCGTTCGAAACGCGACGCTACGCAGCCAGCCGGATAAAAACGCGCCGCTCCGCAACGTTTCGAGCGACGCAAACGCTTTCATTAGCGTCTCTTGCGTTAAATCTTCGGCGGCTTCCAGCGACCGCGTTCGCCAACGTAAAAACCGGAGCAAACGCGGTCGATACCTACGGACGATTTCGTCGAAAGCGGCGCGCTCGCCCGTTTGAAACCGTTCGACCAAGCGTTGGTCGCTCTCGTTTTTCATCCCTCGCCGCCTCGTTCAATTTCCGCAAAGACTATTATTTAACGCTTTACGAAACGCCTCGTTCATCGCGCCTTTTTAATCGCTTCGTCGATTTTTTCGCCGATCCAACCGGCGATCGCCATAATTTTATCGGCGTCGATTTTCAGCGTCGCCGTCGCGGCGTTCGAGTTTTTCTCGCATTTAAACTCCGCCGATTTCAAGAGTTCGAGCGCGAATTTTTCTTCCGGTTTCAACTCTTTTTTCGCCGAAGTCAAGCTCAACAGCGCGACGCCGCCGACCGCCAAATCGTTAAATTCCTTCGCCGCTTTCGCGTCGACCGCTTCGAGTTCAAGCGCGAGAGCGAACGTTCCGTCGACGTCCAACGTCTTAACGCGCAACGATTTAATCTTTTCGACGCCCCCTTTGAACGCTTGCGCTCCTTCGTTCTTTTCGTCTTTCGCCAATTCGACGGCGACGCGTTCGAAGAGCGACGTTTTTAAAATAATTTCCGAATAAACGCTTTCGTCGTTAAGTCGTTTAACGACAAAATCGTTCGACGCTTGGAAACGGGTCAGTTTCGTTTCGAGCGTCGCTTGCGAACCGGCCAACACGACGGCGTATTTGTCCAAATCCTTAATTTTAACGCCGCCCAAATAAACGGTTTCCGAATTACCGTCTTTCTTGACGGTCAGTTTCGCCATGTAGACGCCGTCTTCGTCTTTGACGACGTCCAAATCGTCGCCGCAGAGTTTCGCGAGGTCGAGCCCGGCCGGGTTGAAACCGACGATCCAGGTCAGCGAGAGGTTGCGCCACGGTTTCGAAACGTTCTCGCTCGGCGCGTCGCAAGCGAACGCGACGCCGTCGACGTACTTGAAGTACGCCTTCGTCATGCTCGCGGCGGTCGGTTTTTCACCAAGCTCTTTCGTCAAGAGATCGTTAAGATATTCGAATTTTTCGCGCGGGAAATCGTCTTCGTCTTTCACTTCGGCGAGTTTTTCGGCAAGTTCCGCGTCGATTTTTTTCGTCGCTTCGCCGAAGAGGCGATCGAATTCCGTCGTTTTCCAAATCGCCGCGATCGAACCGGCGTTCCCGATCGTCGACGGCGAATAATAAAAGATCGCGCCGTCGTCGGCAAACGGACAATCTTGCGCCTTGACCGCTCCAAACGAAGCGACCGCCGCCAACGCGACGACGCCGACGCTTAACGAACGCCAAAAATTCTTCGCAAACATTTTCATTTCTCTATTCCTCCTTGTTTAATACTTAAAGAGCGCGACGGTCGGTTCCTCACGACTTATGCCTCGCTCGTTTCGGTCCCTTTTACGACGCGCAAAACGACCGACGTTATTAAAGACGACGCGACTCGACGATTTGCTACCGCGTTTTTCAATTTCGGCGAAAATTTTCCTTCGTTCGTCGACTTTTTTATTTTTTGCCCCGACGACGCCCCAAAATAAAAAGCGTCGCCTCCTTTTTTCCTCGCCGCGCAAGCAAGCCTCTTTTGTCGCTAAAATCGTCAAAGTCCTCTCATTTCATCGCCGTTTGCGCAAGATTTCCGCCGTCCGACGACGAAAAATCTCGGAAAAATCCGAAACGCTATTTCCAAACGAGTCGAAATTGCGTATAATACTAACGTCGGTTGCCAATCGCTTGAACGCGGCGCCGCCGACGCGACGTTATCCCGCCCGCCTTTCCTATCTTGCCCCGCTTAGCATTCCATGGCCGTTCGATTCGTTTATTTTGATCTTGGAAACGTCCTTATTCGTTTCAGTATTCAACGCATGCTTTACCAGGTCGCCGCGTTGACCGAAAAACCGGAAGCGGAAATTCGCGCCGTTCTTTTCGACGACAAGCGATATTATCGCTATGAAAAAGGCGACGTTACCGCCGCCGAATATTTCGCCGAAGTGTGCGCTCAACTCGACGCGCAGCCGAACGTCGAAGATTTCGTCGCGGCGACGAACGACATTTTTTGGGTCAACGAGCCGATGCTCCCGATCGTTCGCCGCTTGGCGAAGTCAAACTTCCCTCGCGGCGTTCTCTCGAACACGAATCCGGAGCATTGGAAATACCTTGAAACGGCGTTTCCGCGTTTTTGGAACTACTTCCCGACGCACAAGATCGCGAGTTTCGAAGCGAAGGCGTTGAAGCCGTTTCGCGAGATTTACGAGATTGCGCTCGCCGAAGCGCGCCGAGAGCTTCCGGACGTCCAACCGAGCGAAATCCTTTTAATCGACGACTTAGAAGCGAACGTCGTCGCGGCGGCGGAGTTTGGTTTCCAAACGATTCACTACGTCGACCACGACGCGTTCCTCGCCGAAATGTCGAAACTCGGCCTCCCGACGGAGTGAACGCCGTCGAACGTTCTTAAAAAACGGCTCGAATCTTAGACCAATTTAGATTCGAGCCGTTTTTTATTTATCCGATTATTTCGCGTATTTTTACCGCGCGGTTTTTCCCGCTTCACCACAAACGCGACGTTATAGAAATCTAAAATTAATAAACAGCAGGAACGTCTCCCAAACGCGCGAGCCGAGTAAAGAAAAACGCTTCGCTAAAATTTTTAAAATAAAAACTTAGAAAATGGGCGACGCAGGATTCGAACCAGCGACCTCCGCCGTGTGAAAGCGTTTGCCGCTTTTTTCGGCTCGACCGCGCGAATTTCCCTAACCTAAATTAACGCAATAACTTGCTAGCTTTTTTCGCTCGTTTTAACCGCGAAAAAGCGGCGAAAACTTACGTTATTTTAGCAAATTTTCGCCAAAAATCAACCGCTTTTCACGAAATGTAGATACATTGTAGATACAAAAGAGCGCCGCGCAAATCGCCGCCGAAATCGGTTGACGCGCCAAGAAACGCCGAACGCGCCGAACCGGTTTTCGCCGATTCGACGCGTTCGCGCTCGTTCGGGCCGTCGCCGTCCGTCAATCGCTCCCGGCGGTTGACGCTTGCGACGTTTCATCGTTTTCTCGGACGAGGCGGTACTTCGGCGCGCTTCCCCAACACTTCGCGAGCAGGCGGACGAGCCAATACCAAGCGCCCGCCGCGAACGCGCCCCAAACGCCGACCGCCGCCAACGCCG
>JAFYQR010000052.1 GCA_017559825.1 Thermoguttaceae bacterium | reverse complement strand
GGAACGACCGCGCGAGTCGAGACGAACGGTTAAAACGGGAAGGTCGGGAAGACAAAACGGGCGGGCGACCGCCGCGCGTCGTTGGGACGCGACGGCGGAAAGCAAGCGAACCCGGAGTCGACGATCAGCGACGCGCGGCGGTCGTTTCGGGTTCCGATTCCGGAGCGCTCGGCGTTTCGGCGGCTTCTTTCGCGGTTGTTTCCGCTTTTTCGGCGGCTTCTTTCGCGGTTGCTTCGGCTTTTTCGGCGGCTTCTTTCGCGGTTGCTTCGGCTTTTTCGGCGGCTTCTTTCGCGGTTGCTTCGGCTTTTTCGGCGGCCTCTTTCGCGTCTTTTTTGGCTTCTTCGACTTTTTCTTCGGCCTTTTCGACCGCTTCTTGCGCTTTTTCTTCGGCCTTTTCGACCGCTTCTTGAGCTTTTACCTCGGCTTTTTCGGCGGCCTTTTGAGCGGCGTCGTCGGCGACGTTTTCGGCTCCGGTTTGAACCGCGTCGGCGACGTGGGAGAGACCTTGCGCGCCTTTTTCGACGACGCGAGCGGCGCCGCCTTTAACGGCGTTCGCGGCGCCGGCGACCGCTTCGGCTCCGGCTTGAACCGCTCCGACCGTTTGCGTTTTGACCGTTTCGGCGGCGTTTTCCAAGGCGGCGTCGACTTTCGCTTCGCGGCGCGGATCGGCCAACGGCGCGGCTCCGGCGACGATGTTTTCGGCCGCGACGAGCGAGATTTCCTCCGGCGCCGGCTGCGGCGGAGCGGCGAGACCGTTTTGCGTCATGAACGGCGGAATTTGCACCGCGTCGACGACGTAAACGATCCCGTTGACGCACGGAACGTCCTTGCGAACGTAGGACGCGTCGCCGTAATTTTGCGAGGACGCCGAAATCGAGGTCGCCGGAACGACGCAAGTTTTACGTTCGGCCGGACGCGCCAACTCCTTCGAGGTCAAGGTTTCCGGCGACATGTGATAAAGGAGAACCGCCGAGAGCGCCGAGCGGTCGTTCGCGATTTTCGTCAAGCGGTCGCGCGGGATTTTGGCGAACGCTTCGTTCGTCGGAATGAAAACGGTGAAGGGGCCGTCCTCCGCCAACACGCTCGTCATTCCGGCTTTGTCGACCAAGTCGACGAACGTCGAGCATTCCGGGAAGGAGGCCGCCGTCTTCATAACGTCTTTCCGGCGTTGCGTCGTCGCCCAAAAAAGCGCGCCGAGCGTCAGCGCGAGAACGAGCGCGAGCGCGCCCCAACGACAGTAAAAGGGACGATCGTGTTCTTTAATTTCCGTCTTGTTCATCGATTTTCCTTTCTTTTTTGCTGAAAACGCGACGACGCCGTCGCCGCTCGTCTCGTGGAAAAGGGAGACGTTGCGATAAATTAGATTGGATTTGGTAAAATAGGAAAAAAGTGTAAAATTTCCAGAACGCGAAAAAGTAAAAAAATAAGAAAAACAAGAAAAAAAGGAGCTTTTAGTTGACTATAGAGGTTGGCAAGAAGCCGACGATTGTTTAAAATAGAAGCGTGAGGAAGTTCGCGCGGACAAAACGGAAAAAAAAGTTTTTGAGAAGCGCGAACGATTGAAGAAATTGCGGAGTATGCGTCTGCGACGTAAAAGCGAAATCGGCGAACGATTCGTCGAAACTTGGCGGCGCGGCGCGTTGCGAAGCGGTTTCTTAACGTTTTTTTAACGCTTTTTGCGAAGTTGGGAAAAATCGCTCTTCCCGCGCCGTCGCGTCGTTTTTGCCGTTGACGTCGCCGTTAAAATAGGTATAATTAGCAAAGTCCAAAAGAACGGTAAAAGGGTTGTTTTGGGAAAATTTTGTCGTTTTGCGCGAAGTTCGCTTGGCGCGGACGGCGTTTTTAAGGCGACTCGCTGAAAACTTGCGGACGACTCGACGTTAAAACCGTTAAATTTTGACGGATCGCGGTCGAGAAAATCGAGCGACGACGTTCGACGAACGAAACGGTCGCGCGGATAAAAAGCGTCGAGGTTGGTTTGAACGTCGGAACGTTTGAGCCGGACGGCGCGGACGCCCGGCGCGTTCGACGACGCCTCGGACTTTTTCCGGTTTACGGACGAGGACATTTAGAAAAGGGATTGACCTAAAAATGGGTATTAAGACTGTTTTTACGACCGGCGAAGCCGCGAAAATCTGCAAAGTGAGCCAACAAACGATCATTCGTTGCTTCGATTCCGGCGGGCTGAAAGGGTTTCGCGTTCCGGGAAGTCGTTTTCGTCGCATTCCGCGCGAGCATTTGTACGCCTTCATGAAGGAAAACAATATTCCGACCGACGCGCTTGAAAGCGGCAAACGCAAGGTGCTCGTCGTCGACGACGACCGCGATCTCGTCGAATTGCTCGTCGACGTGCTCGAACGCGACGGTCGTTTCGAGACTCGCGCCGTCAACAACGGTTTCGAAGCCGGGATGATGGTGAAGGAATACCGCCCCGACCTTATCGTTCTCGACGTGATGCTTCCGGACATCAACGGCAAAGACGTTTGCGTCCGCGTTCGCAACGACAAATCGCTGGAAGCGGTGAAAATCATCTGCGTTTCCGGGATGGTCGAAGAGGACAAGATCGAAGAACTGCGTCGCGCCGGCGCCAACGACTTCCTCGCGAAACCGTTCGAAACGGAACGCTTGATCGAGCGTCTTTGCGCTCTTCTCGAAATCGAAACGTTCGCGTAATCGAGCGTCGAATCGATTCTTGTCTTAAAAATTGCGAGCGTTCGTCGCGTCGAGCGGTTCGGAGTGAAACGCTTTCGGCGACGCGTCGAACGGCGGCGCGAAACGGGTTGGAGACGCGCTCCAACCTTTTTTTGCGCTTGTTTGTTAAAATAGGCGTTTTAGCGAAGACGCGACGTTCGGGCGGTTGTGGCGCCTCTTGGGAACGGGGAATTTAGAAAGCGCGAACGATGAGAAAAAAAGCGAAACGGCCTCGGCCTCTTCTCGACGTCGGCTTGGCGCCGATTTTTTTCGACGCGTGCGCCGAAACGGCCGCAGGAATCGGACACGAGCTGAACAATCCGCTCGCGATCGTCGCCGGGCAAGCGCAAACGCTTTTGAAAAACGAAACGTCGCCGGAAAAACGTCGCCGATTGGCCGCGATTCTAGAGCAAACGAGCCGCGCTTACGAGATGATCGTCGACTTGCGAGCGTTTTCTCGCCCGCCCAAACCGGAGGCGACGACGATCGACGTCGCGAAATTTTGCGAAGATTGGGCGCGTCGCGAAGCGGAGCGATGCGAAGAAAACGGCGTTCGACTCGAAACGGCGTTTGAAACGAGCGAAAACGCGGCGAGTTTAACGACCGACGAGGCGATGTTGGCGGCGATTTTGAACGCGCTGACGAAGAACGCCGTCGAAGCGACCGGACGCGGCGGCTCGATTCGATTGTTCGCCGAGGAAGTCGAGTTCGCCGTCGAAAAAGAAAATTGTCTTGAAAACGGCGAGCGCGACGGAAGTGAGATTTTGGACGCGGAAAAACCGGCGCGTTATCTTGAAATCGGCGTCGAAGACGACGGCCCGGGCGCGACCGAGCGAACGCGAGATCTTCTTTTCGCTCCGTATTTTTCGAGTCGGCAAGCGGGGCGCGGGCTCGGCGTCGGGCTCGCGAAGGCTCGGCGGTTCGCGGAAGAACTCGGAATCGATTTGTGTTGCGAAAACTCCGAGGCGTTTGAAACCGGGATGCGTTGGAGCGTTTATTTTCGTATTTGATTAAGAAAAACGATTCGAAAAACGTCGGCGGCTTGGGGAACGCGCGTCGCGAGGCGACGGCGTTTCGGACGGCGCGGAAAAATCGGCGCGTTTGGAAAACTTGACGCGGCTTGCGTTTTTTGCGTTCTTTCCGCGCGTTTCGCGTTTTACTTTTCTTCGAAAACGGTTTGAACGATCGTTAATTTTTGCGCGTTTTGCCCGGCTTGAAACTTGCCGACGGTTCCGGTAACGCCGATTTTGCGGCCGACGTAAGGCTCTAACGCGACGCCTTGATCCGCTTCGAGGTAAGAAACGATTTCGAACCGGGCGCCGACCGGGCGAGTCAGCGCGTTTTGAGGCGTTCCGTTCTGCGCTTTGTGTAATTTGGCGAGGACGCCGTAAGCGTCGAACGCGTCGCTCGAACGAGAGGAAATCGG
>JAFYQR010000051.1 GCA_017559825.1 Thermoguttaceae bacterium | reverse complement strand
TTTTTTCAAGCGCCAATTCCGCTTTTTTGAGAGATTTTGTCTAAAAAAAGCACACGTACGGCGACAAGAAAAGCCGCCGCGTTCTTTCGACGCAAAAAGGAGACGCGCTCGCTTTCACGTCGTAAGAACGCGACCGATTAAACGCTTCAACTAACGAGCTTTTTTCGCGGTTTTGGCGGCTTTCGGAGCTTTCGCGGCTTTTTTCGTCGTTTTGGCGGCGCGCTTTTTGCGTTCGGTTTGAACTTGCGCGACCATCATTTTACCCGGCTTGAAAGCGACGGTTTCGTGTTCGTCGACCCAAACTTCGACGCCGGTGCGCGGGTTGCGAGCGTTGCGAGCGGCGCGACGTTTCACGGCGAAAACGCCGAAATTACGGAGTTCGAGACGACCGGTCTTCACCAAAACTTCGATGATCGAGTCGAACGTCGTTTGGACGACGTCTTTGGCTTCTTGTTGCGAAAGTCCGGTTTTTTCGGAGACCAAACGAACGATTTCCTTTTTGGTCATGTTCTTCCTTTCTTAATGCGCGTCGGCGGAAAGCCGTCGTTAAAAACCCGAAGACGAAGCGTCGTCGAG
Source organism: Thermoguttaceae bacterium (assembly GCA_017559825.1). Classification (GTDB taxonomy): domain Bacteria; phylum Planctomycetota; class Planctomycetia; order Pirellulales; family Thermoguttaceae; genus RUG369. The sequence continues at coordinate 6,304 of JAFYQR010000051.1, read as the reverse complement.
CGATCTGTCGTTCTTAAATTCAATATGCAAAACATTTTAAAACGAACATGCCGTTTGTCAAGCGGGTTTCGTCGTTTTTTTCTCTTTTTCGCCGTATTCTAAGTTATTTTCTCCAAACGAGTTGTCGGACGGCGAGCGAAACGCGACGGCGGCGAACGAAAAAACGAATTTTGTCGAAAAAAGGACGTTTTGCGTTCGGAGCGAACGACGTCAATCCTTTTTAACGTAAAAACGTTCGATATTAATACCGCCTTTCAATTCCTCTTGGAGGAGTTGAACTCGGTGTTCCAGCTGTTCGACTTGGCGGCGCAAATCGCGCAACGTAAACTCTTCGCGTTCTTCGGCTCGTTGAATCCGAGGAACCGTCGGGTAACCGAGGTGCCGCGCGAGCGCCGAGAAGAGGAAAAGCGGATCGCGCCCTCGCGACGCCCGAGCGATTCGTCCCTCGCGGTCGCCGAAAAGAGTCGCTTCCGACTCTTCGCCCTCTTTTTTTTCGTAGTGCGCGCTGCGAACGTAAATTAGGTCGGCGACGTCGATAAACCCGATTTGCCGCCGAAGAACGACGTTGATCCAACGGCGCCAAGCGTCGTCGAAGATCGGATCGTTCGCGATCGCCTCCAAACCGCGGTCAAAGCCGAGGCGATTGCGGCTAAGCGTCTCAAATTGATAAAAAAACGTTCCTTGCGGCGTCGGCTCGTTGGAACGGTATTCGGCTTCTCGTTCTAAAATCTTAAGAGCGACGCGAAAATCAAAACGCCCGTCCTCGCGCTCCGCCTCTTCGAAGACGAACGTTTGGAACGATGAAAAATAGTGCGGAAGGCGGCGCGTCGCCAAATACATCTTCCCGGAGAGTTTGACCTCCGTCAAAACGATCGAAATCGCGGTCGGAAGATTCGTCGCGGCGAGGATTTCGTTTTTCATCCCGAGAAGGATTTCTTGAGACGAAAAACCCGCGTCAAGGCGCTCGCGAAACGTTCGGAAAAAAAACGTTTGTTCGACGTATTCTTCTTTTGGGAGGAGCATTGCGCGAAACGGGCGTTAAACCGAGGGGGACGACAAAAACGGGAGACGCAAAACGAAGCGCGACGAGACCGAGCGACGCGAAATCGCCGTTTTAACGCAACGATTTGCGTCGAACTTCCTCTATTGTGCCGTTTTTTTTCGATTGCGCAAGACGTCGCGGCTCAAAAAGTCGCTTCTTTTCAAAATTTGCGTCCTTTTGTTCGTTCTAATCGTCGGAATCGGCGCGATTTGCGGTTTCGAAACGCGGCGATTCGGCTTTTTCGTTAAAATTTGCCGAAAAGAAAAACGACGCGACTTTCGGACGCGTCGTTATTATCGGTTTAAGAGCGTTCCTCGATAAAACGAGAAAAGTCGGAATCAACGCGTCGCGTTGCAAAACCTGGTTCGCGCGGCGCTCGGCTTTGACCGACCGACGGCCAAGCGGGCGTCTCCGCCAATTCCGGCATCAACTCGATCAACTGGTCGACGAGCGATTCCGCGACGCGTTCGAGACGGCCGCCTCGGCTCAATTCTTGCAGTTGCCGCGCCGTTTTCATCGTTCGGAGCAAAAGCGCGCGGTTGCGGATCGGGTCGGGAACGACGTCCTCAAGCGGGAGCAACTCGGCGAGCGGAACGTCGAGCGCGGCCCGCCAAGCGTAAATTTGCGATAGCGTAAGGTCGGCGTCCGGACGCGTTTGCTCGACGACTTCGGCGGGGGAGAGACCGAGACGGCGAGCGCAACCGGCGACCGTCGCGCCCTGTTTGCGGAGCGTTTCGGCGATAAAGTGGAGCGGGCGCGTCGAATTTAAGGACGAGCGCGGTTTCGTTTGCGACGGTTGGGGGGAACGCGCAGACTTTGTCGAGCGGGATTTCGACGACGAGCCCGCCGGCGGCGCGTTGAAGGTAAACGCGTCGTCGAGGTTCGGCGGAAGCGAGTGAACGGCGGTCGACATTTTCGGCTCCTTGAACGGGAAAAGCGGCGGCGCGTCGCGGAAGGCGCGCGAGCAGAAAGCGATAAGGCGACGGCGAACGGCGCGTCGCAACGATTGGACGGAAAAAACGGCGCAAAGTTCCCAAGTCGAAAAATTTTTGAGAAAAAACGAACGAAAGTGAAGAGAGAAGACAAGACTCGGATTAGCGGAAGGGAGAAAGAAAACCGCCGCCGAGGGAAAAAGTCGGCGACGGTTCGAAAAGGACGTTAAAACCGTTAAAATCGGCGTCAGGTGAGACGCTTGCGGTCGATTTCGTCGGTCGAGTCGTCGCTTTCCCGTTTCCGGAAGAGGAGACGAATCGGGACTTCGCCGATCGGCAGCTCGTCGCGGAGGACGTTCAGCAAGAAACGGCGGTAGCTCGGCGTGAACGCGTCCGGCATATTGCAGAACAACACGATTGTCGGCGGCGCGACCGCGACTTGCGTCGCGTAATAAATTTTCGGCTTCCGATAGTGGAAGAGCGGCGGCGGCGTGTGGTTCATCGCGGCGACGATCAGCTTGTTCAGGCGGTTCGTCGAAATGCGCATCCGGCTTTGACGCTTCAACATCTGCGCGTGCTGCAGGAGTTTGCTAACGTTTTTGCCGGTCATGCCGGTAATGAAGGCGATCGGAACGTGCCACATCGTCGCGAACGTCTCGCGGAGGTACTCGCCCCAACGCTCGGTCGGCATGTGTTCCTGCATTTTGTCCCATTTATTGACGACGAAAATACAGGGTTTGTTATGTTCTTCGATTAATGAAACAAGCTGCTTGTCCATTTTGCTGATACGTTGCGAGCAGTCGAAGAACATCAGGACGACGTCGGCCATCCGAATGCTCCGCTCGGCGCGAGTCAGCGCGTAAAAGTCGAGGTCGGTCGAGAGTTGGCGACGGCGCATAAAGCCGGGCGTGTCGATCGCGACGAACGTTTGCCCGTTCATTTCGAAGCGAACGTCGACGCAGTCGCGGGTCGTGCCGGGCACCGGGCTGGCGATGACGCGCTCCTCTTGCGCCAACGTGTTGACGAACGTGCTTTTGCCGACGTTGCGCCGACCGACGATCGCCATTTTCATCGCCGGGTCTTCGTAATTGTCGCCGCGACCGTCGAAGAACGCCGAAATCGGGAGTGCTTTCTCGATCTCCTCCATCAGGTGGACGCGACCGCGCTTTTGCTTCGCGCTGACCGAAACGACGCCCCAACCGAAACGGTGGAACTCGCGGGAGTCGAGCTCTTGCGCGTCGCCGTCGCATTTGTTCGCGACGAGCAAAATCGGAACGTTCAGCTTGCGCAATCGCTCCGCGACGTATTGGTCGAGCGGGGCGATACCGTCGCGAGCGTCGACGACGAAGAGAATCAAGTCCGCGGCGTCGATCGCCATCTGAATCTGTTGCTCGACGTCGGCGGAAAGGTCGTCTTTGTCGACGATTCCGATCCCGCCGGAGTCGGTCAATTCGATCAAACGCGCCGAAATGCGGGGCGTTTCCAGTTCCGCGTCCTCCGCTTCGTCGGTCTCTTCGATTTCTTCGTCAAAACCCGCGTCTTCCGCTTCGTCGAACTCTTCCGAATCTTCCGTCGAATCGATTTCTTCGGCAAATTCGTATTCGTCCGCTTCGTCGAACTCGGCGTCTTCGTCGTCGTCCGCTTCCGCGTCGTCGACGTCGGCGCCCGGTTCGAACGGCGCGTCTTCGTCTTCAAAATCGAGGAGCGCGCCGTCTTCTTCGGCGAGTTCCGCGTCGTCGGCTTGGGAGAGCGGATCGATAAAAACGACGTCGTCCGCTTCTTCCTCCGACTCAACGACCGGCGGCGCGAGATACTTTTCGTCGACGCCGTCGAGCCCAATGTCGAGAAGGAACGAAACGCGGTCGCGGGTAACGCCGGCGACCGAGTCGACGATCGAAACGCGTTCGCCGATCAGCCAGTTAAAAATGCTCGATTTGCCGACGTTAGGTCGGCCGATAATGGCAACTTTTGCAACGCCCATTATTAATAACGTCTTTCAAGCGACGGCGTCGGCGGCGCGACGTTCCGTTTCGATGCAAACGGAAACGCGCCGTTTCGACTCCGAAGCGAAAAAAGGCTTCGGTCGTTAAAAACGACAAAAATGGTAAAGTCGGAGGAGGACGACGTTGAAAACAGGGGTTCCGTTTTTACGGAAAACGCCGATTTCGCCGTTAAAACGAATTTTAGCGGCAAAATCGGCTTAGAGGGGCGAGACGTCGTTTTTATCGGTCGAAAACGATCGTTTCGGAAAAAACGACGCGACGCGATTATTTTTCGAGAACGACCGCGAAGGAACGGCCGCCGTTCGTGTGGTTGACCTTCAAGAACGTCGACTTTTCAAGCGGTCGCGGCGCGCCGCAAGCGACGTTGATCGGGCAGTCGGACGCGATTTCGTCGCAGTTGCGCGTCGCCGGAAGCGTCTTGTTTTCGACGGCTAAAAGCGAAGCGGCCAACTCGACGGCGCCGGTTCCGCTCCCAAGGTTCCCGAAAGAGCCTTTGGCGGAGTAGACCGGAACGTCGCCGACGACGTTCGCAAGCGCGGCGGCTTCGATCGCGTCGTCTTTGACGCCGAGACCGTCCGCGTTGACGTGTCCGAGGTCGGAGGCGGAGCGTCCGGCTCGTTCGAGCGCGAGACGGGAAGCGCGTTCAATAGCGGCGCCTTGAATCCCGAATTTCGCGGTCGGTTCGAGCGCTTCGGCGAAACCGAGAACGGTCGCCAACGGCTTGGCTCCGCGAGCGAGCGCAAATTCTTTGCTTTCCAAGACGAACGCGGCGCCGCCCTCGCCGATCGCCGCGCCGACGCGGTTTTTATCGAACGGGCGCGGCAAGTCTTCCGGCGTTTCCGTCCACGGCGCCAAATCGTACGCGCCGCCGCGAGCGTAAATCGTCGGGTTGATTTTGTTCCCGACGCCGCCGCAGATCATGACGTCCGCGTCGCCGCGCTCGATCACGCGGCACGCTTCCATGAAGGCGGCCAAACTCGACCCGCGGTCGAGCGTCGGCGTGTTGTTCGGGCCGCGAGCGTCCAGCGCGATGGCGACGTGGCTGGCGATCATGTTCGGAAGGTATTTCAGCATCCAGAGCGGCATGATTTTTTCCATCGAGGCGCGGCCCCAAGTCGAAAAATCGTGTTTGCCGTCGACGACGCCGGCTTGGAACGCGTCGAGCAGATAGTCGAGCTCGAGCCCGATCAGGTCGCAGCCGATCATGCAGCCGAGGCGCTCCGGATCGACCGAGCGAGCGTCGCCCTCGACGACGAGGCGCGCGTTTTGGCAAGCGTGGGCGACCGCGACGACGCCCATTTGAATATCGCGGCTCATCACCTTAATATTTTTTTTCGGCTTGACGTAATCCTTCGGCCGGAAATCCGGAACCGCGGCGCCGATCGGACGCTTTTCCAACGAGGTCTTCAACGATTCGAGATGCGAAACGCCGCTTTTGCCTTCGAGGAGCGCGCTCCAAAAAGAATCGAGGTCGACTCCGATAGGACTTAAGACGCCGAAACCTGTTACAACGACTTCTTTTTTGTTCATGATCGAGGGGATTCCGGAAATTTAGGGTAATTGGGCGGTCGCGTTTCGAACGCTTCGCGCAAAATCGACGAGCGAACGCGGCGCCGAGCGCGTTCGGGGACGCGGCCGATTCGACGGCGAGCGTCGAGCGCGAAAAACGTTTCGCGCGGAACGGCGATTCCCTTTATCCTAATCGAAATCGCCGCTTTAACAAGGCGCCCGGAGCGGAATTTTTCTAAAACTCGCCGTTTTTTCAAATCGCGACGAAATCTTTCTTCCTTTTCGACGTTTCCTTCGAGTTATTTGACGATTTTTCGCAATTTTCCGCCGGAAAAATAGCGCGTTGACGCCGGACATTGCGTTTGGGTTGATTTTAACGGTTTTCGAGAACGCGGCGATTAAAGCGGTCGCGACGAGGGCTGTTGGAAGGTCGGTAAAAAAATTTTGTAAAAGTTTTAATTTTAACGAAACGTTTTGAAAGAAGACGGGTTTAATATCTAATATGGCGCGACGTTTGCTCGGTTGTTTTTCGACTTAGGCGCGTCGACCGTTCAGGAACGCAACGGATGAGATCGCGTCGCTAGAACTGTTTAACGATTGCTACTAAGGGGATTGCGATGAAAAAAGAATTTTTGACGTTTTTAATTTTCGGGCTTGGCGTCGCTTCGACGCTTCCGGTCGACGCTCAACAGCGAGCGGGACAAAACCGCCGGCTTCCGCAAACGCGTCCGGCCGTTTCCGCCGCGGTTCCCGCGTCCGACGCCGCTTCGACCGACGCTCCCGCGCCTTCCGCTCGACCGGCGGCGCGTCCTGAAGGC
>JAFYQR010000050.1 GCA_017559825.1 Thermoguttaceae bacterium | reverse complement strand
CGGCGGCAACCAATCGATCGGCGGCGGCATGGGCGGCGGTCGTATGGGCGGCATGGGCGGCGGCATGGGCGGTCGTCGCGGCGGCGGCATGTTCTCGATCGCGCCGAACAAAACGCGCAAAGAATCGGTCCGCACCGTTTGCCTCGAACACGGCAAAAAAGAACCGCGCTCGACGGTCAAATACACCATCGTTCCGATCGACTCCTACACCGACAACAAAACGACGCAAGTCCTCTGCGAAATGCTCGGCGATAAAGACCTCGACCAAAACGCGGTTCAAGTCGCGGTTTGGAGCGCCGAAAACGGTCTGACGATGGAAGAACTCGCCGCGAAGACCCGTCAAACCTCGCGCAACAACCCGGTCGAATCCTACTTCAAACCGGGCGAACTCCAACTCGGCGCCGAACTCCTCGCGCAAGCGAACGACCGCGCCAAGGTCGTTGAAGAAGTCGAAAAAGCGCAAGCCGACCTCGAAAACTACAAGCCGGAAAAAACCGACGACACGATCGAACGCTTGACCGAACAAGTCTTGAGCGAATGATCGCCGATTCGGCCTTAACCGAACGATCGAACGACGCGGAGCCGCCCGGTTTCGCGTCGTTTTTTTTGCGTCCTTCGAGCGGTTGTCGGCGTTCGCTTCCCGCGCCCCGCCCCTTGACGCGCTTCTCCAATCGCCGCGTTTCCTCCATTTTAACGCCGGCGACCGTCGCCGTTTCTCTCGTCGTTCCCTTGCCGCGCTCTTTTTTCGCCGATTTTTGAAAATTCGCGCTCCGACGTTTGACAAACGCCGCTCGACTTGGTATCCTTAACGGTATCGAACGCCGACCGCTCCCGAACGGCGCGTCGCCGCGTTTTACGTATTTTTCGCTATTTTACGTTATCCCTTATTTCCGCAAAGGAGCGCGCTATGTCGACGCAACACCGCGATTTTTCCCGTCGCAACTTTTTGAAAACCGGAACGCTTTTAGGAGCGAGCGCGCTCGGCGGTTTCGCCCCGTTCGAAACGCTTTCGTCGACCGCCTTCGCCGCGCCGAATCCGGAAACGGAGAGCGCCGACGCGCCGAAATTCGTTAAAGCGGTTCCGGTTTGGGCCTTCGGTCTCGAAAAAGAGATGAACGTTACGCTCTCTTTCGGCGTTAAGTTCGACGTCGCCGACGCGGAAACGGCGAAAAATATCGTTCTCCGCTCGACCGGTTCGACGATTATGCGCATCCATGTCAACGGCGAATTCGCCGGTTACGGCCCGGCGCGCGGCCCGCACGGTTGGTTCCGCGTCGACGAATGGAAAATCGGCGCCCTCCTGAAACCGGGTAAAAACAGCGTCGTTATCCAAGTCGCCGGTTACAACGCGAACAGCTATTACCACCTCGACCAACCGTCGTTCCTGCAAGCGGAAGTCGTCGACGGCGCCGGCAACGTTCTCGCCGCGACCTCCGCCGACGAAAAAGCGGACGTTCCCGCGTTCCAAGCGACTTACAACCACGCTCGCCTTCAAAAGGTGCAACGCTTCAGCTTCCAACGTCCGTTCATCGAAGTCTACGATCTCGGTAGATTTCTTCACGACGGCGTCGGGCTCGCCGAACAACCGGCGGTCAAATACCTCCCGCGCCGCGTTCCGCAACCGGAATTCGCGATTATCGAGCCGAAGGCTTGGGGCCCGACCGGCAAAGTAACGCGCCGCGAAAAGCTCGAAAATCCTTGGCGCGACCGTTCGATCGTCAACGTCGGGCCGGAACTCAAAGGCTATAAACTCGACGAACTCGAAATCGTTCTCTCGGACGAAATTCAACGCCTCGACACGACGTTCGACGCCGACGCGAAACCGCTCGCGGTCGACTCCGTTTACAAGGCCGGGGACGCGCAAGTCGTCGACTTCGGCGCCAACTACTGCGGTTTCTTCGGGTTCGAACTGGAAGCGGCGTCCAAAGGCGCTAAAATCGCGATCACGTTCGATGAAATCGCGACCGAAAACAGCGACGTCAACTTCCTCCGCCTCGGAACTTGCTCCGCGATCCAATGGACGATTCCCGCCGACGGCGCCCCCAATCAAACGATTTCTTTCTCCGGCAAGTCGCTTCGTCTCGAAGCGTTCGAGCCGCACTGCGCCCGTTACGCAAAAATCCATTGCCTCGAAGGCTCGTTCACGCTGAAGAAATTTTATCTCCGCGAGTACGCCCACCCGGCGATTCGCGAAGCGGCGTTCGCTTGCGCCGACAAACGCCTCGAAGAAATCTACCGCGCCGCGATTTTGACGTACCGCGAAAACGCCCTCGACGTCTTTATGGACTGCCCGCACCGCGAGCGCGCCGGTTGGCTCTGCGACAGCTTCTTCACCGCCCGCGTCGCGTTCGACCTGACCGGGAAAACCGACGTCGAGCAAGCGTTCCTCGAAAACTACCAACTTCCGGAAAAATTCGAGTTCCTCCCGGACGGCATGATTCCGATGTGCTACCCGGCCGACCACAACGACGGGATTTACATTCCGAACTGGTCGCTTTGGTTCGTCGCGCAGTTGGAGGAATACTCGCTCCGCTCCCCCGACCGTTCGACGATCAACGGCCTGCGACCCCGCGTCGAAAAGCTCTTCAAATTCTTCGAGAAGTTCGAAAATTCGGACGGGCTCCTCGAAAAGCTCGAAAGTTGGGTCTTCATCGAATGGTCGGCGTCGAGCGGCTTTATGCAAGACGTAAACTACCCGAGCAATATGCTTTACGCGGCGGCGCTCGACGCGGCGGGTCGGATTTACGGCGTCGACGCTTGGCGCGCCAAAGCGGCGAAAATCCGCGCGAAGATTATCGAACAGTCGTTCGACGGCGAATTTTTCGTCGACCATGCCGTCCGCAAGGAAGACGGTTCGCTCGAAGTGTTGCGCGACCGCACCGAAGTTTGCCAATATTTCGCGTTCTTCTTCAAGACCGCGACGCCGGAATCGCACCCGAAACTTTGGGCGACGCTCCTTAACGAGTTCGGCCCGAACCGAATCAAAGAGGGCGGTTATCCGGAAATTCACAAGGCCAACTCCTTCGTCGGCAATATGTTGCGTCTCGAACTCCTTGCGTCGGCCAATCGCGGCGACCAACTCCTCGAAGAATCGGTCGCGTACAACCTCTATATGGCGGAGCGCACCGGCACCCTTTGGGAAAACGACACGCCGCACGCCAGCTGCGACCACGGGTTCGCGTCGCACGTCGTTCGCGTCTTCCACCGCGACGTCGCCGGGATTTACGCCGTCGACGCGATCGCGAAAAAAATCGCGATTCGCCTTCCGAAGCTCGACGCCCTCGCTTGGGCGAGCGCGGTTCAACCGGTTCCGGGCGGCTCGATCAAGATTCGTTGGGAAAAGAAAGACGGCAAGCTGTCGTACACGCTCGAAACGCCCGCCGGTTACGACGTCGCGATCGACAACGCGAGCGGTTTGGAAGCGGTTCGCCGCTAACGCCGCCGGTTGAACGCGCTCCCGCGACGCGCCGTCGTTCGGACGTCTGCGGAAGCGTTGCGGTTTTAACCGTTTAAAAGAAAGCCGTTCGGGTCGCCGAGCGGCTTTTTTTGCAAAAAACTTCAACGACGCGCCGTCGACGCTTGATTTCCTCGACGCCGCGCGTTATACTAAAGCCGTCGACGCCCAAAAGGTCGACGAGCTAACGCCGTCGACGCCGGACGCGTCGCTTTCCCGTTGTTTTTCTCTTTACGAAGGAGAGCCCGATGAACGCCCAATTCCCCGCCCTCGCCGCCGCGATTTGCGACCGAGCGCAAAAGGTTATTCCGAACTGGTCTCGCGACGACATTTACGTCGTCTTTTTCGCGCTCGACTTCGAAGACGCCGACCTCGCCGCGCCGACGGTAACGCTCGGGTTCAACACCGAAGCGGAGGTCAAACGGACGCTCCGCGACGTCGACGACGAAGCGGAAGCGCGTTGGTTCGGCGGCTGCCTTCTCGCCCAAAGCCAGAAGGGATTCTGCGATTTCGGGCCCGATTTCTTCCAGGACGTCGTCGAAACGCTCGGCTTGACCGACGCGGACGACGCCGACGAAGACGCCTGGGACGCGCTTTCCGAAAAAGCCGAGCGCGCGATGAAAGAACTGCTCGTCGACGCGATTCGCCGACTCCGAGCGTCCGACGCGTTCGCCGCCAAGTTCGGCGCCGACGTCCCGGTTCTTATCGTCGACGAATACGAAACTTGCGACTATTCGGCGGAAAACCTCGAGTTCAACCGTCAAGCGAACGACGGCGCGCTCCCGGAAGAGTTCGTCGAATTTTACGAATCGATTCTCGACGAATAACCCCGCCGCGTCGAACGCCGTTTCCTAAACGCAGCCAGTCGCAAACGTTAAAAACGCCCGCTCGACTCCGCGCCGCTCGACGCCGTTTTAATCCGTTAAATTTTCGCGCTTACCGCAAGGAGCGGCTTATACGCCGTCCGAGGTCGACGCTAAAGAAGCGGCCCAAATTCGCGCCGCGCTCGCTCGCCGCGTCAAAAAACGCCGCGAACCAAGCGACGAAAATCAAACCGTCGCCGCGTTCGACCGGCTCGAAGTCGAAAAATCGCGCCGAGCCGACCGCCGACGTCGTTCGTTCGCGAACCCGCGCCGCGCAAACCGCTGTCGCCAAGACGTTGCAATCGCTCGATTTACTTCGCGCTCTTCGCCGCGAAGCGTCGCGCCGTCCAATTAGAAGGAGCCGTCCGTGTCGCCGCCCGTCGAATATCAAAAGAAAATTGCGAAAAACCTTGCTTGGGAAATTTTCGATCAAATCCACCCGCTCCTCCGCCAGGGCCAAGTCGACGAAGCGTTCGCCGTCTTGCGCCGACGCGGCGTCGGGCCGAAAACGATTTACGGAACGAACGGGCGTGTTTTTTGCAAGCTGATTATTGATTACGCGAATGAAGAAACCGGCGCGCTCAAAGCGGCGTATCTTAAACTTATGAGAGGACTTATCGACGCCGGCGTCGACGTCGATCGTCAGGATCGTTACGGACAAACGCTTCTCTCCGAAGCGCTTTGGAGCCGCGACGTCGACGTTTGTCGACTCCTCCTCGAACGGGGCGCGTCGCCGAATCTTCCGGTCAACGAATACGGCGAAACGCCCCTTTACTACGCGTTTAAAGCGTTCGACGCCAACGACCCGCCCCGCCCGCAAATCGCCGCGAGACTTCTCGAAGCGTTGATTCTCGCCGGAGCCGACGTCGACGTTCCGCTCGTTTCGCGCCGAAGCGTCGCGACTTTGGAACACGGAACGCCGCGTTTGAAAACGGCGCGACAGTTTGTCGAATCGCTTCCCGAGGACGACCTCCGCCGCCGAACGCTCTTCGCCGCGCTCGAAAAACGGGACGCCGCGAATCAACCGACGAAAAATTAACGCCGACGCCGAAACGTCGTTCGTCGCAAGCGTTCAAACGCCCGCTTGTCGCCGCGTCGAACGGGCGTTTTCGCCGTTTTTTCTTTTCGTCTCTTTAAGCGATTTTTTTCTCGCGGCGATATTCTTGAACTCGCCGCCCTTCTCTTCGCTAACCTTCTCCGGTTGCGCCGCCGGGCGTTTCGTTCAAGAAACAAAAAAACGGAGAGCGACCGAAACCGCTCTCCGTTCGTTCGACGGGAAGAACCGTTCAAACGCCGTTATCAGTCGGCGTACCAGTTCGAACCGGCGAAAGTAACGTTGTAGTCGTTCAACTCGGCGGAAACTTCGACGTCGTTTTCGAGCGTCGCCCACGGGTTGACGAGGACGCCGCCGGCGACCGACGCGACGGCGTTCGAGGAAACGCGAACGAGCGAGTCGCCTTCGACCGAAGCCGGAACGATATATTCCGGAGTCGCGACCGCGCCGCCGAGAATCGCGTCGAGGTTGCAGTCGGCTTTCTTCGCAAGATTTTCGCGAACGATCAACGCGGCGACGAGCGCGACGTCCATGCAGTTTTTCGCTTCGGCGAAGATCGGTTCGGCCTTGGCGAGTTCGTTATAACGACGGGTCATGTTTTTCGCCCAACGGTTCGCGGCGGCGTCGGTTTTGCCGGTCGCTTTGCGGGAGCCGTCTTTCGCGAGAGCTTCGCGCTCGGTCAGAACGGCGACGGAGGAATCGGAAACCTTCCAAACGAGCGAATCGGCGTCGCGATAGACCGTTTCGTATTTCGGTTCCATCCAGAAGCGTTGGCCGTAAGCGGCGCTCCCGCGTTTGACCATCGAGAAATAGCTCGCGAAGTTTTTGATTTCCGCTTCGTCGAAGCCGAGACTCAGGCGTTTCATACGATAGTCCGCGGCGGCCAAGACGTTCGCGACGCGGCTGTCGCTCGGAACGCCTTGGAGCGTAACGTTCATTTGGCCCATCGCGGCGCGGAGTTCTTCTTCCGCGGCCGGCATTTGGAGCGCGGTCAAGCGGGCGATCGCTTCGCGGGTCGGGTCGATCGAGCAGGAGATCGGCGAAACTTTGCCGCCGTTCCAAGCGCTCGAAACGGCCATCAGGTCTTCAAGACGAAGAACCGGTTTGCCGCTCTTCTTGCCGACGAGCGTTCCGCAGTCGGAAACCGTCCACGGTTCGGCCGGGCCGACGAGGTAAATATCGTTTTCTTCCGGAACCGCGACGACGTATTCGATCGCCGTCAAACCGCCGAGGCAGCGCGCCGCTTCCGGGATTTCGACGTTGTTCGCTTCGCATTCGGCGACCAACGCGTTCAGACGTTTGAGCGAAATTTTGCGTTCCGCCGCCGCTTGTTGCAGATCGGACGGGATTTCGGCCATCTTCGCGGCGACGTCGGCGCTCAGTTCTTGAACGTTCGCGTTGCGGAGAACGCGGTTCGCGTCGACCATAAAACCGCCGACCGCTTCGCGATACCCCCAACGGAGTTCGCGGAACGCGTCGCTGTCGTTATCGTCGTCATCATCGTCGTCGTCATTATTATT
>JAFYQR010000049.1 GCA_017559825.1 Thermoguttaceae bacterium | reverse complement strand
TCGGCGCGGTCGAGCGGAGGCCGTTTTCCGGGCCCTTGGCGTATTGCTCCGCCGCTTGTTCGGAGAGTCGGGCGGCGCGGTTCGTCATTTCGGACGCGAACCCGGCGGTTTGCGAGCGATAGTCGGGGCGGGCGTCGCGGAAGTTCAGCGCGTCGGCGGCGTCTTGCCCGGCGCGGAGCGTTTCGCTTTGATCGAAGCGAGCGCGGGCGTCGAGGTCGCCGTTTTCGATTCGCTCCAAATTTTGACGGCGGCGCTCGCGGTGATAGGCGTTGCGCTCGTCGAGCTGCGCGAGGAGTTCTTGGCGTCGTCGCTCGTTTTTCGCTTCGTTTTTTTCCAGCAGAGAAACGGTCGATCCGGCGCGACGGTTGTTTTCGGAGTCGAGTTCCGAATAGTCGACGACGTCGTAATCGTCGTCGGTCTTCTTGTCGGAGCGCAAGCGCGACGGCTCGACCGGGATCGACTCGCGAAGGCGCGTTTTTCCCTTGGCTTCCTCGTCGGCGCGTTTTCTTTCTCCGCGGGTCGAGTAGCGTTTTTGCAGTTCGGCGATCGGATTTTCAACGTCGTCGCCGAGCGCTTCGCGGGCCCAATCTTCGGCGGCGCTCGCGCCTTCGCTCGCGACTTTCGTTTCGTCGTCTTTGACTTCCGGCGACGTGCCCGGCGCGACGACGACGATCGGTTTCGAGAGCGTCGCTTCGCCGGTTTTATTGTCTTTGAAGATCGAAAGAAGGGTAAGCGTTTTTTGCGGTTGGTCGTATTCGCCCAAGTCGAGCCAAATATGATAAGTATAGCCGGTTTTCTTGTCGAATTGGCGATGGCTTTCGTTCAGTTCTTCCGACGTAAGCACCATCTGCGCGTCCGGTTGCGTCAGCGTGATTCCGGGTTCGTCCCCTTCGTAAACGTTGACGGTCAGCGTGCCGTCGACGAGGATCGCTCGCGAGTAGGAGTTCTTTTTGAAAAAGCGAAGGACGCCGGCTTTCCCTCGGCGCAGCGGAAGGGACGGGTCGTCCGGCTTGAACGCGCCGTACTCGTCCGACCAAAAGTCTTCAAAAATTTCGACTTTTTCCGGTTTCGGTTCGCCGAAAAAGACGTACTTGCGCGGCCCGACGCTCGAACAGCCGAGCGTCGTCGCGAGGGAAACGAGGAGCGCGCAAAGGGCGCAAAGTTGAAGGCGTCGAGGCATTTCGGCCTTTCCAAACGCGGACGCTCGACGGGGAGCGGACGCGGGGCAAACGATGCGTTGTCGGTAACGGGAATAAGGAAGGGAAACGACCGCTTGCGAAGACGGTCGAATCGACGAGTTTCGCGAACTCGAGACGGGCGGGCGCTCGCGGGGCGCGACGAGAAAACGTCGAATTGGCCGAGAGCGACCGCCGGGCGCGGCGCGCGAAAAAAACTCGACGACGCGTTTGACGGCGCCGTCGAGCGCAAAAGTTGGGACGGGCGAGGGGAACTCGCGCAGTCCCGAGTTTCAATCAGGCGCCGGTTTTTTCGGCTTTCGAGCGGATCCACGGAAAGGCGAAACCGCGCGGGTTTTTCAACAACGGCTCTTTTTCTTCCGGCGCGGCGCCGCGAACGCTCGTCGCCGACGCTTTCGAGCGGGTCGACTCGGAAGCGCGTTTTTCGGCTGCGTCGGCTTTCGTCGTCGACGTTTTACGAGCGGTCGAAGACTTCGCGTCGGTCGCTTTCGCGGTCGAGCGGCTCGCTTCCGTTTCGGCTCGGGCGACTTTCGTCGCGGTCGAGCGATTTTCGGCGGAAGCGGCGCGAACCGCGGCGTCGCGTCGCGTCGAGCGAACGGCAAAATCGTCGTCGTCCATCAAGATGAACGTCGGCTCGTCGTCGCTTTCGGTCGAGGCGGCGGGGATCGCCGGGCGTCGCGACTCGGCGGCGGCTCGCGATTCGGTCGAACGACTCGTCGTCGTTCTCGGCGTCGCGATTCTCGTCGAGGAGTTTCTCGCCGAGGAGGTTTTCTTCGTCGTCGGAACCGTCGTTTGCGAACGTTTCTTATAATCGCGGCTCGGGTCGTATTCCTGACCTTCTTTCAACTCGTTCATTTGATCCGGGTGCATCAAATCGTTGACGATGTTGCGCGTCTTCTTCGTTTCGCGACCTTGGTTCGTCGCGGCGTCGTACAGACCCATATCGCCGTTGATTTCAAACGCTTCGGACAAGTTGACGTTCGTTTTACCGACTTCGACGCGAACGATTTCCTCGAAATCTTCCGGCGTGCGCAAGATGCGCGGCGTCATGACGATCAGGAGTTCTTTGCGTTGTTCGCGTTCTTGGTCGTAACGGAAGAGCCAACCGAGCCCCGGGATATCCGACAGGTACGGAACGCCGCGGCTGATTTTTTCTTTCGTCGAGGTCAACAAACCGCCGAGCATGACCGTTTCGCCGTCGCGGGCGCTGATCGCCGTCATCGCTTGGATCGTGTCGATCGACTGCGACTTGATGACTTCGCCGTCTTGCGAGTAAATCGGAACCGCGTCGGCGTCGTTCCCGAGGGACGATTTTTCGGCGCCGATTTCCATCACGACGCGACCGTCTTTCGTAACGCGCGGCGTTACGAGGAGGATCAGCCCGACCGGCGTGTCGACGGTGTTCATTTGGACGCCGTAGTTGGTCGTCGTCGTGCCGTCGATACGCGGGACGCGTTGACCGACGAGGATGAACGCCTGTTGGTTGTCCATCGCCGTAATTTGCGGACGGCTAAGGATTTGCAGACGGTTCTTCTCGCGGAGCGCGCGGAGCGTAACGTCGACCGAGCGGCTGCTGGCCGAGAGGACGAACCCGCCGTAGCCGAGGGACGAACTCGACGCGCCCATCCCGAAGTTGTTCAGGACTTGCCCGGCGATGTTCGTCGCGGGGACGCCGGAATTTATATTTTCGCCGGGGCCGGAACCGTTGACGATGTTGAATCCGGGGGAACCGGTCGCGCCGCCGGTTCCGGCGTTCGTGATGAGGCTGCGGTCGAACGACGACGCGTCTTGCAGCCCGGCTTCGATCCCGAATTCCTCTTGGTCGGTGAGGGTAACTTCGGCGATCAACACCTGAATGACGACTTGCGGCGGGTCGGCGTCGAACGTCTTGATCATATCGAGAATTTTCTCCATATGTTCCGGCGACGCGCTGACGATGATCGAGTTCGAGATCGATTCCGGAATAACGATGACCTGCGATTCGTAAAGTTGGTACGTCGTCAAGACTTCCGAAAGCGTTTCGAGCTGTTGCTTTTGCGCGAGGTAGTCGTCGATGGCCGACGCGACGACGTCGGCGCGAATGTTGCGCAGTTGGACGACTTCTTCGACCCGTTCGGTCGCGTCTTGCACGTCGAGCGCGACGATGAGCGCGTCGACGATCGCGAGTTCGCGAGGCGCGGCGGCGGCGATGATGACGTTCGTGCGCGTGTCGATGGCGAAACGAACCGGAACGAACGTTTCTTCTTCGCCCGCGGCTTGCGGGAGCGTCGGCGTCGCGAGGTTATTGTCGCTCGTCGCGAGGAGCGATTGGAGCGTTTGCATAATCGCTTGAGCGTCGCCGTGGCGCACTTGGAAGAAGCGGATTTCCGCTTTTTTCGGCGCGACGTCGAGGACTTCGATGAGTTTTTCCATGAACTCCATGCAGTCTTCCGGCGCGTTGACGATCAGCTGATTGTGGTAAACGTCGGCGCTGACTTCGACGTCCATCATGACGCCCGATTGAATCAAGCGTTGGCCGGTTTCGTCGACGGAGAGGAGTTCGAGGACGGGGAACTTCGCCGCGTCGGTTTCGAGCGTCCCTTGTTTCGCCGGGAGGATCGCGTTTTGAATCGTCGTCAAAATATCTTCCGCGAGGGAGTTTTTGAGTGGAATAACGCGCGTAACCAGCTTCGCCGACGTCGTGTTGACGTCGAGCTCGACGAGGAGCTTCTCGATTTCGAGCCAATCGTTCGGCGACGCTTGGACGACGAGCGAGTTGGTGCGAACGTCGGAGAAGACGTTAATGCGCGGCGCGAATCCGCCGGTTCCGTCGACGATCGGCGCCGGGAACGCTTCGGTCAGGAGCGCGGCGATTTCCGTCGTCGACGCGTGTTTCAAGCGGACGACGCGCAGCGTTCCGGTTCCTTCGGCGATCGGTTTGTCGAACACTTCGATCAGATTCTTCATATCCTCGAAGGCTTGCCCCCAGCCGACGACGAGGATCGCGTTCGGATTTTGCAGCGCGTAGAACATGACGCGACCTTGTTTCGTCGCGAACATTTCCGCGTAAAGTTTCGTCAAAACGCCGTGCAGCATCGCGCCGTCGACGTGGCGCATCATGTAAACTTCAATCGTCGGGTCGGCGATTTTCGCCAGCTCTTCGATTTGTTCGATCATTTGTCTGATGCGTTCGAATTCAGCGTCGGTCGCGTTGTCGACGACGATCACGTCGATCGCGTCGAGGACGAGCGGAACGAAGTCTTGAACGACGCCGACGCCGGGACGACCGGTTTCGTCCGCCGCGGAGAAGTCGCCGAGTCCGCCGAGCGGAGCGTCCGCCGCGCCGAGTGCGCCGAGTCCGCCGTCCTCTTGGTAGGCGGCTTGACGAATCGCGTTCGAAGCGTTCGAAGCGAGCGCCGTTTCGATCGCCGGAAGCGCCGGAGCGACGTCCGCGAAGTACGGGGCGAAGCGTTCGAACGGCGTCGCGGCGCTCGCCGTCGTTAAGCGGCGAACGAGTTCCGATTGAGCGAGCTCGCGACCGAAATCGCCGACGTCGGCGCGGCCGAGCGGCGCGGTCGGGGCCGGAGTCGCTCCGCTTTCGAAAATTTGACGGATTTTGTTCGAGTCGCCGTGTTGGATCGGAATGAAACGGCGCACGACGCCGGGCGCGGCCGGCGGTTGGTCCATCGCGCGCAGGAGAACGAGCATTTGCGAGCAGATCGCCGCGTCGCCGTCGAGCGAAATCGAGTTGCGAACGGAGTCGAACGAAACGTCGCAAACGCGAACTTCCGACTCGCCCGGCGTTTGACGCTTAACGAAGCGGCGCGTTTCGATTTGTCGTTCGCTAAACGGCGCGTCCGCGGCGGCGTTCTTTTCGAGCGTTTGGAAACGAGCGCCGAAGAGCCCGACCAGCATTTCGCGCAATTCGGTCGCTTTGCGGAACTGCGGCGCGTAAACGTCGTTCGCGGAACCGGAGACCGCCGGAGAGGCGAAGCGCGGCGCCGGAGTCGAGCCGCCGAACGCTTGGCGAGCGACGCGGTCGCCGACCGGTTCGATCGAGTCGACGCCGTCGATCGGGCGCAGAACGCCGGTCGCGACGCGCGGGTCCGGTTGGCCGGGCGCGAGCGTCGTCGGGTAAATTTGGAGCGACGCGAAGTATTTTTGAACGGCGCGCTGGAGTTTGCGGTTCGTGTGAACGACGATCGTGCCGAGCTGGCGGTCGACGCTGAACGCGATCTCCGAAATCGACGAGAACTCGCGGCGAGCGAGCGCTTCGATTTCGTCGACGCGCGTCGGAAGGCAGCGATACGAAACGATCTCGAGCGCCGAGTCTTCCCGCGAGGCCGCCGGCGCGGTCGAGCCTAAGAGCGGCGGCGCGAACGTCGGCGCGTTTTCGGCCGCGACTTCGGCGCCGAAGACGACCGCTTCGTTTTGCGGCGGAAGAATCGCCGAATCCGCGTCGTAGGCGACGCGAACGAAGTCGTTGCGATCCGGATCGTAGGTCTTTTCGTCGGAGACGCGGCGCTCTTGCGCTTCGTAGCCCGACGTCGGCGCGACGCGGCTCGGCGCGTCTTCGCGTTCGACGAAACCGGCGGTCGCGACGAGCTGGAACTGTCCGGCGACATGAGCGTCGTAGTCGTCTTTATTGAATTGCGTCAAGAGTTCGTCGACGACGGTCAGCGCGGCCTCCGGCCCGTAAACCGTGATCGTGTTGGCTTCCTTGTCGTAGCGCCAAAACGTTTCGTCGCGCAGCGATTTCGGAAGGAGACGGCTGAAGTAGCCGCCAAGGAGCGCGGCGTCGGCGCGATCCGGCGCGGCGAAGGTCTTTTGCGAGCATCGCCCGTTTTTCGTTGGAAAATTCAAACGGTCGAACGCTTCGCGCTCGGCGGAACGTTCGGGCGTCGGCGTTTGAGCCGTTTTCGGAGCGGTCGAAGCGGCGCCGTAAGCGGAGCGCGTTCGAACGGTCGAAGCGGGTTTCGATTCGGGCGACGAGGGGCGGGTCTGCGCTCGGAGCTCGGCGTTCGAGAGCGCGAGAAAACCGCCGAGCGCGACCGCGAGCGCCGTCGCGCGCAAAAGACCGAGCGCTCGACGAGACGAGCGACCGTTCGCGTCGCGACGAGGCCGGAGGTCTCGCCGGAAAAACTTTCGCATTTGTTGCTGTTTTAACATAACCGTAACTCTTGTTTCTGGCGACGCGGGCGCTTCGACCGTCGAACGGCGGCGGGCGCGAGCGGCGCTTTGCAAACAATCTATCGACGCTTAACAACCGGGCCGAAACGCTTTCCGACGAATCAGAAGACGCGGTTTCGAGCGAGTCGACGGCCCGACGGGGGCAGGCGCTCTCGTCGCGAAAAACGGAGCGACGGTCGAGCGGACTCGCGGCGCGGCGCCCGAAGACGCCGGCGGTCGGTTTTTAGGCGCGTCGGTAGAACGTCCTAAAATTCTATGCGAGGCAATAGTAAAAGAAAAAAGGAAAGCGTTCAAGAGCATTTTTCCGCGTCGGCGGTAAATTTTGACGTTTTTTTCGATTTTTAGAGCGACGCGGCGAAGACGGCGGAAAAGCGGAGGCGCGTTCGCGAAATCGGCGAGGCGAACGCGTTGAACGACGATGTTAAAATGGCGGAAATAGCGAAAGGAAAGCGTCGTTTGCGTTTGGCGGTCGCTCGTCGTTTTCGTCCGACGGCGACGAGCGCGAGCGTCGAGTCGGCGTTTTCTTCGAGCGAACTGAACCGCCGCGTCGCGTTTGAGGTTTTCATTTGTCGTTCGTTTATCGTTTTCGTCCGACGGCGACGAGCGCGAGTTCCGGGTCGGAGAGCGGCAAGTCGACTTCGCCGACGCCGGAGAGGAACGAAATCGTCGCGACGCGGTCGAACGACGGGCCGGAGAGCTCCTTAACGACGCCGACGCCGAAGCGCCGATGGCGAACGAACGAGTTGACGGCGAGACGTTTGAGCGCCGCTTCGTCGCGCTCGGCGGGAGCGTCGGCGCCCGAACGAAGCGCGGCGGCGGTCGAAATCGCCGTCGGAGCGAGCGGACGGGGCGTCT